>JBKBXN010000115.1:0-9251 GCA_046314055.1 Brevundimonas sp.
GTCGGCAATCGCTCGCAGATGCGCAAGGCGATCGACCATTCGCGCGACCAGTCCTACTTCCTGTTCGCCACCACCCCGGACCAGCTCGACTATCTGCGCTTCCCCCTGGCCGATCTGGAAAAGCCCCAGGTCCGCGGCGTCGCCGCCGAACTGGGCCTGAAGATCGCCGCCAAGCCGGACAGCCAGGACATCTGTTTCGTCCCCTCGGGCGACTATCGCACCCTGATCGACCGCCTGCGCCCGCAGGGCCGCGAGGCCGGCGAGATCGTGCACATGGACGGGCGCGTGCTGGGAACCCACGCCGGCATCACCGACTACACGATCGGCCAGCGCCGGGGCCTGAACGTCGCCGTGGGCGAGCCCCTGTTTGTCGTCAAGCTTGAGCCTGAAACCCGCCGCGTCATCGTTGGCCCGCGCGAAGCCCTGCTGACCGCGTCCCTGACGCTGGAAGAAACCAACTGGCTGGGCGACGAAGCCACGATCCAGGAGGCCGCCACGTCCGGCCTCCCCGTGCTGGCCCGCGTCCGCTCCACCCGCCAGCCCTCCCCCGCCCGTCTGGCCCTGGTCGACGGCGACGTTCGCATCGTCTTCGACCAGGGCGAGGAAGGCGTCGCCCCCGGTCAGGCCTGCGCCCTGTACGACCCGGCTGATCCCGACCGCGTCCTGGGCGGCGGCTTCATCCGCGACACGACGGCCGTCGCGGTCTGAACCTCAGCGCGCGGATCGTCCGCCTTCCCGCGGCCGATAGTCCAGCCGCACCCGGAACTCGCGCGTGCGCCAGGTCGTGTCCGAAGGCGGTCGGGGAAAGGGTTGGGCCGCCCTGATCTGGCTCAGGGTCGCGGCGTCCAGCGCGGCCCGGCCGCTGCCCGTCAGTACGCGCTCGTCGCTGACCCGTCCTCGCCGGTCCAGGGTGAAGGCCACCGTCACCACGCCGGTGACGCCGCCGGGGTGCCGCTTGTGCGTCTCCACCCACCGCAGGACCTGGGCGTAATAGTCGTCCACCTGGGCGCCCGCATTGGCGCCGGACGTCGCCGCCGCGCCGCCGCTCGTCAGGCCCCGCCGCGCGTCCCGCGCGCCGTCCGTCCCCGCCGCTCCCCGGGGCGTCCCTTCGATCTGGACCGTGGCGAGCGGCGTCGAGGCGACCGAGGTCAGGACGGCGACGGGCGTCGTCTCCAGCGCAAGAACCGGCGTTAGGCTGACCCTAGGCCGCGTGGGCAGGACAGGCGCCGTGCTGGGCGTCGACTTGCGGGCCGTCTCTGCGGCCCCCGCAGCCTTGACCGCCGTTGAGTCCGTCGATCCGTTCTCGCTGTCGAAGGCCGCTCGCGGCGTCAGCGTCAGCTCAATCACCGGCGCCCCGCCCCGGTCGGACGCGGGCGGATGGACGGCTTCGACCGCCAGCGCCGCCAGCAGACCGAGTTGGACGACCGCGACAACCAGCCCGGTCACCGCCTTGGCGAACGAGGAAACAAACTTGGACGGCATGCCGACCGAATAGAACCGGATTTTTGAGAACGCAACTGAGAATGAGTTGCAATTCAGTTGTGTCGCGCGTACCCCGCGTCCCCTTCAATAGGGTTGGGGTTCATCACCATGCGTATCGCACTCGTCTCATCCGCCAGCGCGGCGGCTCTTCTGCTCGCCGGCGCCGCTCAGGCTCAGAGTCAGACGCAGAATCAGGCGGATCAAACCGACGCCGCCATCCCCACCGTCGTCGTCACCGACGAGTCCCGCGCCTCCACCGCCTACAGCTACGGCGCCCCGATCAACTCCGGCGAGACCACCTTCAGCGCTGAGTCGATCCGCGACCGCGCCCCCGGCTCCGGCGACGGCAATCAGTTGCTGAAGCTGGCCCCGACGGTGCAGTTCAGCAACGACGAGGGCATGGCGACCCGCGAAGGCGTCCAAGACATCCGTCCGGCCCAGATATCCATCGCCGGCGCTAGTCCGTTGGACAACCAGTTCATTCTGGATGGGGTGAGCGTGAACTCACGACTCTATGAGCCCGGCAATCTTCTAGGCATCGACGAAGTCGCCGGGGGGTCGCCTCAGGGAACTTGGGTCGATTCCAGCCTGATCGGAAAGATCACCCTGCTCGATTCAAACGTCTCAGCAGAATATGGCGGCTTCCTGGGTGGAGTGGTCGACGTGGAAACACGCACGCCGGCCGCAGTCTTCGGCGTCACCGCCTATTACGGCATGACCCGGACCGACATGGCCAGCTTCCGAATGCCGGATGCGGTCCGCCGCGAACTTGGCGACGACGCGCCCGAAGCGCCTGATTACGAGAAGAGCCGTTACGGCTTTACCGTCGACCTACCCGTCAACGAACGGCTGCGTCTGCTCGCTGCGTACAGCTATTCCGACTCCGAGGTCACCTATTACCGGAACGCCAACTACCTGGACCGAAACTTCGGGCAGTCCAGCAAGGCGGAGAATTTCCTGCTGAAGGCGGAGTACGACATCGCCGACGATCTGACCTTCGACGGCCAGATCAACTGGAGCCCTTATGAAAGCACCAACGCCTCTCCCGCCGCGATCAACGCCCTGATGTATCAACAGGGCGGCGGGCTGACCACCAAGGGGCGATTGCGCGGTCGGCGCGGCGACGCCGACTGGAGCGTCCAAGTCAGCTATGCCGATCTGGATAGCGGCCGCGAGGCCCCCGATGTCCAGTACAGTCTGCCGAGCAGCGCCGAAGAGATCGATTGGTGCACAAACACCAACTGCACTACCGGCGGCTTGGGCGACATCGACCAAAATCAGAAGGATTACGGGCTGAAGGCAGACTGGCGTCAGCCGTTGGGCGGCGGCGAGCTAAAGCTGGGCCTGGATTTCGCCCAAACCGAGGTCATGAAGAATCGCCCGCAGACCAATCACAACTGGCAAACTGGCGTCGTATCCCCTGACATCGTCTGCGCCGATCCTAACGAGGATCCGCTGACCTGTGTGACCGGTTCGTATGTCCTGACCCGCCATCAAGTCTATCAGGCCTATCGCAGCGAAACCGCAGTACAGACCTACGGACTATGGAGCGAGTATGCCTTCGATTGGTCCGGCTTCCAGGTCAGGGCCGGGCTGAGGTACGATTATGAATCCTATCTGGAGAACCACAACCTAGCGCCGCGCTTGTCGGTCGCCCGCGACCTGCCCTGGTGGGGGATGACGGCGACGATCGGGGCGAACCGCTACTATCGCCAATCCTTCCTGGGCTATGCGGTGCGCGAGAACGGCCTGCAGACCCTGCAGTACGAACGTGAAGCCGTCGACGGCGTCTGGGGCGACACATGGTTTCAGACTGGCGACACCACAGCGACCCGCTTTTCCCAATATGATCTCGCCACCCCGTATTCCGACGAACTGACTGCGGCCATCCAGGGCGATCTTCTGGGAGGTCGCTATCGGATCAAGGGCATACTCCGCGATGGCAAGGACCAGTTCTCCACGACGGCCGTCCGTGAGAACTATGTCAACGAACTGGGCCAAACCCGCTCACGGCTGGTGACCACGCCGAACAATGACGGGCACTCCGACTATCGCGGGCTTTCGCTAGAATGGAACCGAGACTTCGGACGTCATAGCCTTGCGTTGAACACCAACTTCTCGCGTGCCCAGTCGACCAACCTGACTTTCTTCGAAGAAAGCGACGATCTCGAAGGTGCTGAGCTGGTTTATTACAACGGCCGGGTCGTCTCCTTGTTCGAAGCCTTGTCCGACAACCAGCGCGAGGATTTCGCCTCGCCGATCGTCATCAATGCGGACTGGGGTTCGTCCTGGCTCGGCGGACGTGTCCTGACCAATCTCAATGCCCGGTTCCGCGACGAGTTTTCCCGAGTTGAAGCGACCGGCGAAACCATGACCGTCGAGGGCGCCCGCTACGCCGTCTATGGCCCGATCACTTACGACGCCTCCGTCGACGCCAATCTGTCTGTCCAAGCCGAGATCGCCCGCACCCAGTTCGGCACGACGACCCTGGACCTGCGGGTTAACAACCTCTTCGACACGATCCGGAGCAACAACTCGACCGCCACCACCCAGCCCTATCAACTGGGCCGGAACATCTGGGTCACGCTGAAGTACAAGTACTGAAGAGTTGAACCCCGCCCGCGACATCACCGCCCTCGTCATCGCCGTCCTCGCGCTCCATCTGGGCGTGGGGGCGGCGGTGTCGCGCGTCCAGACGCCGTCCTCGGACAGCGAGCTTCGGTTCGCCTACGCCGGCGCGCCCGAGACCTGGCCGCGGCCCGTCCTGGAGGAGGGCGCGACCTTCGCCGAGTTCGCCTCCCTGCCCCCGGCGCCCGAACCGGCCGACAATCCGACCACGCCGGAAAAGGCCGCCCTGGGCCAGCGCCTGTTCGAGGATCCGAAACTGTCCGCCTCAGGCCAGATCGCCTGCGCCTCCTGCCATGCGCGGGAGCTGGGCTTCGCCGACGGCCTCCGCACCTCCTTCGGTCATAACCGTCAGAGGGGACGGCGCAACGCCCCCTCGGTCGCGACCGCCGCCTGGGCGACCAGCCTGTTCTGGGACGGTCGGGTCAGAACCCTGGAGGAGCAGAGCCTGCACCCCATCGTCGACGCCAGGGAGATGGCCGCCGACCTGCCTGTGGTCACCGCCCGCATCGCGGCCGACCCGTCCTACGCCGCCCCTTTCGCCCAGGCCTTCGGCTCGCCCGAGGTCACGACCGATCGCATCGCCAAGGCCCTGGCCGCCTTCCAGCGCACCCTGAAACCCCGCTCCAGCCCGTACGCCCGCTTTCTTGCGGGCCGGACCGACGCCCTGAACGACCAACAGCTGCGCGGCCTGCACCTGTTCCGCACCAAGGCCGGCTGCGCCAACTGCCACTCCGGCCCTCTTCTCAGCGACCAGAAATTCCACAATCTGGGCCTCAGCTTCTATGGCCGCGCGCGCCAGGATCTGGGCCGTTACGACGTCACCCGCGACCAAGCCGACGTCGGCGCCTTCCGCACGCCCTCCCTGCTGAACATCAGCCGCACCGGCCCCTGGATGCACAACGGCCTGTTTCCGACTCTCGAGGGGGTGGTCGCCTTCTATGACGCCGGCGGCGCCCGTCCCCGTCCCGACCCGGACCAGAAGGACGATCCCCTGTTCCCCACCACCGACCCCCTGCTGGTCAAACGGAACCTTACGCCGCAGGAGCGCGCCGACCTCGTCGCCTTCCTGGAGGCGCTTTAGGGCCGCCGGATTAAATCGGAGACAGGCTGCATCCGCCGTGATCTTCTGGCGCCTCTTACGGTCATCATCCCTGACGAGAGGTTCCGATGCGCACCGCCGCCTGCCTGGTTTCCGTACTGGCCCTCACGGCCGCCCTTCCAGCCTCGGCGCTGGCCGCCGAGGCTGCGGCCCAGCCCGCCGCCGTCCAGCCGGCCACGCCCACCTATACGGCGGCACAGTTCTTCGACACGACCAGCTACGGCTTGGCCTATAGCGGGGCCAAGGCCTTTTCGCCCGATGGAAAATCCCTGCTGATCCGCTCGGACAAGACCGGGGTGTTCAACGCCTACGCCCTGCCCATCGCGGGCGGCGAGCCCGTCGCCCTGACCGCCTCGACCACCAGCGCCGCCAACCCGGTCAGCTATTTCCCGAGCGACGCCCGCATCCTGTTCAGCCAGGACGGCGGCGGCGACGAGCTCAGCCACCTGTTCGTTCGCGCCGTCGATGGAACCGTCACCGACCTGACTCCGGGCGACAAGGTCAAGGCCGACTTCCTGGGCTGGAGCCGCGACGGCAAGACCTTCTATGTCATGTCCAACGGGCGCGACGCCGCCGCCTTCGACGTCGTCGCCTATGACGCCGCCACCTATGAGCATCGGATGGTGTTCGAGAACACCGGCGGTTTCTCGCCCGCCGCCCTGTCGCCGGACGGCCGCTGGCTGGTGCTGGACAAGGCCCTGACCAGCGCCAACAACGACCTCTATCTGGCGGACCTGACCCAGCCGGGCGAGCCCAAGCTGCTGACCCCGCATGAAGGCAATATCGCCTACGCCGCCTACGACTTCACCCCTGACTCAAAAGCTGTCCTGATCGGCACCGACCAGAACGGGGAGTTCCAGCAGGCCTTCCGCCATGATCTGGCGACCGGCGCCGTTGCGCCCCTGATCCAGGCCGACTGGGACGTCAGCTTCGTCTTCTATTCGCCCAGCGGCCGCTACCGCGTCTCGGGCCTGAACGCCGACGCCAAGACGGAACTGACCCTGCTGGACACGACCGCGAACCGGCCTGTCGCCCTGAGCGGCCTGCCCGACGGCGACATCGGCAATGTGCGCTTCAGCGAAGACGAGAAGACCATCGCCTTCACCGTCTCGTCCGACACCTCGCCGGCCGACATCTTCGTCGCCGACCTGACCACCGGCCAGGCCCGCCGCCTGACCCACGCCCTGAACCCCGCCATCAATGAGAACGTCCTGGTCGAGGCGACCATCGTCCGCTACCCCGGCGAAGGCGGCGTGATGATCCCGGCCGTTCTCTACAAGCCCAAGGGGGCCTCGGCCGCCCATCCGGCCCCGGCCATTGTCCTGGTCCACGGCGGCCCCGGCGGCCAGACCCGGCGCGGCTATTCGGCCATGGTCCAGCATCTGGTGAACCACGGCTATGCGGTGCTGGGCGCCAACAACCGGGGCAGCTCCGGCTACGGCAAGACCTTCTTCCACATGGACGACAAGAAGCACGGCGAGGCCGATCTGCGCGACATCGTCGCCGGCGGCGAATGGCTGCGTCAGCAGGACTGGGTCGCCGCGGACCAGGTGGCGGTGATGGGCGGGTCGTACGGCGGCTACATGACCGCCGCCGCCCTGGCCTTCCACCCAGACGCCTTCGCCGCAGGCGTCAACATCTTCGGCGTGACCAACTGGGTGCGCACCCTGGAGTCCATCCCCGCCTGGTGGGGCGCCAACCGCATCGCCCTGTATGACGAGATGGGCGACCCCGCGACCGACGCCGAGCGCCACCGCCGCATCTCGCCCCTGTTCCATACCGAGGGGATCACCAAGCCCCTGCTGGTCGTCCAGGGCGCCAACGACCCCCGCGTGCTTCAGGTCGAGAGCGACGAACTGGTCGCCGCCGTCCGCGCCAACGGCGTGCCGGTGGAATACGTCCTCTTCCCCAACGAGGGTCACGGCTTCACCCGCCGCGACAATCGCATCACCGCCCAGGACGCCTATCTGACCTTCCTGAACAAGTACGTGCGCAAATGACCGCTGGGCGGCGCGTGTTCGAACACGCGCCGCCTCACGCCGCCGCGAACACCCTCAGCCGGTTGCCGTCCGGGTCGCGCGCCACGAAGCCGCGCCCGTCATCCATCTCCGTCGGGGGTATCAGGATGCGCGCGCCCCGGTCCCAACAGTCGATATGGGCCTGTTCGACGGCGGCCGGGTCTTCGAGGGGAAACTCCAGCTCGCGCCCCTCGCCCGCCTCAGCGCCGGCCCGCCGCATCAGGCCCAGCGCCCGGCCCGAGCGCATCATGAACAGGGCGCGGTCCGGCCCGGCCATCAAGGGACGGCGCCCCAGAAGGCCGGAATAGAAGCGGGCGCTGGCCTCGGGATCGGCCACCGCCAGAAGAATGTCGTCGATGTCAGTCATGTTCGCCCTCCGCCTTCTACGAGAACAAACCTAGACCGGACTACTGCCAGTTCCTGTCAGCATGATCCCGCCTCACCCCGTTTTTCCTGCGCCTCGCGCCAGGTCTTCAGCAGGGCCTGACGGCGGGCGGGATAGCGCGCCTCCGTCACCTCGGCTTCGACGATCCGATCGGTGCGAAAACTGCGAAAATCCTGCCGCAGCTCGCACCAGGCCAGCAGCAGCCGCACCCGGTCGAAGAAGACCAGGGCGAAGGGCCAGACCACCCGTTCCGACGCCGCCCCCGCCTCGTCGCGATAACACAGCCTCAGCCGCCGCTCTGTGCGGATCGCCTTCCTCAGCAGGGCGGGATCGACCAGATCGGTCGGAAACGGCGCGCCGGGCACGACCAGCAAGGCCGAGGTCTCCATCTCGTCGCGTAGGTCCGGCGGCACCACCGCCGCGATCCGCGCCAGCGCGCCCAGAGCCGCCTCGCGCATCCGCGCATCGGCCCGGTCGGCGACCCAGCGCGAGCCCAGCACCAGGGCCTCCACCTCCTCGGGCGTGAACATCAGCGGCGGCAGCAGAAAGCCAGGCTTCAGCACATAGCCGACCCCCGGCTCCCCCTCGATCGTCGCCCCCTGGGCCTGCAGGCTGGCGATGTCGCGATACAGGGTGCGCAGACTGACCCCCATCTCCTCGGCCAGCGCACGACCGCTGACCGGCCGGCGACGTCGCCGCAGGGCGTTCAGAAGATCGAGAAGGCGTTCGGACCGGGACACGACGCGATCCTAGCAGACCTGCTGCCAGAAAGCGGCAGCATCCATCCCCCTCAACCCCGTCCGGGGCGCCATCTGTCGCACCCGCTTTTCGTCAGTCTGTCATATGGAACCGCTAGGCCGGGTCGAACCCTGCCGGACCCCGTCGCATGACCCTTCGCCCTCACGCCGCGATCCTGATCGCCCTGATCGTTGTCGCCGCGCCGGCCTTTGCGCACGAGGGCCACGATCACCACCATCCGGCTCGCCTCCAGCCGGTCGCGCCCGCTGCAGCCGTCGCCACGGACGAAGCGCGCACCTGGCTGGCCGGCGACCACCATGTCCACAGCCGCTACAGCGTCGGCTATACGCCCGATCCGGCCAACCCGGACGCCCCGCCCACGGCGATCATCGCCGGCGACGCCGTCTATCCGATCCCCCAGAACGCCCGTATGGCCCATCGTTTCGGCCTGGCTTGGATGGTCTCCACCGATCACGGCGGCCCCAACCATTCCAAGCTGAACGCCGAACAGGCCTATCCCGAACTGCTGATGGCGCGGCGGGAAATCCCCGACCTGCTGCTCTTCTACGGCATGGAGTTCGACACCCCCGGCGGCGATCACTCCAGCCTGATCCTGCCGCGCACCGAGGCCGAGCGCGACACCCTGCGCGATCTCGAAAGCCGCTTCGCCAAGCGCGAAGCCTGGCCCAACGACCCCGCCCGCGATCAGGAGCCGCGCATGGTGGAGGCCCTGCGGTTCATGGACGGGCTGAACGACCGGCCCGTGGTGATCGCCAACCACCCGTCGCGCTCGGCGACGGGCCTGGGCGAATACGGCCAGTATGACCCGGCCGAGCTGCGCGACTGGAACGACACCGCCCCGCGCGTCGCGGTCGGCATGGAAGGCGCGCCGGGCCACCAG
>JBKBXN010000116.1:0-9245 GCA_046314055.1 Brevundimonas sp.
CAGGTGAGGTGCGGGTATTTTTCGACGAGGCGCGCGTCGACCTTCTTCTGCGAGATGAAGAGCCGCGCGTCGTGGCCGCGGGCGCGCAGGGCCTCGGCGAGCGCGATGCCCGGCGCGACGCCGCAGGTCCGCGTGGCCGAGGCCGAGCGGGCGGCGGCCGAAAGCCGGATCGAGGTCGAACGCATCCGCGCCCGGCCCGACGTCCGCGCCTCGGTCGGGGTGCGTCGCTACGAGGCCGAGGACGCGACCGCCCTGACGTTCGGGCTTAGCGTCCCCCTGCCGCTGTTCGACCGGAACCGGGGCAATATCGAAGCCGCCCAGGCGGACTTCCGCGCCGCCGACGCCCGTCTGATGGGCGCGCGTCAGGAAGCGGAGGCGGATCGCAACGCCGCCGAAGCGCGTCTGAGAGCGTCCGTCAGCCGCGTCACCGCCAGCGACGCCGGCGTCACGGCCGCGGAGGAAGCCTATCGCCTCTCGCGGATCGGGTTCGAGGCGGGACGCATCTCCCAACTCGAACTGCGGTCTTCCCGCGCCGCCCTCATCGCCGCCCGCAACGCCGCCGTGGACGCCCGCCTTGCGCGGGTCCGGGCCGAAATCGACCTGGCGCGCCTGCAAGGCCGCGCCCCATTTGGAACATCGCTATGAAACGCACATCACCGATCAACAAGACTTGGCTGATGGCCGGGGTCGCCGCCGTCGTCGTCCTGGGCGGCGCCGGGCTCTATGCCATGACCCGCCCACCCGCCGAGGCTCCGGTGGCGGAGGGTGAAGCCGGACATTCCGAGGAGGAAGGCGAGCACGCCGAGGGCGAGGAAGAGGGCGGCGAAGAAGGGGTCGTCGTGCTGACGGCGGCCCAGATTACCGCCGCCAACATCGCGATCGTCGCCGTGACCGGCGGCGGCGGCGGCGAAACCCGCCTGTCGGGCCGGGTCGAACCGATGATCGACGCCAAGGCCGCCGTCGCGGCGTCCGTCGGCGGACGGGTTGAGCGCGTTCTGGTCGCGCCGGGCCAGTCCGTGCGCGCCGGGCAGTCTCTGGCCATTCTCTTCAGCGGCGACGCCGCCAGCCTTCGCGCTGACGCCGATGCGGCCGAGGCCAACGCCATCGCCGCCGAACAGGCGCACAGTCGCGAAGAGAGCTTGGCCGATCAGGGCGTCGTGGCCCGTCGCGATGCCGAGGTCGCCCATGCCCAGGCGCTCAGCGCCCAGGCGGCGGCCCGTGCCGCCCGCGCCCGCGCATCGGCGGCCGGATCGCCCAACGCCTCCGGTCGGCTGAGCGTGACGAGCCCCATCTCGGGCGTGGTCACCAGTGTCCAGGTCGGGCCGGGCGGTTTCGCGGCCCAGGGCGGGGTGATCGCAGAGGTCACCAACCCCGCGCGGGTCGAGATCGTCTTCAACGCCCCGCCGGCGCTCGCGGCCCAGGTGCGCGCGGGCAGCGCTATTCGGGTGCAGGGACCAGCCGGGGAGTTCGACGCCGTGGTAACCGGCGTCGCCGCCGGAGCCGGCGCCGAGAGCGGCGCGACCGTCATTCGCGCGCGTCCGACGGGAGGCGTGCTGCCCCCGGCGGGGTCGGCGGTGTCCGGTAGCATCGTCACCGGCCAGGCCGTCGGCGGCTTCACCGTTCCGTCCGAGGCCGTGCAGACGGTCGAGGGGGCCAACGTCGTATTCGTTCGCACCGCTGAGGGCTTCCGGGCCGTTCCGGTCCTCGCGGGTCGGCAGGCGGGAGATCGCACGGAGATCCTGAGCGGCCTGACCGGGGCCGAACGCATCGCCGGGGCTAACGCCTTCCTCCTGAAAGCCGAACTCGCCAAGGGCGAGGCCGAGCACGGCCACTAGGGGCGACGACCATGTTTACAGCCATCATCCAAGCGTCGGTCCGGTTCCGCTGGTTCGTCATCATCGCCGTCAGCCTTGTCGCGGCCCTGGGTCTTTTCGAACTTACCAAGCTGCCCATCGACGCGGTGCCCGACATCACCAACCGTCAGGTGCAGATCACAACGGTCGCCCCGGCCCTCGCGCCCGAGCAGATCGAGCGCCAGGTCACCTATCCGCTGGAGACTGCCCTGGCCGGCATCCCAGGCCTGACTAGCACCCGGTCGCTGTCGCGAAATGGCTTCAGCCAGATCACCGCGATCTTCACCGACCAGACCGACATCTACTTCGCCCGCCAGCAGGTCGCCGAACGGCTCGCTGCCGCGTCGGAGGGCCTGCCCGAAGGCGTGGAGCCCGGCCTGTCGCCGATCACCACGGGCCTGGGCGAGGTGCTGATGTGGACGGTCGATTATGTGCCGTTCACGACCGAAACCTTGGCCCGACCGGGCCAGCCGGGGTGGCAGGCGGGCGGGGTCTATCTGACGCCCGAGGGCGAGCGACTGACCACGCCCGAACAGCGCGCGACCTATCTGCGCACGGTCCAGGACTGGATCATCGCGCCGCAGATGCGAACCACATCCGGCTTGGCCGGGGTGGATACGGTCGGCGGCTACGTCAAGGAATACGCCGTCCGACCCAATGCCTCGCAGCTTGCCGCCTATGGCCTCGGCCTCGCCGATCTGGTCGAGGCGGTCGAGCGCGCCAATACCCAGGCCGGCGCTGGCTATATCCAGCGCGCGGGCGAGGCCCTGGTCGTCCGCACTGATGCCCTGGCGCTGACCATCGACGATCTGGCTCAGGCCCCGGTCGTCAATCGTGGCGGTCTGGTCGTCCGGGTCGCCGACGTCGCCACGGTCGAGATCGGTCAGGCCCCGCGCCTGGGCGGCGCCAGCCGAGACGGGCACGAAGCGGTTCTCGGCACGGCCCTGATGATCGCGGGCGGCAACAGCCGGACCGTGGCCCAGGCCGCCGCCGAACGGCTGGCGGAGGTGGACGACAGCCTGCCGCCGGGCATCGTCGCCCTGCCGGTGCTGAACCGCAGCGAACTGGTCAACTCGACCATCTCGACCGTGGCCCGGAACCTGACCGAGGGGGCGCTTCTGGTCGTGGTCGTGCTGTTCCTGCTGCTCGGCAACATTCGCGCCGCAACGATAACCGCCCTGATGATCCCGCTGTCCTTCCTGTTCGCCGTCATCGGCATGAACCGGTTCGGCATCAGCGGAAACCTGATGAGCCTGGGCGCCCTCGACTTCGGCCTGATGGTCGATGGGGCGGTCGTCGTGATCGAGAACACCCTGTTGATGCTGACCCAACGTCGCGCGGCGGTCGGGCGGATGCTCACCCGGCATGAGCGTCTGGACGTCGCGGTCCAGTCCGCGCGCCAGATGGTCAAGCCCGCCGCCTTCGGCCAGCTAATAATCCTGCTCGTGTTTGCGCCGCTGCTGATGCTGGAAGGCGTCGAGGGCAAGACGTTCCAGCCCATGGGCGCCACTGTCATGCTGGCCCTGGTCGGAGCCTTCATCTTCTCCTTCACCTTCGTGCCCGCCATGACGGCGTTGCTCGTGCGCGATCCCAAGTCCGTTCACGTCGGTACTGATGGACAGGCCGTCGAACACGAGACCCGCATCCTGCAGTTCGCCCGCCGGTTTATCGAGCCCGCTATCGAGGCGGCGGTCGCAAGGCCCAAGATCGTGCTGATCTCGGCGGTCGCCACCCTCGTCATCGGCGCCGTCTCCTTCATGTCACTGGGGCGCGAGTTCATCCCGACACTCGACGAAGGCGACATCGCCATGCAGGCGCTGCGCGTGCCCTCGGCTTCGTTGGAGCAGTCTCTAGCCATGCAGATGGCGCTCGAGCGCGCCATTTCGGCCCAGCCGGAGGTGGAGACCATGTTCTCTCGCACCGGCACGGCTGAGGCGGCCGTGGACCCGATGCCGCCAAATATTTCCGACAGTGTCATCGTGCTGAAGGATCGGAAGGACTGGCCCGATCAAGGCCTCGAAAAGGAGGCTCTAATCGAGCGGATCGAAGGTGTCGCGGCCCAGCAAATCGGCAATAATTTCGAGTTCAGCCAGCCGATCGAACTGCGTTTCAACGAGCTGATCTCCGGCGTCCGCACCGATCTGGCCGTCATGGTCTACGGCGACGACTTCGACACGCTTCAGCGCGTGGCGGATCAGGTGGCGGCCTCTCTGCGTGAGACGACCGGCTCTGCGGACGTGCGGGTGGAACAGGCTTCCGGCCTGCCCACCCTGACCGTCGGCGTCGATCGCATCGCCGCCGCCAGCTACGGACTGTCGGCAGCGGACGTCAGCGAGGCGGTTTCGATCGGCATCGGCGGCGCCGAGGCCGGGCGCATTTTCGAGGGCGACCGCCGCTTCGACGTCGTCGTCCGCCTGCCCGACGACGCCCGTAACGACCCGGCGGCGCTGGCGGCCCTGCCGATCGTTTCGGACACCGGCGTCATCGTGCCGCTGTCCTCGGTGGCGCGGATCCAGACCGGCGAGGGCCCAAACCAGATCAGCCGCGAGAACGGCAGCCGCCGCATGGTGGTCCAGGCGAATGTTCGCGGCCGCGACCTGGGTGGGTTCGTCGCTGAGGCCCAGAACCGGGTGGCGGAGATCGAACTTCCAGCCGGGGTCTATCTGGATTGGGGTGGTCAGTTCGAAAACCTGAAGCGGGCTGAGCAGCGCTTCGGTTTGGTCATCCCGGTCGTCTTCGTCTTGATTGGTGTGTTGTTGTTCGTGGCCCTGGGTTCGTTCGCGGAGGCTGGCCTAGTCTTCGCCTGCGTGCCGCTGGCCCTCGTCGGCGGGGCCTTGGCGCTCCTGTTGCGGGGCATGCCATTCTCCGTCTCGGCGGCCGTCGGCTTCATCGCAGTGTCCGGCGTGGCCACCCTGAACGGGCTGGTGCTTTTGCAGGCCATCCGCCAACGGCTTGACGAGGGATTGTCCGCCCATATGGCGGCGATCGAAGGCGCCGCAAGCCGACTGCGCGCGGTGCTAACGACCGCGCTGGTCGCTATCGTCGGCTTCATTCCCATGGCCTTGGCGCATGGCGCCGGCGCCGAGGTGCAGAAGCCGCTCGCGACTGTTGTCATTGGTGGTCTTCTGACCGCGACGGCTTTGACCCTGCTTGTACTGCCGACCTTCGCCGCCAAGGCCGTTCGGCATCGAGCTTCTGAAGGACTGGAAGATTGAGCAAACCGATCTCGACGAACGAGCAGCAACGGCGGACGTTGCTGGTCGTTCTGATCCTCAATGCGCTTCTGTTCCTGGGGCTCGGTGTCGGCGGCATCCTGGCTGACTCCAGCGCGCTGTTGGCCAACGCGGTCGACAATGCGTCGGACTCTGTTGTCTATCTGATCAGCCTTATCGCGATTGGGCGCAATGTCGTCTGGAAGCGTCGCGCGGCGCGTCTATCAGGCATCCTTTTGCTGGTGTTCGCTGCAGGGGTGCTGGTCGATGTTACGCGGCGATGGTGGTTCGGCACTGAGCCTGTCGGCTGGACCATGATGGGGCTGGCCCTCGTCGCAGCTGCCGTGAACCTGAGCTGTCTCGTCATCTTGCGGCGTGACACGTCGGGCGATGTGAACATGCAGGCGGCTGAGATTTTTAGCCTGAACGACTTTGCCTCCAATGGCGGCATTCTGATCGCCGGGGCTTTGGTTTTGTGGCTGAACCAGTCTTGGCCAGACTTGGTGGTTGGCATGCTGGTCGCTGGGATTGCCATCAAGGGTGGCGTTGAAATCCTGCGTGGCGCCTCGGGCGATGATGGGAACGCTACGGCGTAGCGGCCAGCGACCGCCGTGAGTTCAAAGAGCGCGCCTGAGTGGCCTGCGGGCCTCGTCATCTCAGTTTGGGCAGCGCTCGGATGTAGATGACGCACGCGACTAGCTCGACCAGAGTCTGAGACCTGGTCACCGCGGGCATGGACCCGGTCCAGACTCCGTCAGCATCGAGGAGATGGCTGAGCCTAGGACTTGCTGCAGCGGTTGTTAGCCAATGAAGCAGCAGACCCACTAAACGTCCGCGGTGGGTCGGATTAAGCCGTGGCTAGTGGACTGGAAACCGGACCTTCGTCCCGGCTGAGGAATGTCCGGAATCCGGCCGTCACCCAATGACCGCAACTGGCGCATCCTTGCCGTCGCTCCAATCGTCAAGCGGGCGGCCGCAGAGCAGACGTCCTGAACCGCAGAGGAGAGCTCATCAGCGACGTTGGGGAGGTTCGCTACAGTCCTAGCGGCCGACTGGACGGTGCAACCGATAGCTGAGAACTGATAGACTCCCGGCCGGGGGAATGGTGATGGCGCGCATCCGGCTTGTGGAAATCGAGAACTTCCGCGGAATTAAGACGCTGAAGTGGCAACCAAAAAACGGGATAAACTGCCTCGTCGGGCCTGGGGACAGTTGCAAGACGACCATCCTGGACGCCATCGACCTATGCATGTCGGCCCGCCGGAACTTGCAGTTCACTGACGCCGACTTCCACGGGCTCGAGGTCGAGAGCCCGGTGTCGATCACCTGCACCATTGGGGCCCTGGAGGACCGGCTGAAGAGCATCGACGCCTACGGGCTCTATGTGCGCAGCTTCGATCCGGCCACCGGCGAGGTCGAGGATGAGCCGGCCAAGGGGCGCGAAACGGTCCTCACCTTGAATCTGACGATCACCAGCGATCTGGAACCCGCGTGGTCGCTAGTGTCCAATCGCGCCGCCGCTCAGGGCCAATCCCGCAATCTTTCCTGGGCTGACCGGCAACGGATCTCGCCCACCCGGATCGGGGCCGGTGCCGATCAGAATCTCGTCTGGCGACGGGGGTCGATCCTAAACAAGCTGTCGGACGAGAAGGCCGACGCCTCGGTCGCTTTGGTCGAGGCGGCCCGGGAAGCGCGCACAGCGTTCGGCGACAAGGCGGGAAAGGAGCTGGTCGCGGCCCTGTCGGCGGTGAAAGAGGCCGCGGCGGATCTCGGCATCCCAGTGGGCGGTGATGTGCGCGCTATGCTCGATGCCCATTCGGTCTCATTCAGCGGGGGTACGATCTCCCTGCACAGCGAGGGCGGCGTTCCGCTTCGCGCGCTCGGAGTGGGCTCGACGCGGCTGTTGATCGCGGGCTTGCAGCGCAAGGCCGCGAAGGAAGCCAGCGTCCTGCTGGTAGACGAACTGGAGCACGGGCTTGAGCCTCACCGGATCCTGCGCCTGCTGCACTCTCTGGGGAGCAAGGAGGCCGGAGAGCCCATCCAGGGGTTTCTAACTACCCATTCGCCCGTCGCCCTGCAGGAGCTCTCGGGGAGTCAGCTGTGGGTGGTGCGCCACAATGACGGCGGCGTCCATGTTGAGTGTGTCGGAGCTGATGACGACGTCCAGAGCACCATCCGCCTGTTTCCCGAGGCCTTCCTGGCCCGCTCCGTTATCGTCTGCGAGGGCGCCAGCGAGGTGGGCCTGCTGCGCGGTCTTGATCGCTGCAGGGTCGCTGCGGGTAAGCCCTCACTGATGGCATTGGGCGTGGCGCTCGTGGACGCAGGAGGCGTCGACAAGATCTACAAGCGCGCCAACGCGCTTCGGAAGCTCGGCTATCGCTGTCAGGTCCTGCGCGATGACGATGTTCAGCCCGATGCGGCCGAAGAGAAAGCGTTCGTCGAAGGCGGCGGCGAACTGACGATGTGGTCGAACGGCCGGAAGCTGGAGCAGGAGGTGTTCCTCTGCCTAGACGACGACGCCATCGGCGCGCTGCTGGACTACGCTGAGGAACTGCACGACGCCTCGCATCTGAACGACCACATCAAATCGGTGAGCGGCGGTGTCGACACCTATAACGACCTGCGCGCGGAGATGCTGGGCGGCAGTCTCACGGGACCCCAGCGCGAACTGCTCGGCAATGCGTCCAGCCTCAAAAAGAAGGGCTGGTTCAAGTCCATCACTTGGATGGAGGAGGCGACCGTGCGGGCCATTGGTCCCGGCTTGGTACAAGCCACCGGCGAGCTGGGCGTGAAGGTGGAGAAGCTCATAGCCTGGGCGGTGATGTGAGCGAGGAGATCGACCTTCTCGGGATCCGGCGCGGCAGCATCACCGCGCCCGCCGGCTGCGGTAAGACGCACCTGATCGCTTCGAGTCTGCAGCGCCACACCGGCTCCAAGCCGGTGCTGATCCTGACCCACACTACGGCCGGGGTGGTGGCCCTGCGCCAAAGGCTGGACAAGATGGATGTCTCGCCGAGCGCCTACCGGGTAACGACCATCGACGGCTGGGCCATGAAGCTGGTCGCCATGTTCCCCGAGCGCAGCGTCATCGACCCGACCGCCCTGGAGCTTCGCAACCGGCACAAGGACTATGTCGCCATCCAACGCGCCGCACACGAACTGCTGAAAGCGGGCCACATCGATGACGTGCTGGCCGCGAACTTCGCGCACCAGATCGCCGACGAGTACCAGGACTGCGGCCAGGACCAGCATGCACTCGTCTACTATGGCTCGCGCTCGCTTCCGACCTGCGTGCTGGGCGACCCGATGCAGGCCGTCTTCACCTTCAGCGGTCCGCTGCCGGACTGGAAGACCAACGTCTGCAGATATTTCCCGTCACAGGGGACGCTTGAGACGCCCTGGCGGTGGAAAAACGCTGGGACGGAGCTATTCGGTCTTTGGCTCCTTGACGTCCGCAAACGCCTGGAAGCCCGCCAGAGCATCGACCTGTCGAAGGCCCCGCACCATGTACAGTGGATTGAGCTGGATGGGACCGAGGACCACCTTCGCCGCATCCGGGCTGCGGGTACGAAGGCGCCCGACGACGGGCGTGTCCTGATCATCGGCGACAGCAAGAGCCCGCCGAGCCAGCGGCTGATCGCCAGTCAGACTCCAGGCGCGATCACCGTCGAGGCGGTCGACCTGCGCGACTTCATCGAGTTCGCCCTCGTGTTCCGCCTCGGCGCGGCGGACGCCCTAGCGCGACTGGTACGGTTCGCCGATGAGGTCCTGACGGGCATCGGGGCCAATGACTACCTGACTCGGATCGCCACTTTGAAGGCCGGCCGCAACCGCAACCCGCCAACCGAAGCCGAACAAGCGGGCCTGGACTTCGAGGCCCAGCGATCCTTCGAGGGTGCCGTGAACCTGCTGGTCGAGCTCAACAAGCAGAGTGGCGTCAGGGCTCACCGGCCCCTGGTCTTCAACGCCTGCATCCGCGCGATGAACGAGGCCGACTCCGCCGATCCGAACTCTCTCTATGAGGCGGCCGTCCGCGCGCGCGAACAGAACCGGCAGATCGGCCGCGCCCTACCGCGCCGCGGCGTCGGCAGCACTCTCACGCTCAAGGGGCTGGAGGCGGAAGTCGCCGTGATCCTCGACCCCTCGGGCATGGACGCCGCCCACCTCTATGTGGCGATGA
>JBKBXN010000117.1:0-8926 GCA_046314055.1 Brevundimonas sp.
GCTGACGGGGACAATCAGGCAGCAGCCGACGCCTCCGACGCCACTGTGGGCGCCGCGAAGTCCGGCGATGAGATGCAGGACGCCGTCGCCGCCATGGGCGAGATCGAGCAGAGCTCCAGACAGATCACCAACATCATCGGCGTAATCGACGAGATCGCCTTCCAGACCAACCTGTTGGCCTTGAACGCCGGGGTCGAGGCGGCGCGGGCCGGGGACGCCGGCCGCGGCTTTGCGGTCGTGGCCCAGGAAGTCCGGGCCCTGGCCCAGCGATCGGCAGAAGCGGCGCGGGAGATCAAGACTCTGATCGCCAGCAGCACGAGCCAGGTGGAACGCGGCGTCAAACTGGTCGGCGACACCGGCAAGGCCCTGAGCGGCATCGTGACCAAGATCGCCGACATCGACTCCCTGGTCTCCGAAATCGCCCAATCGTCCCAGGAACAGGCGACGGGCCTCAATCAGGTCAACACCGCCGTCAACCAGATGGATCAGGTGACCCAGCAGAACGCCGCCATGGTCGAACAGGCCACTGCGGCGGCGTCCAATCTGAAGTCCGAGGCGGGCGAACTGGAGCGGCTGGTGTCGCGCTTCCAGACCGGCGAACCGGCCCGCGCGACCGCCCGTCCCGCCCCGACGCCGTCCAGCCGTCCCCTGCCGGGACGCAGCGCCGCCCCCCACGGCCGCGACAAGGTCGTCGCCCTGGTTCGACCCGGCGGGACCCAGGGCAACGCCGCGCTCAAGGACTGGGAAGAGTTCTGACGCTCTATGATCGGGTCAACGGGTTAGGCGCGCGCGATTGAAGGCCCAGTCGGCGCGCGTCTGACCCCAAAGATCGACGGCGTGATCCTGCATCGGTTCCGGCAATAGGCCGGGTCCGCGATTGACCGAGCCCAGGCGTGTGGCCACCCGCGCCGAGGCGTGGTTGTCCGGGTCGATACAGTGGATCACGTCGTCCCAGCCCAGGACGTCAAAGGCATAGTCCAGGGTCGCGGCGGCCGCCTCGACCGCATAGCCCTTGCCGGTGGCGTCGCGGTGCAGGCTCCAGCCCACCTCGCGCCCCGGCCAGCCATAGGGATGGAGCGGTCCGATCCGGCCGACCCACAGACCGGTCGCCTTTTCCAGGATCGAGAACATGCCCTCGCCGGTCAGGGCCCACATGCCGGCGATGGTGCATAGGCTGCGCCAGACCTGGGGCGGCGACTGGACGCCGCCGATGAAACGGGCGGTTTCCTCGTCCGCCATGAACTCGGCCCAACGCGGGAAATCCTCGACCGCCGGCGGGCGCAGGATCAGTCGCGCCGTCTCCAGCGTCGGCCCCAGAGTGACATGGGGCGGAACGGCGTATGGGTTCACAGCAGGTACTCCCGCTCCAGCGCATACTGGCTGCCGTCGCCGGTCAGGACGCTGGAATAGAGGCCGAACCGGTCGATGCGGATGGGCGGCGAGTGCAGCAGATTGTGGCCCGCCATCCAGGCGCCGATCCGGTCGGGGTTCGTCTGGGATTTCAGATAAGCGAGGGTGACGTGGGGGCGATAGTCGCGCGCCTCCAGCGTCAGGCCCGCCCGTTCGCCGGCCTTCTTGCAGCGCCCCGCCAGCACGGTCAGCCGCTCGTTGGGCGTCTCGACCCCGGCCCAGAGGGTGTGGCTGCGGTGGTCGTCGCCGAAGGCGCCGACGCCTTTCAGCACGATCTCGAACGGGCCGCCGGCGACGCGAGCCAGTTCGGAGGCCAGGTCGTCGGCGCGGCGCTCGTCCGTCTCGCCATAGAAGGCCAGGGTGACGTGCAGGGCGTCCAGCGGACGCCAGCGCGCGCCCGGAAGGCCCGACTGGCGGCGTTTCAGCGTCTCGCCGACGTCCGGCGGCAGGGTCAGGGCGGTGAACAGACGCAGCATGCGACTGAAAGTAGCGGCAGGAACCGCACCCTCCAAGTCCGGTTTTCCTTGCAGTGGAGCCTGTGGCTCCCGATATTCAAGCCCTGTGACCGGAGAAGTCTCTCCGGCCAATCGGAGAAAGCACGTCGCCATGAGCGATTTCAACAACGGCTACGCCCGCCCCCTGCCCCAGACCGCCGACATGTCGGTGGACGCGGGCCTGCGCGGCTTCATGCTGGGCGTCTATAACAAGCTGGCGCTGGGCCTCGTGGTCGCAGCCGCCCTGGCCTATGTCACCGGCAATGTCCCGGCGGTGCAGCAACTGCTGTTCGCGGTGACGCCCGACGGCCGCGTGGGCCTGACCATGCTGGGCATGATCGTCCAGTTCTCGCCCCTGGTGCTGCTGTTCGGCTCGATGTTCTTCATGAAGAACCCGACGGCCAAGGGCGTGAATCTTCTGTACTGGGCCGTGGTCGCCTCGATCGGCGCGGGCCTGGGCATCCTGTTCCTGCGCTACACCGGCGCCTCGCTCGCCTCGACCTTCCTGGTCACGGCGGCGGCCTTCGGCGGTCTGAGCCTGGTGGGTTACACCACCAAGAAGGACCTGACGGCCATGGGCACCTTCCTGATCTTCGGCGTGATCGGCCTGATCATCGCGTCGATCGTCAACATGTTCATGCAGTCGGGCACCCTGTATTGGATCATCTCGGGCGCGGGCGTGCTGATCTTCGCGGGCCTGATCGCCTATGACACCCAGCGTCTGAAGATGACCTATTACGCCCTGGGCGGCGACCAGAACGCCATGGGCGTGGCCACGGGCTTCGGCGCCCTGAGCCTGTTCATCAACTTCGTGAACCTGTTCCAATTCCTGCTGGCCTTCATGGGCGGCAACCGGAACTAAGACCTGTCGCAAGACGGATGCGGAAAGGGCCCCGCGCGGGGCCCGTTGTTTTTTGGTCAGTCGATCACCTGGAACTTTCGCCCGTCGAAGACCCGCAGGACCTGGGCCAGGTCGCGGCCGCGTTTCAGGATCTGGCCGCCTTCGCCGATGACGGCCCACTGGCCCTGGCGGGTTTGCAGGGCCGGGCGTTTCTCGATGCGGTAGAGGGGGGCGTCGCCCGAGCGGCGGAAGACGGCGAACTCGGCGAAGTCCTTGTGGCCGACCATGGCGTAGTCGCGCCATTCGCCCTGGGCGACCATGCGGCCGTAGACCCGCAGGATCAGGTCCAGCTCGCGCCGTTCGAAGAAGACCGGGCCTGACTGGGGCTGGGTCTCGTGCGGGTTAATGCTCATGGTCTGAACTTAGGCCAAGCCGCCCCAGACGCTAGAGGGGCCAGAAAATGCAAGCGACACCAAATGGCCCTGTTTCGGTCCTTCGCCCGCCTGTTTGGGCGGCGAAATATCGATCATCGGCTCGTCGGAGTTCGGAAGCGTCCGGATCCTGAACAGCCCCCCCCAGCCCCCTGGATGTTTCCACAAAGGGCTCCGGCGGCCGATGCTTCCTCCAAGCGAGCGCCCGCCTTGCCGATCCCCTCCCCCTCCCAGGCAAGGCGGGTGTTTCGCTGTTTGGAGCCAGGTCCGGGTCGGATGCGCCACGGTCGGCGCCCGACCCGAGGCCTTTAGGCAGGCACAGGAATATTCAGGTTC
This sequence comes from Brevundimonas sp., assembly GCA_046314055.1. Classification (GTDB taxonomy): domain Bacteria; phylum Pseudomonadota; class Alphaproteobacteria; order Caulobacterales; family Caulobacteraceae; genus Brevundimonas. The sequence continues at coordinate 3,513 of JBKBXN010000117.1, forward strand.
ACCGTCACCGTATCGCCGTTGCGTCGCACCTCGACCGCGACCGCGCCTGCCGATCCGCGCAGGGCCTCGGCCACAGCGCGGGCGTCGGCGACCGGCGTCCCCCCGACCGAAGTGATGATGTCGCCGGCGATCAACTCGCCCTGGGCGGCCAGCGATCCGCCCTCGACGGCGGCGACCTGAACCTCGCCGTCTAGATCGCGCAGCGTCGCGCCGTAGGCCAGCACCCTGTCCGCGCCGACCTGGACCTCGCCCTCGACCGGGGTCGCGATGGTCAGGGCTGTCGTGGCCTCGCGACCGCCCCGCAGATAGACCACATCCAGGCTGGATCCCGGCGCGGCTATGCCGACCGTGGCGTTGACGGAGCCGGCGTTGGCCACCGGACGGCCTTGGATACGGGTGATGACGTCCTCGTCGCGCAGGCCCGCCTGCTCGGCCGGCGAGCCGGGCGCCACGTCGGCGACCACGGCGCCGCGCACGATGCCCAGCCGCATCTCGCGGGCGCGCTCGGCGGTCAGGGAGGCGAAGATGGCCCCGGTCTCGCCGCGCTTGACCGCGCCGTGGCTCCTCAGCTGGTCGGCGACATACAGCATGATCCGCGTGGGTACGGCGAAGGCGATGCCGTCATTGCCCCCGCCCATGCCGCCCGACAGGATGGCGGTGTTGATGCCGATCAGCCGGCCGCGACTGTCCAGCAGCGGCCCCCCCGAATTGCCGGAGTTCACGGCCGCGTCGGTCTGGATATAGTCCTCGACCGCATCGCCCAGGCCCGAGCGGTTCAGGCCCGAGATGACTCCCATGGTCAGGGTCTGGTCCAGGCCCAGCGGATAGCCCACCGCAAAGGCCAGGTCGCCGGTGCGCAATGTGTCTGAATCGACCGTCTGGACCTGTTTCAGGTTCAGCGGCCGGCCGTCGGGCACGATCTTCAGCACGGCGATGTCGGTGGCCTTGTCCGCCCCGACCAGGACGGCGTCGAACAGCCGGCCGTCGGTCAGGTCGACGGTGAATTTCCGGCCGTTCTCCACCACGTGGTTGTTGGTGATCAATATGCCCAAGGCCGCATCGACGATGACGCCCGAGCCGGAGGCGTAGGGTTTGGGATCATCGGCGTCCGAGCTGGGGCCGCGCGACTGGCCCAGGGTCGTCACCTGGACCACGGCGGGAAGGGAGCCCTCAAGACCGGGGGCGAAGCTGAACACGCCGCGCCGGGCGTCATAGGGCAGATAGCTGGGCCCGGATTGCGCCTGGGATTGCGCAAGGGCCGGACCGGCGAAGGCCAGCAGGGCCGCCGCGACGGCCATGGAAGAAACGGCCTTTGAGCGAAGCGTCATCGAGATTCCCTTATCGAGCCGCGACCCTAGCCTGAGTTCTCGCTTATGACGATGGGCCTGTGGCGTCGGTTCTTGCCAAACAGGACTTGCGTCGCGCACCTTCCCGCGTGACCATCGACGTCCGCGAACCGCCGGAGCCGCCGCATGAGCCAGACGACGATCGACAGCGCCCGCCCCAGCTCGACGGCGTTCGACCGCCTGTTCCGCGAACATCCGCGCCAGGTCGGCGAGACCTATTTTCAGCATATGGCCGCCTCGGCCGGTTTCGGCTTGCGCCTGCTGCGGCTGGCCGGCGCCGCCTTCGCCCACGCTGTGGTTCCGGGCGTGCACAAGACCACCGTCTCCACCGCCGTGCGAGGCATGGCCCAGGAGATGGGCGGCCGGGCGGAAGAGGCGAAACAGAGCCGGATGCGCGACGCCGGCGTCTGGGACGTGGGGCTGTAGTCGCCTCCTGAACCGCCCGGTCATGCAATTGCCGGGGTTCGTGCTATATAGGCCGGCTAAACCGCATCCAGGATCGCCGCCTTGAGCATCACGCTCGATCTTTCCCGTGTCTCGAACGCCACTTCTGATCGGGCCGCCGTGAAGGCCCCCGTCAACCTGTCCGGTCTGACGCGCGCGGGCCTGCGCCAGGCGCTGATCGACGCCGAAGTCTGTCCGCCCGAAAAGGCCAAGATGCGCGCCAGCCAGGTGTGGAGCTGGATCCACCACTATGGCGTCACCGATTTCGCGGCCATGAGCAATGTGGCCAAGGACATGCAGGCCAGGCTGGCCGAGCATTTCACCCTGGCCCGGCCAGAGATCGTCGAACGCCAGGTGTCCAAGGACGGCACCCGCAAATGGCTGATCCGCACCGCGCCGGGCATCGAGATCGAGACCGTCTACATCCCCGACGTGGGCCGGGCCGGCGCCCTGTGCGTGTCCAGCCAGGTCGGCTGCACCCTGAACTGCACCTTCTGCCACACCGGAACCCAGAAGCTGGTCCGCAACCTGACCGCCGCCGAGATCGTGGCCCAGGTTCAGGTGGCCCGCGACGACCTGGAGGAATGGCCGTCGCCCAAGGAAGACCGTCGTCTGTCGAACATCGTCTTCATGGGCATGGGCGAGCCGCTCTACAATCTGGACCATGTCGCCGACGCCATCGACATCATCTCGGACAATGAGGGCATCGCCCTGTCGCGGCGCCGGATCACGGTCTCGACCTCGGGCGTGGTGCCGCAACTCGACGCCCTGGGCACGCGCACGGCGGCCATGCTGGCCATCAGCCTGCACGCCACCAACGACGCCCTGCGCGACGTCCTGGTGCCGCTGAACAAGAAATATCCGCTGGAACAGCTGATGGCGGGCATCCGGGCCTATCCGGGACTGTCCAATGCGCGCCGGGTGACGTTCGAATACGTCATGCTGAAGGGCGTCAACGACAGCCCGGACGAGGCGCGGGCCCTGCTGAAGCTCATCGAGGGCATTCCGGCCAAGATCAACCTGATCCCGTTCAACCCCTGGCCGGGCGTCGAATACGAATGCTCGGACTGGAAGACGATCGAACGGTTCGCCGCCATCCTGAACAAGGCCGGCTACGCCAGCCCCATCCGCACCCCCCGCGGCCGCGACATCCTGGCCGCCTGCGGCCAGCTGAAGTCTGAGAGCGAGAAGGTGCGGGCGAGCACGCTCAGGAAGGCGGAGCAGGCGGCGGCGTAAGCGGCCAGGGCATTTGCTCCGCGACGATCCGAAAGATCAGCGCGCCGACAGCGCCGGCTGCTGGCGAGGGCAGAATCGCCAAGGGCCCCAACGCGCCAAAGACCGCCATGGCCGCTAGTCCCGAGAGCAAAGCTCCCGCACCTGCGAGGGTAAATAGCCGCGCCTGACCGATGCGCCGGAGGATCAAATAGGTCGGTATGCCGGCACAGAAGCTTCCCAAAAGGAAAATTCCGAAGACGACAGGGGAAAGGTGCAGAAGGATAACGACCGCGATGAAGCCGTCGCTGAACGCCATCGGCACACCTTGGTTAAGACCGGCGACCGTCGCAACAACACCTGTGAAAACGACGTAGGCGAAGCTTGCTGCAAAGGCCGCAAGTATGGCTGCCGCGACAATGACGCCGATACGCATCATGGCCTGCTGAATCGGGGGTGGCGCCATTGGACCTCTCCATTTCCACGAATGGATGAGTGATCAACCAATCTGCTGCAATGCCCCTGCACAACTGTCCGACACATAATGTCACGCACTGTGTCCGCCGCGCGCTTGCGGATTGGGGCGGCAATCGGGCAAGGCGTGTGGACATGGACCCCTCACTGACGAACGTCCTGTCGAGCGCCGAGGTGCAGGCTTTCGCCTCGGGCTTTCCGGTCATGGTCATGCACCTGGCCGTCACCCTGCTGCTGCTCGCGGCGGGGGCGGCCGTCTACGCCCTGCTGACGCCTTGGCGGGAGATCGCCCTGATCCGCGAAGGCAATCCGGCCGCCGCCGTGGCCTTCGCCGGGATTCTGGTGGGTCTGGCCATTCCGCTGGCGGTGTCCCTGTCGGTCTCGACCTCCGTGCGCGACATCACCATCTGGGGCGTGGCGACCCTGGTGCTGCAGCTGCTGGCCTTCCGGGTCGTGGACCTGATGCTGCACGGCCTGCCGCAGCGGATCAAGGACGGCGAGGTCTCGGCCGCCGTGGTCCTGGTCGGGGCCAAGCTGGCGACCGCTCTGATCCTGTCCGCCGCCCTGACCGGCTGAGCGGCGAACGGGTCGCATCATGCAATTCCCTCGCCTGCCGGACTGGGCCATCTACAGCGCGGTCGCGGGCGTGCTGCTGGCCGTGTCGCTGGGCCGGCGCGAGAACGCCGACGCCCCGCCGGCCCCGCCGCCGCCGGACGAGATCGAGGGCGCCCTGCTGGGGCCCGTCACCCCGTTCGACACGACCGTGACCCTGGATGCGCCGGACACGCCGTTCACGCCCCAGTCCGGCACCGCCTTCTCCATCGCCGGACGCGGGCGTTGGGTCACCGCCCGCCATGTGGTCGAGGGCTGTCGTCGCCCGGCCCTGGTGATCGGCGGCGGCCGGGCCGTGGCCGCCGACGTGCGGCTTGCGCCGCGAGCGGACGTGGCCCTGCTGATCACCGACGGGGGACCGCCCGCCCTGCCGGTCGCCGCCCAGACGCCGCTGCGCAAGGGCCAGCGCGCCTTCCATCCCGGCTTCCCCCAGGGGCGGGCCGGCGAGGTGACCTCGCGCCTGCTCGGCCGTGAGACCCTGAAGGTGTTCGGGCGCGGCGCCCATGACGAGCCGGTCCTGGCCTGGGCCGAGGTCGGTCGCACCGACGGGCTGGAGGGGACTCTGTCGGGCCTGTCGGGAGCGCCGGTGATGGATGGGCGCGGCCGCGTCCTGGGCGTCACCATCGCCGAGGCGCCGCGTCGGGGGCGGATCTACACGACTGCGCCCGAGTCTTTCGCGCCCGCCATTCGCGGCGAACAGCGCGCCGACGAGGTGGTGCTGGGCGAGCCGGTGACCATCGACAATTATGGCCGGGTCGCGGATGCGCTGAGGCGGGATCTGCGGGTGGCGCAGGTGGTGTGTCTGTCGGCTTAGGACTTCGTCTCCTCCCCGCGAAACGGGGAGGAGACACGGCTTCGGCTTTATTCCGACTTCAGCGAACCGCTGTTCAGGTTCAGATCGCCCGCTTCGATGACCTCGAGGTTCGGGTGTTTGGCGCGCAGGGCGTCGAGGAACAGCGAACCGTCGCCGACGATCACCAGGCTGGCGCGATTCACCGGCAGGTGTTCGGCGAAGGCGGCCTCGACCTGTTCCGGGGTGACGGCGCGGATGCGGCCGGCATAGTCGGCCAAATCGCTCATCGGCAGGTCATACAGGGCCAGGTTGGCGACCAGAGAACCCAGGCCGTCGACGGTTTCCAGAGACCGGCCGAAGCCCCCGATCAGGGTGGCGCGGCGCGGGGCCAGGTCGTCCTGGGTCGGGGTCTCGGTTCCTAGCTTGGCGATCTCGGCGAGGATTTCGGCCGCCTCGTCGTCGCTGACTTGTGGCGAGAGCACCTGGCGGCCGACTTCCTCCAACTCGTCGTAGGTTTCTTCCAGCGTATCAGC
>JBKBXN010000118.1:0-8896 GCA_046314055.1 Brevundimonas sp.
CGCGCGCCGCCGCAGCGGCGCCGGCTCCGACGCGGCCAGCTTCGGTTCGCCCCGCCGAGACGGCGCCTCAGACTCCGCCACAGACGTCGCCGGATCCCGCGCCGACCCCGGGGGGCGTGACGTGAGACGGCCGGTCGCGGTCCGCGTCGTCGGGCCCCTGCAGTGGATCGTCTATCCGGCCCTTGCGGCGGTCGCCGCCACCATCGTCTTCGCCACCCCCGTCGAACTGTTCGGCCTGACCCTGCCCGAGCCGGTGTTTCCCATGGTGCTGGCCTTCGCCTGGCCGCTGATCCGCCCGTCGATGACGGCGCCGGCGGTGCTGTTCGTGCTCGGCCTGTTCCTGGACCTGTTCTGGGGCGGGCCTCTGGGGCTGTGGTCGTTGTGCCTGATGGCGGTCTATGCGGTTATCCTGTTGTCGCGCAATCTGCTGGCGGGGCATGAGGGATTGATCCGTTTCGCCTGGTATGCGGCTAGCACCCTGGGCGCCTTCCTGGCGGCCTATGTGATCGTGGCGATCCGTGCGGAAAATCCGCCGTCGATCCTGTCGCTGATCGGCCAGATTACGCCCACCCTGATCCTGTATCCGATCGCGGACTGGATGCTGGAACGGTTCGACGACGGGGACACGCGGTTCCGATGAGCGGCGAACCCTCCATCTTCTTCGCCGACGTCAACGAGCGCCAGGGCTCCTTCCTGCGCCGCACCTTCGTGTTCGGCGGTCTGACGGGACTGGGGGTGGCGGCCCTGATCGGACGGCTGGCCCAGCTTCAAGTCGTTCAGGCTCAGGAATATGCGACCCTATCGTCGCAGAACCAGTTCAACTTCCGCATGGTCCCGCCGCCGCGCGGCCTGATCAAGGACCGCAACGGCGTGGTCATCGCCGGCAACCGACCCAGTTTCCGGGTGCTCGTGGTCCGCGACGAGACCAAGGATCTGGACCAGACGCTGGACCTGCTGGGCCGGCTGCTGCCCGACACCCTGGAACGGCGTCGCGCCATTATCCGCGACGTCAACGCCTCGTCCAAGTTCAACCCGGTCCCGGTCAAGAGCGACCTGACCTGGGAGGAGTTCGCCAAGGTCAATCTTTACGCCAACGAGCTGCCGGGCGTCATGGCCGATATGAACGACGCCCGCTACTATCCGTTCGGCGGGTCGTTCGCCCACGTCATCGGCTATGTGGCCAAGGTCAACGACCGCGACATCAAGGCCATTCGCGACAAGGGCGAGACGCCGTCGCCCCTGCTGTTCAACCCCAGTTTCCGCATCGGCCGCCAGGGGGTGGAGAAGGCGCTGGATACTGCGCTGCGCGGCGAGCCGGGCGGCAATCGCGTCGAGGTGGACGCCCGCGGGCGTGTGGTGGCCGAGGATGTCGGCGGGTCTCGCCCGGCCGTGCCGGGGCAGGAGGTCGTCCTGACGCTGGACGCCGACGTCCAGAACCGCGCGCTGGAAGTGTTCGGCGAGGAGTCCGGCGCCTGCGTGGTGATGGATGTCCGCAACGGCGACATTCTGGCGATGACGTCTGCGCCGTCGTTCGATCCCAACCTGTTCGTCGGCGGCGTGCCCTCGAGCGTCTATCGCGCGCTCGCCGACTATGAGCGGCGCCCACTGACAGACAAGGCGCTGGCGGGAACCTTCGCTCCGGGCTCAACCTTCAAGCCCGTTATCGGTCTTGCGGCCCTGAAGCGTGGGGGCGATCCCAACCGGCGTATCGTCTGCAACGGCTCGTATTACTTGGGACGGCGGTTCGCCTGTCTAGGACGTCACGGCTCGCTGGACATGCGGGGGGCGATCAAGAACTCCTGCAACGTCTATTTCATGACACTGGCTGTGGAGATGGGGCCGGACGCCATTGCTGAGACGGCGCGGGAACTGGGTTTCGGCCAGACGTTCGATATCGGCGTCTCCGGCCAGAAGCCGGGCCTGGTTCCCGACCGGAAATGGCGGCGCGAAAATCCTGTGCGGGGCGACGGCAAATGGTATCCTGGGGAGACGCCCAGCTACGGCATCGGGCAGGGGGCTCTGACGGTCAACGCCCTGCAGCTGGCCGTCTATGCCTCGAGACTGGCCAATGGCCGCAAGGCTGTCATGCCGCGGCTGATCAAGTCGATCGGGGGCGTAGAGCAGGGCGCCGACCGGACCTTCGCCGACCTTCCCTATGATCCCGCCTTCGGCCAGGTGATGCGTGAGGGAATGGAGGCCGTGACCGACGTCGGCGGCACTGGCTTCAGGAACAGCCAACTGGGCCTGGGCGATATCCGCATGGCGGGCAAGACCGGCACGGCCCAGGCGCAGAACTATGGCGCGGGCTCGCGCAAGGGCGCGGGGCGGCCCTGGGCCCAGAAGGACCACAACCTGTTCATCGCTTTCGCGCCTGCCGACAATCCGCGCTACGCGGTCTCCGTGATCGTGCAGCACGGGGGCATGGGCGGCGGCACCGCCGGGGCGCCGCGGGCCCGCGAGGTTATGAAGGTCGCCCTGCTGAAGGATCCCGAGATGCGAGCGCGCATGGAGCGGCCGCCGGCGCCGGATCCGGTCGAGCCGACCGCCCTGGACGAGCCGCCCGTCGTGGCGGAAGCGACGCCGCAGCCTCTCGGCGCCGAGCCGCCTCTTCCTTCGACCGAGCCGCGCTGATGACCGCCTCCGCCCTGTCCCGTCCCGGCGAGCGCGAGCGCGTTTCGACCAAGATCAGCCAGATCGACTGGCGTCTGCTGCTGCTCATCTGCGCCGTCGGTGGAGCAGGGGCGATGATGCTCTATTCCGTCGGCGGGGGATCCTGGTCGCCCTGGGCCGCCAAGCATCTTGTCCGGTTCGGCGTCTGTCTGGTGCTGATGCTGGGCCTGTCCATGATCAACATCCGGTATTGGTTCGGTCTGGCCTATCCCATCTATGGCGTGGCTCTGTTCCTGCTGGCCCTGGTGGAGACTCCACTGGGCTATACCGCCCTGGGCGCCACCCGCTGGCTGGACCTGGGAGTCACTCGCATCCAGCCGTCCGAAATCATGAAGATCGGCGTCGTTCTGGCTCTGGCGCGCTGGTACCACGGGGCGTCGGCCAAGGAGGCCAGCTTCCACTGGAAGCTGATCTTCCCCATCGGCATCATCGGTCTGCCGTTCATACTGGTCGCTCACCAGCCGGACCTGGGTTCGGCCATGCTGATCGGCCTGACCGGCGCAGCCATCATGTTCATGGCGGGTCTGAACTGGAAGATCATCGCCGCCGTCGCCGCCGTCGCCATAGTCGCCGTGCCGCCTTATGTGATGTTCGGCATGCACGACTATCAGCGGCACCGGGTGCTGACTTTCCTGAACCCCGAGGCCGATATGGCCGACAAGGGATATCAGATCGTGCAGTCGAAGATCGCCATGGGATCCGGCGGCCTGCTCGGCAAAGGCTTCGGCCTGGGCAGTCAGAGCCAGCTTGAATTCCTGCCCGAGCGGCACACCGACTTCATCTTCGCCGCCTTCGCAGAGGAGTTCGGCTTTGTCGGCACCTTCTTCCTGCTGACCGCCTACGCAGCGATCATATTGATTTCACTTCGAATAGCCTCGCTATCACACAGTCATTTCGGACGATTGGCCGCTTCGGGCGTCATCGCCACCTTCGCCATGTATGTGCTGATCAACGGGGCCATGGTCATGGGCCTGGCGCCGGTCGTCGGGGTGCCCATGCCGCTGCTGTCCAATGGCGGCACGGTGATGCTGACGGTGATGATCGGCTTCGGTCTGGTGATGGCGACGCGGGTCCACCGCTACGCCGAGCTGCCGAAAGGCCATGGGCTGATCTGATGGCGCGCGCGCCGACCTTCTTCCGGGTGCTGGACATGTGCGTCCTGGCTGTGGTCGTGTTCGGCCGATGACTTCCAAGACCGGCCAGGGCCGCAACCGCACCATGGGCGATATCGCCCGCCTGGCCGGCGTCTCGCCGATGACCGTCTCGCGCGTGGTCAATGGCGACGCGCGCGTACGCGATGCGACGCGGACCAAGGTCGAACAGATCATCCGCGAGACCGGCTATGTGCCCGATCCCGCTGCGCGGATCCTGGCGCGAGCCGGAGCGGGGCGGATCGGGCTTTTGTACGCCAACCCGTCCAACGCCTATCTGGCCGAGGTCCTGTCCGGCGCCCTGGAAGGGGCGCGGTCGGTCGGCTTGCTGCTGCTGATCGAGCCGTCGCAGGCCGGCGCCCCGGAGGAGGAGCGAGAGGCGGTCCAGAGGCTGAGCGCTGGGGGCGCACAGGGGGTGATCGTGCCTCCGCCGCTGGGCGAATCGCAGGCCACCCTGGACGCCATCGCCAAGAGCCGGATGAAGGCCGTGGTCCTCGCCGCGCCCGCCGCCAGCGAGGATCTGGTCTCGTTGAAGGTGGACGACGTCGGCGCCGCCCACCAGATGACCAAACACCTGCTGGACATGGGGCATCGGGTGATCGGCTTTATCCTGGGCCGCGAAGACCAGAGCGCCAGCGACGACCGGCGGCGCGGCGCGCAGGCCGCCATCGACGATGTCGAGGGCGCGGTGCTTCAGGTCGAACCGGGCGATTTCACCTACCGGTCCGGGTTCGAGGCCGGACGCCGGCTGCTGGCCCAGACGCGTCGGCCAACGGCCATCTTCGCCAGTAACGACGACATGGCCGCCGGGGCTCTGGCGGCCGTGCATGCGGCGGGCCTGTCGACGCCGCGCGACGTCTCGGTGGTGGGGTTCGACGACACCTATCTGGCCGCCAGCGTCTGGCCCGGTTTGACCACGATCCGCCAGCCGGTCGCCGCCATGGCCCGGCGGGCGGCCATCATACTGGGCCGTGGCGGCGAGAATTCAGGCCCCGTCGCCCATGAAATGATCCTTCGCGAGAGCACGTCGCCGCCTTCTGATTGACAGGGCGTTTCCGATGCAAGATGGTAGCGCTACCACATCGTAGAGTGTGGAAGGGGAGACGATTTTGAACCTAGCCTCACACCTGCCTGCGGACTGGCGCGATGCGCGCTTGCTGGGACGGATCATGACCCCGGCGGGCCCTTCGCCGGTTCTGGCCAGGAGCGGGCGCCTCTATGACATCTCCGGTCAGGTCGCCACGACGGCTGAGGCCGTGTCTCGTGACGATCTTGACCGAATCGAAGGCGTCGATCTGGGCGCGCTGGACGAGTTGTCGTTCGCGACGGCCTGGGATGCGGCGGGCCAGGCGGACATCGTCCTGCTGTCGCCCCTGGACCTTCAGTGCATCAAGGCGTCCGGCGTCACCTTTGCGGTCTCGGCCCTGGAACGGGTGATCGAGGAGCGGGCGCGCGGCGACGCCGACGCCGCCAATGCGGTGCGCCAGTCCATCCTCGACCGGATCGGTGGCGACCTGAAGAATCTGCGGCCGGGCTCTGAACAGGCCGAGGCGGTCAAGGCGCAACTGATCGCCGAGGGTCTGTGGTCCCAGTATCTGGAGGTCGCCATCGGCCCCTATGCCGAGATCTTCACCAAGGCGCCGGTTCTGGCGTCGGTCGGCTGGGGCGCCGAAGTGGGCGTTCGCGCGGATTCGGCCTGGAACAACCCTGAGCCCGAGGTGGTGGTCATCTGCGATCCGGCCGGCCGCCCTGTCGGCGCCAGCCTGGGCAATGACGTCAATCTGCGCGACATCGAGGGGCGTTCGGCCCTGCTGCTGGGCAAGGCCAAGGACAACAACGCCTCCGCCGCCATTGGCCCCTTCATCCGGCTGTTCGACGACGGCTTTTCTATGGACGATGTGCGGGCCGCGACGGTGCGGCTGGAGGTCGAGGGGCAGGACGGCTTCGTCATGACCGGCGAAAGCTCGATGCGTCTGATCAGCCGCGATCCCGAGGAACTGGTCCGCCAGACGTTGAGCGCCCACCAGTATCCGGACGGCTTCGCCCTTTACCTGGGCACGATGTTCGCGCCGATCGAGGATCGCGACGCGCCGGGCAAGGGCTTCACCCACAAGATCGGCGACCGGGTCCGCGTCTCCTCCGAGAAGTTGGGCGTGCTCGAGAATATCGTGGCCACCTGTGACCAGGCGCCGGCTTGGCGGTTCGGGGTGGTCGAGTTGATGCGTAATCTGGCCGGTCGCGGCCTGCTGGGAGTCTCTGTATGAGTCGCGCCGTCTATCCGTCGCTGAAGGACCGTCTGGTCGTCGTCACCGGCGGCGGTTCCGGAATCGGCGCAGGTTTTACCGAAGCCTTCGCGCGCCAGGGCGCCCGCGTCGTCTTTCTCGACATCGCCGAAGCGGACTCGCGCGCGCTGGAGGCGTCTCTGGCCCATCTGTCGCCGGCGCCCGTCTTCCATCCTTGCGACCTGACCGACGTCGCCGCGCTGCAGACCTGTCTGGCGGACGTGATCGCGGATCACGGACCCATCGATGTGCTGATCAACAATGCGGCCAACGACGACCGTCATACGCTGGCCGAGGTCACGCCCGTCTATTGGGACGAGCGGATCGCGGTGAACCTGCGCCACCTCTATTTCGCAGCCCAGTCGGTCGCCTCGGGCATGCGCGAGAAGGGGCGGGGGGTGATCATCAATCTCGGCTCGATCAGCTGGCACCTGGGTCTGCCCGACCTGTCGCTGTACGAGACGGCCAAAGCCGGCATCGAGGGGATGACCCGCGCCTTGGCCCGAGAACTGGGCAAGGACGGGGTGCGGGTGGTCTGTATCGTGCCGGGCAATGTCCAGACCCCGCGCCAGATGAAATGGTACACGCCCGAGGGCGAGGCCGAGATCGTCGCGGCCCAGTGCCTGCCGGGACGGCTTCAGCCCGAGGACGTCGCGGCGCTGGGCCTGTTCCTCGCCTCGGACGATGCACGTTTGATTACAGGCCACGAGTATTTCGTGGACGCAGGCTGGCGATAGGCTTTCCTGCGACGTTCAACGCCCGCGTCAGACGGGCTCTTTGGGAGTATCATCGAAATGGCAGGACCAACGGGGGGCTCTGGCCCTGATATTGCGGGCGACGACCGCGTCAACATGGCCTTCATCGCCCTGATCGTGGCGGTCGCCACCATCGGCGGCTTCATGTTCGGCTATGACTCGGGCGTCATCAACGGCACCCAGGACGGACTGGAGGCGGCCTTCAATCTGTCGGCGCTCGGCACCGGTTTCAATGTCGGCGCCATCTTGCTGGGCTGCGCCTGCGGGGCCTTCATCGCCGGCCGTCTGGCCGACGCCATCGGCCGTCGCACGGTGATGCAGATCTCGGCCGTCCTGTTCATCATCTCGGCCTTCTGGGCCGGCGCGGCCGACACTTCGGCCCACTTCATCATCGCGCGCTTCATCGGCGGTCTGGGCGTCGGCGCGGCCTCGGTGCTGTCGCCCGCTTATATCTCTGAAGTCACGCCGGCCTCGATCCGCGGCCGGTTGTCGTCGGTGCAGCAGATCATGATCATCACCGGTCTGACCGGGGCCTTTGTGGCCAACTATGTGCTGGCCCGCACCGCCGGCGGATCGACCGCCGACTTCTGGCTGGGCTTCCCGGCCTGGCGCTGGATGTTCTGGTTGCAGGTCATCCCCGCCGCCATCTATCTGCTGGCCCTGCTGATCATCCCTGAGAGCCCGCGATACCTGGTGGTCAAGAAGAAGGACGCCCAGGCCGAGGCCGTGCTGTCCAAGCTGTTCGGACCCGGCGCCGGCGCGCGCAAGGTTCAGGAAATCCGCGCCTCCCTGGCCGCCGACCACAAGCCGAAATTCTCGGACCTGCTGGATCCGACCACCCGGAACGTGCGGCCCATCGTCTGGGCCGGCCTGATCCTGGCCGTCTTCCAGCAACTGGTCGGCATCAACATCGTCTTCTACTACGGCGCGGTGCTGTGGCAGTCGGTCGGCTTCTCCGAGAACGACGCGCTGCAGATCAACATTCTGTCCGGCGTCTTGTCGATCGCGGCCTGTCTGGCGGCCATTTCGGTCATCGACAAGATTGGCCGCAAGCCGCTGCTGCTGATCGGTTCGGCCGGCATGTTCGTGACCCTGGCGGTCGTGGCCTGGTGCTTCTCGCGCGCCGCCCTGATCGACGGTTCGCTGCACCTGGACGACAACACCGGCCTGACCGCCCTGATCGCGGCCAACGCCTATGTGGTCTTCTTCAACTTCAGCTGGGGCCCCGTCATGTGGGTGATGCTGGGCGAAATGTTCCCGAACCAGATGCGCGGCTCGGCCCTGGCTGTCGCCGGCTTCGCCCAGTGGATCGCCAACTTCGCCATCTCGGTCAGCTTCCCGTGGATGGCGGCCAACCTGGGTCTGGTCGTCACCTACGGCTTCTATTCGGTCAGCGCCCTGATCTCCTTCTTCCTGGTCCAGGCCTGGGTGAAGGAGACGCGCGGGCGTGAACTGGAAGACATGACGGGCTGATTTTCCGCCCCTCGATACCCATCTCCCCGAGACGGGCGGCGCTCCCCCGCCGCCCGTCAGCCTTATGAAAAGGACATTCCATGACCGACACGCTTGAACTCTCGCACTGGATCGGCGGCGAAAAGGTCTCCGGCGCGTTCGCCGGCGAGAGCCTGAACCCGTCCGACACGCGCGACGTCGTGGCCCGCACGCCCAAGGGGGGAGCGGCCGAGGTCGATCAGGCCGTCGCCGCCGCCCGCGCCGCCTTCCCCGGCTGGTCCGACGCCTCGCCGGAAGTCCGCTTCGACGTGCTGGACAAGGCCGGGTCGCTGATCATGGAACGCGCGGCGCAGATCGGCCGCCTGCTGGCGCGCGAAGAGGGCAAGACCCTGCCCGAGGGCATCGGCGAGACCATGCGTGCGGCACGCATCCTGAAATATTTCGCCGGCGAGGCGCTGCGCGTCCACGGCCAGAACCTGGCCTCGACCCGTCCGGGCGTCGAGATCCAGACCTATCGCCAGGCGGTCGGCGTCTTCGGCCTGATCACGCCGTGGAACTTCCCCATCGCCATCCCGGCCTGGAAGAT
>JBKBXN010000119.1:0-2413 GCA_046314055.1 Brevundimonas sp.
GCCATGAACGGCCTGATCGAGGCCGACATCTACGGCAACGTCAACTCGACCCAGGTCATGGGGTCGCGCATCCAGAACGGCATCGGCGGCTCGGGAGACTTCTCACGCAACGCCTTCATCTCGTGTTTCGTGACGCCTTCAACCGCCAAGGGCGGCGCCATCTCGGCCATCGTCCCCATGGCCAGCCACGTCGACCACATCACCCAGGACGTCCAGGTCATCGTCACCGAACAGGGCCTGGCCGATCTGCGCGGCCTGTCGCCCAAACAGCGGGCCAAGCTGATCATCGCCCACTGCGCCCATCCGAAATACCGCGACGGCCTCAACGACTATTACGAGCGGGCGCTGAAGGGCTCCTACGGCCTACAGTCGCCCCACCTGCTGAACGAAGCCCTGTCCTGGCACCAGCGCTATATCGACACGGGATCCATGCTGCCCGCCTGACGGTCCAAATTTATTTCCCACCCATCCCGACTACGGCAGCGCAAGGCTTTGCGCCCCGTTTTCGCCCTTCATCTCACCGCTCCCTCAAACACCCTTAGACTGGGCGCCGGCGTGATGGGGAAACTGACGGATGGCGCGTTTGGCAGGTTTGGCGCCTTTGGCACCCTGTTTTTGCGCCACGCCGCCGACCTGGATCTATCGGTCCAGGGTCGTGGGGAACTCGCGGCCTAGGGCCTCGGCCATGGCCTGCTGGCTGATCAGGAAGACCTGGTCGCGCAGATGATAATTGTTCGACAGCACGATCACCGTCACATCGGCCTCAGGCTGATAGAGCATCAGGTTGCGGAACCCGCCCCAGCTGCCGGTGTGATAGATCTGGCGATCCTGGAAACTGGGCTGAACCTGATCGCCCAGCCGGTTCGAGAAGACGCCGTAGCCCCAGTCGCGGCGCGGACGGCCGCGCTCCTTGGGGGTGTCGGCCGGTGCATGGTCGGCCAGCATCTGCTGATAGCTGAACGGCTTCAGCAGCGCCCCCCGGTGCAGCGCCCTCTGCCAGACCAGCAGATCGTCCAGCGTCGAATAGACCGCCCCCGCCCCCGCGACGATGGAGGTGTTGGCGTTCGGCTGGGCCGCCAGGCCGGCCGGGAAGTTGGCGTAGCCCATGATCGCCCCATGGTCCCCGCCGTCCAGGTCCAGCCCGCTGTCCCTCATGCCCAGGGGCCTGAAGAAGGTCTCACGCATATAGGTCTCATAGGACCGTCCGCTGGCCTTCTCGACGATGGCCGCGGCCAGGTTGAAGCCGGCGTTGTCGTACCGGACCTTGGTCCCCGGCGGGAACTGCAGGCCGAACCGCTTCGAATCCTCGGTCAGTTCGTCCAGCGTCGCCGGCGTCGTGCGCCGCATGCCCCAGCCCGGCCGCGCCATCAGGTCCGGAATACCCGAGGTGTGCGACAACAGATGGCTGATCCGCACCGGCTCCCAGGCCTCGGGACAGGGCTGGATCCATTTGCAGACAGGGTCGGAGACGCTCAGCCGCCCCTCATCCTGAAGATGCAGAATGGCCGCCGCCGTGAACTGTTTGGAGATCGAGGCCAGCCGGAAGCGCGAGTCGAGCTTCAGCGGCCGGTCCTGCTCATAGTTCGCCTTGCCATAGACCTGTCGGAACAGGACTTGGTCGCCCTTGGCCACCAGAACCCCGCCCATGAACCGTCCGGCCGCGCCCTCGCGCTCCAGCCGCGCCGCCAGTTGCGGCAGATCCTGAACGACGACCAGGGGCGGACGCGGCGGCGTCTCGGGGCTGGTCGCCGCCCGCATCGCATCGCTGACAGGTTTGACCGACGTCGAAAACCCGGCCCAGACCACGCCGCCGAGGATCAGCGCCCCCAGGACGCCCAGAACAAGCCGGGGATGGCCCCCAGGGGTACGCGGCACTTCAAACACGGGAACTCAGACGTCGAAATCGAGACCAAACTGGGCGTAAAGCGCCCGCGAATCCTGCCATTTCGGATCGACCTTCACCGTCAGGAACAGATGGACCTGACGACCGAGGATCTCATTCAGCTCCTCGCGCGACTTCTGGCCGATCCATTTCAGGGTCTGGCCGCCCTTGCCCAGGACGATGGGCCGCTGGCTCTCGCGCTCGACATAGATGGTCTGTTCGATCCGGGCCGAGCCGTCGCCGCGCTCCTCGAAACTGGTGGTCTCGACCGCCGCCGAATAGGGCAGTTCCTCGTGGACGCGCAGATAGACCTTCTCGCGCGTGATCTCGGCCGCCAGAACCCGCACCGGCACGTCCGCCGCCTGATCCTCGGGATAGAGCCAATGCCCCTGGGGCATCGACCGCGCCAGACGCTGCTTCAGGTCCTCGACCCCGTCGCCGTTGGCGGCGGAGATCATATAGACCTCCTCATAGACGCCGCTCTCGAACATCTTCTGCGACAGGGCCAGCAGGGTGTCGCGGCGCATCCCG
>JBKBXN010000119.1:2423-8884 GCA_046314055.1 Brevundimonas sp.
GTGGACTGAAGATGGGCGATGTTGGTTTCGGTGTCCTCGGCCGCGCGGCGGTCGGCCGCCGTGCCTTCACGGCCTTCCGAGTTGATGTGCGACTGGGCGTCGATCAGGTGGACGACCACGTCCGCGTCCTGCGCCCCGCCCCAGGCCGAGGCGACCATGGCCCGATCCAGGCGACGGCGCGGCGTGAAGATGCCGGGGGTGTCCACCAGCACGATCTGGGCGTCGCCTTCCATGGCGATGCCGCGCACCGGGAAGCGCGTCGTCTGCACCTTCTGGGTGACGATGGAGACCTTGGATCCGGTCAGCCGGTTGACCAGCGTGGACTTGCCGGCGTTCGGCGCGCCAATGATGGCGGCGAAGCCCGCGCGCTGGTTTTCAATATCGGTCAAATGACGCCTTCACGTTTGAGGAGAGCCGTTGCGGCCGCCTTCTCCGCCTCCTGACGCGAACGCCCCTGTGCGGTCAAGGGCTCCACGCCCTCGACGGACACCTCGACGGTGAATGTCGGCGCATGATCCGAACCCGTCCGATCCGCGACGCGATAGGTCGGCAGCGGCCGGCCCTGCCCCTGGGCCCACTCCTGAAGGGCGGACTTGGGGTTGGTCACGGACCGCGAGGGCGGAGCCGCGAACTCGGCCGCCCAAGCCTTGTCGAAGAAGGCCCGCGCCGCCTCCAGCCCGCCATCCAGATAGACCGCCGCAAGAATAGCCTCGACCGCATCGGCGATCACCCCGGCCTTGCGACGCCCGCCTGTCTTGGTCTCGCCCGGCGACAGACGCAGGGCCGGACCGACGCCCAGGGCTTCGCCCACCCGCGCGCAGGCGGTCTTGTCGACCAGGGCGTGCAGGCTGGACGACAGTTCGCCTTCGTGGGCGGTGGGATAGTCCCGCGACAGTTTTTCGGCCACCAGCAGGCCCAGCACCCGGTCGCCCAGGAACTCCAGCCGCTCGTTATCGCGTGGTCCATGAACACCGACCGGCGCCCCTTCGCCCACGCTGGCGTGGGTCAGGGCGCGCTCCAGCAAGGCGGCGTCCTTGAACGGATGGCCAATGCGCGTCTGCAGCGCGGTGACCGCCTCAGCTCTCAGATTGGCCATCAGTGAAGAACGTTGAAGAACCGTCCGAGCCGCACATTGGCCCAGGTCCAGGGCTTGAACAGCGACGAGCCGGGCTCCCACGAGAACAGGATGATCTGCGCCTTGCCGACCAGGTTCTCGGCCGGGACCATGCCCACGCCGCTGGACTGTTCGACCCGGCTGTCGATCGAGTTGTCCCGATTATCGCCCATCATGAAGTAATGACCGACCGGCACCTCATAGACCGGCGTATCGTCCAGGTCGTTCCCGGGACCGAAGTCCTGGGTCATGAAGCTCTTGCCCTCCGGCAGGGTCTCGCGCACCTGCGCGACCGGATGCGCCCCGAAGATGTCGTTGATCTCGCGCTCGCTGACCACGACGTCCTCAACCGGCTTGTCGTTGATATACAGCTTGTTCGAGATCATCTGGATCCGGTCGCCCGGCAGGCCGATGACGCGCTTGATGAAGTCGGTCTTGTCGTCGCGCGGCAGCTTGAACACGACGATATCGCCACGTTTCGGCGCCGAGCCCATCACCCGGCCGTCGAACAGCGGGGGGCTGAACGGGATCGAGTGCTTCGAATAGCCGTACGACCATTTCGACACGACGATATAGTCGCCCTCGTACAGGTTCGGCTCCATCGAGGCCGAGGGAATGGTGAAGGGCTGGAACAGGAAGATCCGCAGCACCATGGCGATCAGCAGGGCGAAGAAGATCGTCTTGACGATCTCCATCGTCTCGTCGCCGGCGCTCGGCTCCGCCTTGGCCGCCTTGGCCGGCTTGCGCGCATAGACTGGGGTCTTGGCCGCATCCTCAAAGGGGGCGTCGCCCGCATCGCTCCAGACCGGGCGCTTCTCAGCCGTGTCGCTCTTTACGGCCTCGACGGGCGCGTCAGCCTCGGACGCGGCGAAGACCTCCTCCGGCGTGGGGTCGGTCGCATTGGTCTTGGCCGCATCGGCGTCTTGCGGCTTCTGGTCTTCGCTCATGCGATCAGGCATCCCCTTGCCGCGTCTGCGCGGTCGTCCACTGAGGGGTATATCGCGATTACGACAGCGGCAAGGCTTCGATCACCACGAAGGCGAGCGCATAGGGGTGTTCATCGCTCAGGGTCAGGTGAATCTTCGCCTCATGCCCCGCCGGCGTCAGCCGCGCCAGATGCTCGGCGGCATGGCCGGTCAGGGCCAGGGTCGGCTGTCCGGAGCGCAGGTTCACCACCCCCATGTCCCGCCAATAGACGTCCGCCCGCATCCCGGTCCCCAGCGCCTTGGCGCAGGCCTCCTTGGCCGCGAACCGCTTGGCGTAGCTCCAGGCCGGATCCGGTTTCCGGTCCGACCGCGACCGCTCGATGTCCGTGAAACAGCGCTGCTTGAACCGCTCGCCGAACCGATCCAGCGAGGCTTGGATCCGCCGGATGTCCGACAGGTCGGCGCCGACGCCGATGATCACTTCGCCGCGTCCATCGCCGCCCGCATCCGGCGGATCGCCGCATCCAGGCCGACGAAGATGGATTCGCCGATCAGGAAATGCCCGATGTTCAGCTCGCGGATTTCCGGAATGGCCAGCATGCGCGGGGCCGTATCGTAATCCAGACCGTGCCCGGCATGGACCTCCAGGCCGAGAATATCGGCCTGGGCCGCAGCCGCGGCGATCCGCTCGAACTCCACCTCCCGCTCGCCGGGATCGGTCAGATGGCAATAGCGGCCGGTGTGGAACTCCACCACCTGCGCGCCCACAGCCGCGGCGGCCTCGACCTGCGCCTCGGACGGCTCGATGAACAGCGACACCCGCACCCCAGCCTCGGCCAAGGCCTTGGCCACCGGCGCGATCCGCGCCTCGAAGCCGGCGACCGCCAGCCCGCCCTCGGTCGTCACTTCCTCGCGCCGTTCGGGCACCAGGCAGGCGGCGTGAGGTCGATGACGCAGAGCGATGGCCAGCATCTCCTCCGTCACCGCCATCTCGAAGTTCAGGGGCTTGCCCGCGCGGGCGCAGAGGGCGCTGAGCACATCGATGTCGGAGTCGGTAATATGGCGGCGATCCTCGCGGAGGTGGGCGGTGATCCCGTCCGCCCCGGCCGCCAGCGCCGCTTCGGCGGCCCGGACTGGGTCCGGATGCGTCCCGCCCCGTGCGTTCCGCACGGTGGCGACGTGGTCGATGTTGACGCCCAGCCTGACCCGTTCGCGCATCTCAGCTCCTCGCCAACCCCAAAATTACTTCGAAAGTCTGCGGCTGCCCGGATCTTCAATCGGCAGGGCCGCCAGTTCCGGCGGCAGGGCGTCGGCCGGATAGGCCGGCACCTCCAGAGACGCCAGAGCGATCAACGGCACGCCGACGTCCGCCTTGCCGCCCGAGCGATCGACGATACAGGCGGCGGCGACAACCTCCCCCCCGGCGGCCTGGATGGCGGCGATACACTCACGCGACGACAGGCCCGTGGTGACGATATCCTCGACCATGACCACCTTCTGCCCCGGCTCGACCGAGAAGCCGCGCCGCAGTTTGAACTGGCCGCCCTCGCGCTCGACATACATCGACGGCACGCCGAGGTGACGCGCGGTCTCATACCCGGGAATGATGCCGCCCACGGCCGGCGAAATGGCGACGTCCACCGGCCCCACCGTCGCGACGATCTTGTCCGCCAGCGCCTTGCACAGCCGCTCGCAGCGGTCCGTCTGCATGAAGACCAGGTTCTTCTGCAGGAAGACCGGGCTGTGCAGGCCGGAAGACAGGACGAAATGGCCTTCGCGCAGGGCGCCGGCGTCGCGGAACTCGTTGAGGACGTCTTGGGTGTTCATGGCGGCGGTCTTAGCGCCTCGCCCCGCCGAGCGAAAGGCTCAGCCTCGACCGCGATCCACGTTGTCGACCGACGGATTGGCCCGCAGCGCCGCCATGATCATGGTCGCGTGTTTCGCGTCCTCGACCTCGACATCCAGGGTGACGTCGAAAAAGTCCTGCTGCCGATAGGCCATCGACAGGTTGATGATGTTGCCGCCCGCTTCCCCGATCAGGGTCGTCACCTGCCCCAGCACGCCTGGCGCATTGCGGATGGTGGCGTTCAGGCGAACCGCCGCCACGGCGTCGGTCTCGGCCTGGGGCGTCCATTGCAGGTCGTGCCAGACCGAATCGTCATCAGCAAAGGCCGCCAGCGACTGGCAGTCGATCGTATGGACGGTCAGCCCGACTTCCGGCTCCAGAATGCCGACAATTCGATCACCCGGCACGGGCGTGCAACATTGGCCGAAGTGGACACTGACGCCCGGCGTCAGCCCGCCGCCCCGGACGAACAGACGCGCCGTATCGCCCTCGATCCTCTGCTTCTCCGGCCCCGCCTTCAGCCTTCCCTTCAACGCCGGGAAAAGAGTCTCGGCCACAGTGGTCGGCGACAGCCGTCCACGCCCCAGGCTCTCGAACACGTCGTCGTCCGCCGCGACCGCCAGGGTCTCCAGGATCGGCTTCAGCGACACCTCGGCCAGGGTCTTGTCGATGCGCGCCAGGGTCTGCTGCAAGGCCACACGCCCCAGTTTGACGAATTCCTCCCGCTCGGAGGTCCGGATGTGACGCCGGATGGCGGACCGCGCCCGACCGGTGACGGTCAGACTGCGCCAGTCGGCCGGCACCTCGCGCTTGGCCCCGCGAATGATCTCGACCACGTCCCCGTTCTGCAGCGGGGTGCGCATCGGCTTGAGCTCGCCGTTGACCTTGACGCCGACGGCCGTGTCCCCGACCTCGGTGTGGACGGCATAGGCGAAGTCCAGCGGCATGCCGCCGCGCGGCAGGGTCACCAGCCGCCCCTTGGGCGTGAAGACGAAGACCTGGTCCAGATACATTTCGAGCTTGGCGTGCTCGACCCAGTCCTCGCCGCCCTCGCCGTGTTCAATCACCTGAACCAGGTGGCGCAGGTTCTGCAGCGGGTCTCGGCCGCCCCCCTGCTCCATCGCCTCACGGTCGAACCCATAGGACTTGTTCTTGTAGCGCCAGTGGGCCGCAACCCCGTCCTCGGCGACCCTGTCCATCGCCTCTGTGCGGATCTGCATCTCGATGCGCAGCCCGCGCGGCCCGACGACGGTCGTGTGCAGCGAGCGATAGTTGTTCGACTTGGGCGTCGAGATGAAGTCCTTGAACCGCTCAGGGACCATCGGCCATTCGCGGTGAATCACGCCCAGGGCGCGGTAGCAGTCGTCCTCGGCTTCCACGATCACGCGGAAGCCGTAGATGTCCGACAGGGACGAAAACCCGACCGACTTGCGCTGCAGCTTGCGCCAGATCGAATAGGGAGTTTTCTGGCGGCCGAAGACGTGGGCGCCGACCCCGGCTTCCGACAGCACCCGCTCGACCTCGCCCGCCACGCCTTCGATGGCGCGGCCGTGTTCCAGCTTCAGCGCCTCCAGCCGCCGCTCGATAGCGGTCTTGGCGGTGGGGTTCAGGTGGGTGAAGGCCAGTTCTTCCAGTTCGGACGCGATCGAATGGATGCCGATCGACCGACCCAGCGGCGCATAGACCTCCAGGGTCTCGCGGCTGATCCGCTCGCGCTTCTCCGGCTTCACGTACTGGAGGGTGCGCATGTTGTGCAGACGGTCGGCCAGCTTGACCAGCAGCACCCGCACGTCCCGGCTGATGGCCAGAATGAATTTGCGCAGGTTCTCGGCCTGGCGCGTATGCTCGGCCTGAAGTTCCAACCGGCTCAGCTTGGTCACGCCCTCGACCAAGACGGCGACCTCTTCGCCAAACATCTGGGCGATGTCGTCGCGCGTCGCCGAGGTGTCCTCGACCACGTCGTGCAGCAGGGCCGTGACGATGGTCGCGGTGTCGAGCTTGTAGTCGGTCAATATGCCCGCGACCTGGATCGGGTGGGCGAAATAGGGATCGCCCGAGGCCCGCATCTGCGAGCCGTGCATCTTCATCGCATAGACATAGGCGCGGTTCAGAAGCGCTTCGTCGGCGGTAGGGTCATAGGCCTTGACGGCCTCGATCAGCTCGAACTGGCGCAGGATGGGCGCACGTTTAGGCGCCAACGCCGCATCGTCTGCGGTCGGCATGGGATCGTTTTTGTTCGCAGCTTGGGGCGCCGGCGGAACCGTTTCGGTCCGCGCCGGCAGGATAGTGACGCCAGGGGCTCCCTCGGGCGTCAGTACCGCTCCTCCTGACCGCCGTCGCGGTCGCTTTGCAGGGCGCGGATCAGCTCGGCCTCGGCCATGTTCATATGTTGCGGCTCGGCCAGCAGGGCGACCGTTTCCGCCTCGTCCTCAGCTTCGGTGCGCTCATCGACGCGTTGCAGCGTGGTGATGATGGTCTCGAGCAGCTCATCAGGAACGACCGTGTCGTCGGCGATTTCGCGCAGGGCCACGACCGGGTTCTTGTCGTTGTCGCGGTCGATCGTCAGGGCGGCGCC
>JBKBXN010000120.1:0-8641 GCA_046314055.1 Brevundimonas sp.
CCAGGTTCTTCAGGGCGCGAAACGCCTGACGGCTCTGCGGCTGGAACAGGGCGTCGTCGGTCCAGGCGGCCGGGTTCTTGGCGTCTTCAGCCTCAGGGATCACGTTATAGTCGCCGCACAGGGCCAGCGGCTCCTCGAAGGCCAGCAGGTCGCGGGCGTGGCGGTTCAGCCGCTCGAACCAGGCCAGCTTGTAGTCGAACTTCTCGGTCCCGATCGGATTGCCGTTCGGCAGATAGATGGACGCCACCCGAACCGGCCGCGGCGCCTCGACCACCGCTTCCAGATAGCGGGCCTGTTCGTCGGTCTCGTCGCCCGGCAGGCCGCGCCGGATGTCCGACAGCGGGTATTTCGACAGCAGGGCCACGCCGTTGTAGCTCTTCTGTCCGTGGGTCTCGACGTTGTAGCCCAGGCTTTCGAAGGCCTCGCGCGGGAATTTTTCGTCCACGCATTTGATCTCTTGGAAGCAGGCGACGTCGGGGGCGGCCTGCTCCAGCCAGGCCAGCACGGTGGGCAGGCGGGCGTTGACCGAGTTCACGTTCCAGGTGGCGATGCGCATAAGGGCGACGGTAGGGCGCGTCACGGTTTCGGAAAAGAGGCCGCGCAAAACAAAAGGGCCGCCGGATCGCTCCGACGGCCCTTCGTCTGGTCTGCGATGGTCGCTTAGGGACGGCCGCCGGCCGGCGCCGGAGCGGCGGCGGGGACGGTGGTCAGCTTGCAGCCGCCGCCGACCTGCTGGGCGGTGGCGCAGGGATAGACCTGTTGCACGACATTCTCGGTGTTCAGGCGGGCGATAAGGCCGTCGCCGGCGGCGCATTTGGCTTCATAGAAGACGCCGTTGTCGTTGCGGCCCATCAGACGAGCCTCGGTCACATCGCAGGACGCGGCCTCCGAACCCGCGAAATAGGATTTCACCAGAGCGGCGTTCTCGGCCGAGGTGGTGAAGGCGCAGGTTCCGCTTTCCGCCAGCACCTGGATGCAGGGGGTCTTGGTCCAGGTGTTGTTCAGTTGCTTGAGCCAAAAACCGGCGCCGTCGGAGCAACCGGCTTCGTACATGACGCCGCCGTCGTTGGACTTGCCCAGAACCTTGACCTCGTCGACCGTGCAGGCGACGCCCGCCTGGACGGCGTATTCGCGCAGGAATTTCTGCGTGTCGGTGTTTGCGGCGATCGTGCACTGCGGGCCGGGATCGGCGGCCGGGTCGCGGGCGCGCAGGACGGCGGCCGAATAGGCCAGCAGGACGCAGTTGGCCGCTTCGGGCGGAGTCTTGGACTCGATGATGAAGCCCGGGCCGGCGGCGCAGGCGACCTCATAGACCGAGGTCTTGGCTTCGGTCTGACCGAGCAGCTTGGCCTCGCTGACCTGGCAGTTGGTGTTGGCGAGCGTCGCCTGTTCCTGGGCGGCGGCCTGAATCTGTTCGGCGGTAGGCGGGGGGGGCGTGCGTTCGCGGCGTTGGCGGCTGGCGCCGGCGCGCGACGTGCCCTGCGTCACGGCGGGCCCGTTGTCGGTGTTCTGAGGTTGCTGCTCCTGGGCCATGGTCGGCGCGACGGCGAAGACGCTGAACAGAAGCGCCGCGAGGGCGGCGGCGAGGCGGGACTTCATGAAAACACCCTGGGTTTCTGAATGCAGGCAGGCTTCGTGGCGGTGTATTTGGGCGGGGTCAAGGCGAGTGTGGACGTCGAGGCGGGACTGCGGCTAGTGTCTGCGCGTTTCTATTGGAGACGGACTTGGCCGACGGACAGGCGACGACAGGAGCTCAGGGGGACGCTAGGGGGCTGACCTATCCCTTGCCGCACGCTCCGGCTCCGGGCGAGACGATCAAAGTCGCGCCCGGCGTGCTATGGTTGCGGTTCGCCCTGCCGTTCCAGCTCAATCATGTAAACGCCTATGCTGTTCTTGACGGCGATGGCTGGACAGTGATCGACACTGGCCTGCGCACGCCGGACAGCCTGGCCGCTTGGGAGTCGGTGCTAGCTGGAGGGCTGGAGGGCCGGCCGGTGAAACGGCTGATCTGCACCCACATGCACCCCGACCACATCGGTCTGGCGGGCTGGCTGTGCGAACGCAGCGGGGCGCCGCTGCTGATGTCGCGACTGGAATATGTCACCGCGCGGATGCTGATGGCCGAAGAGGCCGGCGGCGCCCCCAAGGAGGGCGAACGCTATTTCCGCGCCGCTGGCTGGAGCGAAGCTCAGATCGATCGTTGGCGAAAAGATTATGGCGGCTTCGCCAAGGGCGTTTCGCCGATGCCGCGCAGCTATCTGCGGCTGTCGGACAAAGATGTGATCCAGATCGGCGGCGACGACTGGACGGTGGTGGTCGGGTCCGGGCACAGCCCTGAACATGTCTGCCTTTGGCGGCGGTCGGACGACGTCTTCATCGCTGGGGACCAGATTCTGCCGCGGATTTCGTCGAACGTCTCAGTCTGGCCGACCGAGCCTGAGGCCGATCCATTGGGCGACTGGATGGATTCGCTGGCCAAGCTGCGGGGGCTGCTGCCCGAGGGAGCTTTCGTCCTGCCGGCGCATGGCGAGCCCTTCTACGGCGTTCATGCCCGGCTCGACGCCTTGAAGCGCGGTCATGAGGTCGCGCTGAAACGGCTTGAGCGGACGTTGCGTCAACCGTCTAGGGTGATCGACGGCTTCCCGGCCGTGTTCGGTCGGGCGGTCGGGGACGGGGTGCTGGGCATGGCCACGGGCGAGGCCCAGGCGCACCTGAACTATCTGGAACGACGCGGCCGCGCCGAGCGGGCGCGCGACGAGAACGGCGTCGACTGGTGGACAGCCGTCAAACGGGACGAGGAAACGACGTGAGCGAACATATCCGCACCCAACTGGCCGACGGCGTCCTGACCCTGACGTTGGACCGGGCCGACAAGAAGAACGCCATCACCCAGGCCATGTATTCGGCCCTGTCTGAAGCGGTCGAACAGGCGCGCACCGACGACGCCGTGCGGGTGCTTCTGCTGCGCGCCGAGGGCGACAGCTTCTCGGCCGGCAACGACATCGGCGACTTCATCGCCATCGGCGCCCAGACGGAACAGCCGTTCGACATGTCGGTGTTCCGCTTCCTTAAGGCGCTGGCCGATCTCGATAAGCCGCTGGTCGCGGCGGTGAAAGGGCGGGCGGTCGGCATCGGCCTGACCATGCTGCTGCACTGCGACCTGGTGGTTGTGGCGGAAGACGCCCTGCTGTCCGTGCCCTTCGTCAACCTGGCCTTGGCGCCCGAGGCGGCCTCCAGCCTGTTGCTGCCCGCCGTGATCGGCCATCAGCGGGCGTTCGAGATGTTCGCCCTGGGGGAGCCGCTGGACGGTCGCACGGCCCTGGCCTGGGGCCTGGCCAACCGCGCGGTCCCCGCCGATCAGGTCGAGGCGACGGCGGCGGATCTGGCGGCCAAGGTGGCGGCGCGGGCGCCCAACTCCATCCGCAAGACCAAGCGGCTGATGCGCGACGCCGAAGGCCTGTGGGCCCTTATGCAGCGCGAGGGCGAAGCCTTTGGTTCGCAGATGAAGAGCCCCGAGGCGATGGAGGCCTTCATGGCCTTCACCCAGAAACGGGCGCCGGACTTCTCCAAGATCGGCTGACCGTCACATGACCGCGCCTTGATTTGGCGCGGCTTTGGTCCTAGTGCGCGCGCCTCGCCGTCGGAGCGCCCATGTCGCACGCCCCTGTTCTGAATCTGGCCCTGAATCTGGGCATGACGGCGGCTCCCAGCCGGATCGAAGCCGAAACCCCGGCCGACGCCGCAGGTGTCGAGGCCCTGATCATGGCCGCCTTCGGTCCCGGCCGTTTCGTCAAGACGGCGGAGCGGCTGCGCGAGGGGTCGCGTCCTGCGGCGGGCTTCGTCGCCCGTCGAGGGGAACGGATCTTCGGTTCTGTTCGGCTGTGGCCGGTTCTGATCGGTGAAACGGCGGGCCTGTTCCTGGGCCCTATTGCGGTCGACGCCGCAAGTCGCAGCGACGGTCTGGGGGCTGAACTGGTGCAGGCCTGTCTGGATCAGGCGCGGACGATGGCGGTCGGCGGGGTGCTGCTGGTCGGCGATCGCGCCTATTTCGAGCGGTTCGGCTTTGTCGGCGCACCCGAGGCGATCCTGCCGGGGCCGGTGGACCGTCGTCGCGTCCTGTGGCTGCCGACCAAGGTCGAGACCGTTTCCGGGCCGGTTCGCACCGGCTGACCTTTCCCGGCCGGTCCGCGGGGCCTAAGTCATGTCGGACATGACCAAAGCCGATGATCCCAAGTCAGGACTGAACGCCGTCGCCGAAGCGGCCAAACAGGCGCCGGGCCGCGGCCTGCCCCCCGTGCATCTGTGGAATCCCGAGCACTGCGGCAAGATCGACATCGTCATCCGGCGCGACGGCGTCTGGATGCACGAGGGGTCGCCCATCGGTCGCAAGGAACTGGTGCGGCTGTTCTCGACCGTGCTGCGCAAGGATCCGGACGGCTATCATCTGGTGACGCCGGTCGAGAAGTTGAAGATCGCGGTCGAGGACCTGCCGTTCCGGGCCGTGGCGGTGCGGCGGGACGGCGACGACCTGGTCTTCACCACCGATGTCGGCGACGAGGTGCGGGCGGGCGAGGCCGATCAAATCGTGGTCGAGACCGATCCGGAGACGGGCGAGCCGGCGCCGCGCGTCCATGTGCGGCGCGACCTGTGGGCGCGGATTGCGCGTTCGGTCTTCTATGAATTGGTCGAGATGGCCGAGGAAGTCGACGGGCGGCTGGTGGTGCGGTCCGGCGGGCGAGCGTTTTCCTTGGGGGCGGTCGCGTGACGCTGGCGACCTTGAGGAGCCGGCTGGTCCAGCGGCTGGACCCGGTCGAGGCCTGGCGGCCGGAAGGGCGGGCGGCGCGGTCCGACTTCGACCTGAACCCCAAGGCGGCGCGGCCGGTGCGAGAGTTGCGGCCGGCGGCGGTGCTGATCCCGGTGGTGGCGCGGCCCGAGGGCGCGACGGTGCTGCTGACACGGAGGGCCGACACCCTGGTGCGGCATACGGGGCAGATCGCCTTTCCTGGCGGTCGGCTGGACCCCGGCGAGAACGCGGTCCAGGCGGCGCTGCGCGAGGCGGACGAGGAGGTGGCGCTGAACCCGGCGAAGGTCGAGGTGCTGGGCCTGTCCGACGCCTATGAGACGGGAACCGGGTTTCTGGTGACGCCGGTGATCGGCTGGCTGCACGAGGCGCCGGTCACGACCCCGGCGCCCGCCGAAGTGGCCGAGGTGTTCGAGACGCCGTGGGACTTTCTGATGGACGCCGCCAACCACCGGCAGGACTTCTACGACATGGACGAGGGGTTGCGGCGCTGGTTCTGGGCCATGCCATGGGGCGAGCGCTATATCTGGGGCGTGACGGCGGGCATCCTGAAGGCGCTGCACGTCCGCCTGTACGGCGACGAACCCGTGCCCCAAATCGCCGTCGGAGAGGACGCAGCGTGAGCGTATCGATGCTCGGTCAGCCGTGGCTGGACGCGCCGGCCACCCGCGCCGTTATGGCGGCGCTGGAGGCGGCGGGCGGGCCCGACTGCGCCCGGTTCGTCGGCGGCTGCGTTCGGAACAGTCTGCTGGGCCGGCCCGTGGACGATATCGACATCGCCACGCGGTTGGGGCCGGAGGAGACGATGGCGGCGCTGAAGGCTGCGGGGCTGAAGGCTGTGCCGACCGGCATCGAGCACGGCACGATCACCGGGGTGTCCGAGCGCAAACCCTACGAGATCACCACCCTGCGCCGGGATGTGGAAACCGACGGGCGGCGCGCAGTGGTCGCCTTCACCGAGGACTGGGCCGAGGACGCGGCGCGGCGGGACTTCCGCCTGAACGCTCTCTATGCCGATGCGGCCGGGCGCGTGTTCGATCCAACCGGCGGGGGCCTGGCCGACGCCGCCGAGGGCCGGATCGTCTTCGTCGGCGAGGCCGAGACCCGGATCCGCGAAGACTATCTGCGGATCCTGCGCTTCTTCCGCTTCCAGGCCTGGTACGGGCGGGGCGAACCCGATCCGACCGGTCTGGCCGCCTGCGCCGCGCTGAAGGACGGGATGGCCCGGCTGTCGGCCGAGCGGGTGTCCAAGGAACTGTTGAAGCTGCTGGCCGCGGTCGATCCCCGGCCTTCGGTGCGCGCCATGGCGGAGGCCGGGGTGCTCGCCGTCGTCTTGCCGGACGTCCAGCCGCTGGATCTGTTCGAGACCCTGTGCGGGTTGACCGACGATCCGGTGATGCGTCTGTCGGCTCTGCTGCCCGACGATGCGGCCGTCGTCGTCCGGATCGCGCAGGATATTCGCCTGTCGAATGCGGTGCGGGATCGGATGGCCGCAGCCGTCGCCGACGGCCCCCTCGTGACGCCCGACATGACGGAGGCCGCCGCGCGGGCGGCCATCTATCGGCTGGGGCGCGCCGCCTTCGAGGATCGGTTGACGCGCGCGGAGGCGATAAGCGGCCGCGACGGCGCGTCCCTGCGGCGCCTTGCGGCGGTCTGGACGCCTCCGTCCATGCCGGTCGGAGGGCGCGATCTGGCTCGGCTGGGCCGGACGCCGGGACCCGAGACCGGGCGCATCCTGAAAGCCTTCGAGGACGGCTGGGTCGCCGACGACTTCCCGACCGACGGCCATGAAGCCCGGCTGAAATCGCTTATGGCTTCGCTCGGGTGAACTCGGTCACGACCGGATAATGGTCCGAGCCGGTCGGGCGGCCCACGCGGCGGCTGACCAGGGCCAGGTCGGGCGAGCGGTAGACCTGATCGATGGTGATGCCCATGAAAGCGGGCAGGCGGGTCGGCCAGGTGCCGGGAAAGCCCGGCGCGGGAACCAGGCCCAGGTCGGTCTTGATCTGGCGGCCGATCCGGGCGCTGGAGACGCTGTTGAAATCGCCGGCGATGAGGGTGCTCCCCGGCGCGGCGGCCTTGCGGCGTTCGGTCAGGGCCATGACCTGGGTGATCTGCCCCCACTGATATTCATAGGGCCAGGGACGGGTCAGGTGGACGCCGAAGACGGTGATCGGTCCCAGCGGCGTGGCCACGACCGCGCCGACGGCGCTGAGCCCGTCCGGCCGCCCCGGCAGTTTCGTCGTGATCGGATAGCGGGAGGCGATGATGGACCGCGCCGCGGATGGTCCCGGCGACAGTCGTCCGTTGACCCGACGGTGGGGATAGCCCGCCAGCAATCGGTCCAACTGAGCGATCGGCGCGTCGCCGACCTCGACCAGGATCACGATGTCCGCGTCGGCCGCCTTGATCGAGGCGCGCATGGCGTCGACGTCGGTATTGGGCGCCCAGAGGTTGGCGGAATAGACCCGGATGACCGGCTGGTCCGGTTGGCGCAGCCCCGTCGGCGGCATCCACTGGGGCCAGACGGCGAGAAACAGGATCAGGGTCGCCAGCCCGCCCACGCCCACCGCCGGCCAGAGCCGCAGAAGCGCACAGCCCACGGTCAGACCCGCCGCCGCCAGCAGCACGGGCCCCGTGAACTGAGCCAGGATGTCCACCCAGCGATGATCTACGCCGCTGAGCGCCGCCACGCCGAAGATCGACAGGCCGATCAGGACCAGGCAGGCCGCCGTATTGGCGGCCAGCTTGAGCAGGGACATCGTGTGTTGCCTTTCCTGGTGAACGCTGTTGCCTATGCCGCGTTAGGGCGACGCTTGGGAGAGGGCGACATGGCCAGACGGTCGATCACAGATATCGAAAAGATTTGGTCCAATGTCGAGGGGATCAAGAAACTGTCCGACCGGGTGATCGGCATCGGGCCGTTCGGCATCGGCATGGACGGCCTGCTGACCTGGGTGCCGGTGGTCGGCACGGTCTATACGGTTGGAACCGGCGCCTGGCTGGTGATGCAGGCGGTCCGGGCCAAGGCCTCGCCGGCGACCTTGGCGCGCATGGCCGCCTATATGGCCGTGGATACGGCGACGGGCACGGTGCCGATCGCCGGCGACGTGGTCGACACCTTCTTTCCTGGTCAGTTGCTGGCGGCCAAGGCCCTGCAGAAGGACATCGAGACGACCCACTGGGTCGAAGATAGCGAGGCGGGGGCCAAGGCGAGTGGGGATCACGACCGGCACCTCGAGACGGTCCGCAATGACAAGAAACTGCGGCGCATCGTCTATCTGCACGACTGAATTAGGCGCGCTGGCGGTCGTCTGATTTCCTAATTCGTCATTCGAACATCCTTGCGATCAATGGCTTGAGTAAAAATTCGACCCTCCAGCGCGCCTGAGTTGGCGGTGCTCGCAGACTGATCTCCGACAAGAACGGAGATCCTGATGAGCGACGATTTCACTGCGCGTCTGAGCCTGCCCTATCTGGCGGCCGGGCAGATGCAGAAACATGTGACCCTGAACGCGGCGCTGACGCGGCTGGACGCCCTGTTGCAGACGGCCGTGGTCAGCGCGACCACGGCTGTCCAGCCTTCGGCGCCCTTCGACGGCGACCTCTATATCCTGCCGGAAGCGCCCGAGGGGACAGCTTGGGGCGGTCTGACGGCCGGAACCCTGATGCGGTTCGAGGCGGGCGGCTGGGGCCGGGTGTCCGCGTCCGTGGGTCTGATCGCCCTGGTGCTGGACGCCGCCGTCCTGGTGGTGCGCGATGAAAGCGGCTGGACGCCGCTGGGCCGGCGGCTGGACGAGGTTCAGGGCCTGTCGCGCCTGGGCGTCGGCACGACCGCCG
>JBKBXN010000121.1:0-8539 GCA_046314055.1 Brevundimonas sp.
TCTTCAACGCGATTGCCGCTGACGACCACGACCCGGGTTTCTTCCGGGTGGGCCGCGTCGATCAGCATGGTCTTTGACATGGAAAGTCTCTCTCTGGCGCGCGCAGGCCGACCGTCCCGGAACACCGGGTAGGGTCATGGCGGCTCGCCGAACGGGGGGAAGGGCCGGCGCACGCGACATCCCTTCGCCGGGGAAGGCGAAGCAGGCTTGATCAAGCCGTTGGGGAGCGCAGGCGGAAAGGCCCATGGAGGTCGTCGGTCCTGAACCGGGCGCGCCAATCCCTGGGGAAGGCCGCGACCCTGGTCCGCTCTTCGAACCACCGGCAGCGCCGGAACGGTTCTAGGATTGGTGAAAGTCAGCGCCGCGAGGAGGGCGCGCCGGGATTCGCAAAGGCGAAAAGGCGCGATCGGTTCGCGGACGGTTCACAGCATAGTCACGCTGTACGCGAATTAAAAGGTGTTCGGCCTTAACCCCCTGAATACGAGCCTCTGGCATTATGAGGTTCAAGTTCGCGTAGGATGGGTTCGACGGCGTTATGGGCGGTCGCTTTTTGACAGATGTGGTGCGCTGGGGCGCGAGGGAATGGGCGATGACCGCCTTGGCCTTCGTCGTCATATGCGCCGTGGCGCTGTTCGCGACGCGTGGTTTCGCCTGGGGCGCCCAGGGCGATGTCCTGGGAATTCGCTTCGGCGCCGACGGCGACCGGACTCGGGTGGTCATTGACCTGGACAAGTCGACGCAGGGTCGGGTGATCGACGCCGGCGCGGACGGCCGCGTCACCTTGGCTTTGAACGGCGTCGCGCCGGGACGAGGTCTGAACGGCGGCGGGTCGGGCCTTGTCCGGTCTTATCAAGTCAGCGCGGCGGGCGGCGCCTCGCGCGTTCAGCTGGAGCTGGCGCGCGGAAGCGAGATCGAGCGCCGCTTCCTGCTGCCGCCCGGCGACGGGGTGGCCCACTATCGCTATGTCGTAGATCTGAAGGCTGTGGGCGGGGCCGTGCCTGCGCCTCGAGCCGCGCCGCGTTCGACGCCGACGCCGCGTCGGGCTGAACGGCCGCTGATCGTCATCGACGCCGGCCATGGCGGACGCGACCCCGGCGCCAGCGGCGCCAAGATCAGCGAGAGCCAGGTCACGTTGGCCGCCGCACTGGCCCTGAAGGCCGAGCTCGAGCGGACCGGCCGTTATCGCGTGCGTTTGACGCGCGAAACCAACACTTATGTCGATCTGTACCGCCGCGTCGCCATCGCGCGTCAGGCAGACGCCGACCTGTTCATCTCTCTGCACGCCGACGCCGGAAGCGATCCGGCTGTGCGCGGGGCGAGCGTCTATACTCTGTCCGAACAGGGCGCCGGTCGGGCGGTGCGTGAGTTCACGCGGACCGACAACTGGCACCGCGAGTTGCACCTGCCGGGCCGCGATCCGTCGGTGGACCGGATCCTGCTGGATATGACCCAGCGCGCCACCCAGAATCGCTCGGCCCAGTTCGCGCGCGTCCTGCTGACCCACCTGGAAGGCTCCGACCATCCGCTGCTGCGTCGCAGTCACCGCGATGCGGGTCTGGCTGTGCTGCTGGCGCCCGACGTGCCGGCGGTGCTGCTCGAAATGGGCTTCATCACCAATCCCGAGGATGAGCGGCTGCTGACCGACGAGCGCGCGCGTCGTCGTCTGATGAAGTCGGTCGCCGACGGCATTGACCGCTATTTCCGCGAGCCGGCTGCTCCGCTGATGACCGCATCGAACGATGGAGCGGGACAGCCTTAGGGCCTCCCGCTCGACCTGTTCAGGATCGGGTTTCAGGCGGCGACGACGCCGGCGTCTTTTCTATGGGCGACCGGTGTTGAGACGCTGCGGATCACAGCGCGGGGCGTTTCGATCCAACGTTCCAACATGGGGAGAACGTCCGGGCAGGTCTCCTGGTCGAACTTGCGCGCAAACAGGGAGGGGCTGGCTTTCAGCGCCGCCGTATCCGCGATCGTATAGGTTCTTGGCCGCAATTTGATGTCGCCGTCGGGGATCCAGTCGATCATCCGCATGTCATCGTTGACCATCGGCCCGTGGACTTCGGTATTGTTCATCACGGTCTGGAAGAAGCCCTCGTCGGCGATGAAGGTGTGGCGGTAGAAGGCCTTGAACCGGTCCGCCGCCTTGTCGTGGCAGACGAATTCGCAGAAGCGCCGGCTGACCATCATCCACTGATTGCCGATATAAGGGGTGGCGCCGCGCAGGAACGGACGGCGCAGGATGGTTCGGATGATGCCCTTGGGGCGCTCGAAGACCAGATTGCGCACCCGGTTCATGGTGTCGGGGCGTACCTTCTTTTGATCGACGGCGCGGATGAACTCCTGCCCCGGATGACGGGCCAGGAAAGCCTTGATCTCAGCCTGCGACTTGAGCGGAAAATCCTGGCCGCTCAGGTTGATGAACACCGACCAGTCGTCGCTCATTTCCAGTAGGCGTTTCATCCCGCGCAGCTCGGCGTCGATCAGGCTGTAGCCGCCCCATAGGGCGCGGCGGCTCTCGATCACGGCGGCGTTGGCGTAGGGCGCCAGGAGGTCGCGAATCTGCTGCTCTAACTCGGGGCCGGAGTTCCGATCCACGTGGACGACATACTGGTTCGCGGGGTCATAGACGGCTTCGAACAGGCGTTTGAACTGTTCGGGATAGCGGTGGACCAGGATCAGGTAACCGATCATGCGTTTTCGCTCCCCTCGGATGAGAGAGAAAGCGCCGTCGCGACGTGCGTGACGGACAGCTCAATGAGCCATGTCATGGGGAGGACTGGTTTCGCATGGTGGTCAAACCGGATCCGATCAACCGCCTCTCGGCGGTTCGCGCCTCGGCGACCATCCTCTTATTTGGGAAGTCTTGGCCAAAACGCCATGGGTGCGAACGCCCCTCGGCCTCATTTGCCGGTCAAGCGGCTGTTAGGGTGGGTCTTTGAACAGGAAGACCGATCCGCATGAAAGAGAGCAAGGGCAAGTCCAAGAAGGCGACGCCGCCCAAGAAGAACGCCTCGCAGCCCAGTCTGAAAAACTTGACGCCCGTGCCCGGGCGGCCGTCGAAATAGGCGCGACGCCGCCCTAGGCCAGTCCGGCCTTCTTCAACGTCTTCCAGGCCTTGATCACGCGTTGCAGCTTGGCCTCGGCGCCGCGGTCGCCGCCGTTGGTGTCGGGGTGAAAACGTTTCAGCAGGTCATGGTACTGGGCCTTGATCTTGGCCTTGTCGGCGCCGGGCTCCAGATCCAGGTCGGCCAGGGCGCCCCGTTCCAGCTTGCCGATGCGGCGGTCCTCGGTCGGCGACTGCGGGGCCTGGTCGCCACGACGGCCGAACAGGCCGAAACTGTCACGCCAGGAGCCGGCCCCGGTGTTGTTCGCCGTGCCCATCTTGGCGGAGAAGGCGGCGGCCTCGCGCGTGAACTTGCCGGCCTTCATTTCCCAGGTCGGTCGGCCGCCGGTCATAGCCTCGTTCTCCTGGACGGCGCGGACTTGGCCCTCGCTCATCCCGGCGTAGAAGTTCCAGCCCTTGTTGTACTCGCCGGCGTGGGCCTGACAGAATTCGTAGAAGTCGTTCAGCCGCTCGCGCGACTTTGGCGCCTTGGCGGTCGCGGCCTTGCGGCAGTCGGGCCATTGGCATGGCTTTTCGCCAGGCTTTAGGTGCAGGACGTCCGCCTGGGCGGCTTCCTCCTCCTGAGCCTTCGGCGGTTTCACCCGGATGTCGGTGAAGCGCGGCTTGTATTGAAAGGAGGCGGACATCACACGAAGTGTAGTGCGGATTTGGACCTCTTCAAGGAAACGATCATGTCAGACGGCCCCGTGGCGAAGATTATCCGCGAAAAACTGAGCGCCGCGCTATCCCCGCAACGGCTGGAGATAGAGGACGACAGCTGGCGGCACGCCGGCCATCACCATGAAGGGGGCATGGACGCCCAGCCGGGAGGGGAAACCCACTTCAATCTGACGGTCGTATCCGCCGCGTTCGAGGGGCAGTCCAGGGTGCTGCGGCAAAGAACGGTCAACGGGCTGCTTAGGGATGAACTGGCGGGGCCGATTCACGCCTTGTCGATCAAGGCGCTGGCGCCGAGCGAGATTGTCCACAGCGCGTGATTGCGCGAAAACCAGCGTTCACTCCGTCTTAGAACCTTCGCCCTAGCGTCATGCGACCAAACAGAACGTGGGGACGGCTGGGACATGGTGGAATCTGACGGGGTGGCCAAGGCCTTTGCCGGTGATCGACGCGCGGGCGATCCCGCCCAGGCCCTGACAGCGATCCTGCAGACGCAGTATCTGCGCTACATCATCATCGCCACCTGGGCCCTGGGTTTGCTGGGGACTGTGGCGTGGTGGCAGGCCACGCTTTGGTTCGTCATCACGGTCGCCGCCGGTTCAATCCGTGGCGTCGTCGAACATAAGCTGAGCCATAGGGTTGATGTCGGCTGGGGCATGGTCTTCCCCGCCGTCGGCGCCGCAACGACTGCGGCCTGGGCCATCGCCCCACTGATGGCTTGGTTCTCCGACGCTGCGTTTGGCCGTCCACTCGCCATCGCCCTGATCATTTCCGGCTTCGTGCTGGTTTTCGCCCAACTGCGCAGCTCGCCTCGTCAGGCCATGATCATCTCGTCGCCCTATGCCGGCGCAGCGGGGATCATCCTGCTCAGCCTCTGGGGCCAGCCCGAGTTCTGGTCGATGCTGGCGGTCTTGCCGTTCACCGCCGCCTGCCTGTTCGTTCTCGTCACAATGACCATGCTGAGGGAAGGGCGGATCGACGCCTTCCAGGCCCATCAGGCCCATCTGATCGAGGAGTTGGAGGCGGCGCGCGACAAGGCGAACGCCGCCAACGACGCCAAGTCGAACTTCCTGGGCGTCATTTCGCATGAGCTCCGCACCCCGATGAACGGGGTTTTGGGCGCCGCCCAGTTGCTCAGCGCGACCCGTCTTGAAGGCGCGCAGCGCGAGTATCTGTCGATCATTCGCAATTCCGGCGACAATCTGCTGTCGCTGTTGAACGACATTCTCGACATGACCAAGATCGAGGCCGGCAAGATGACCTTCGAGGTGGTCGATGTCGTCGTGGAGGATCTGCAGCGCCGGATTACCGGTCCGTTCGAAGCCCAGGCCGAGGCCAAGGGCCTGACTTTCGTGTCGGAATGGGAAGGTGATATCCCCTCGGTCGTGCGTGGCGACCCCCTGCGAGTTTGCCAGGTGGTGCAGAATCTTCTGTCCAACGCGGTCAAGTTCACTGACGTGGGCGAAATTCGTTACCTGGTTCGCGGGCATCGCATTTCCGATCGCAGGGTTGGTTTCGAGTTTTCCGTGAAGGACAGCGGAGCGGGCATATCGCCGGCCGATCTGGAGCGGCTGTTCCAGCCCTTTACTCAGGTCGACGCGTCATCGACGCGCCGGTTCGGCGGCACCGGGTTGGGCCTCACCATTGCGCGGCGAATGGCCAACATCATGCACGGCGATATCGCTGTGACCTCGACGGTCGGCGAGGGCTCATGCTTCACCCTGACCGTGGAAGCGGACGTCGTCGAATGGGCCCGTCCCGCAGCCGCCGAAGTCATCGAAGCCCCGGCTGAATGCGTTGAGTGCCTGCGGGTGCTGGTGGTCGAGGACCACCCGGTCAACCGCATGATCCTGGAAGCCTGGATGAGCACGGCGTCGCACGTCACCGTCACGGCGGAGGACGGCCAACTGGCTGTCGAGGCGGCGCAGACGCAGCCGTTCGACCTGATCATCATGGACGTCAATATGCCCGTGATGGACGGCCTGACGGCGACTCGCCTGATCCGGGAGGGCGGAGGCGCGAATGCCGAGACGCCGATTGTCGTGTTGTCCGCCTCGGCCCGCAAGGAAGACCATCAGGCGGGGCTGAACGCCGGCGCGGACGCCTATCTGACCAAACCCATCGATTTCGGCGCCCTTGCTGAAATGATGTGCCGCGTCCCAGGCGGACGACAAGCCGTGGGGCGGTCAGGCTCCAGCACGGAGCAGTCGGTCGCCGCCTGATTGAGGCCGAAACCCGGTCCTGGTCTGAACGGGAGGCGACCCGGACGGTTCAGGTCGGCCTCAGCCGTGGATCTTCATAGTGCGGGCAAGTCGAATGGTTCGACCGCAGATGGAGACATCACGATGAAGAAGATTCTCACCGCCACCATGGCCGCGGTTCTGGCCACCACCACACTCGGCGCGGCCGGCGCCGCATCGGCACAGTCCCGCGATGACCGTCGCTATGAGCAGCGTCAGGACAGACGCGACGATAGGCGAGATGACCGTCGCGACGAGCGGCGCGACTATCGCCAGGACCAGCGCCAGGAAGCGCGTCAGCAGCAGCGTCAGTATGCCCGCTGGCAGCAGGCCCAGCGCCGCTATCATGCGCCGCGATACGCGCCTCCCCGGGGTTATACGGTCCGGACATGGAGCTACGGCCAGCGGATGCCGTCCTACTATCGTTCCAACGCCTATGTGGTGAATGACTACGGCCGTTACGGTCTGCGCGCGCCGCCGCGCGGTTATCAATATGTCCGCAGCGGAAACGATGTGGTGCTGGCGGCGGTCGCCGGCGGCCTGATCACCGCCGTGATCGCCGGTCTGTTCAACTGATCCTCGTCTGATCGAACACGCTCCGGAGGGAAACCTCCGGGGCGTTTTTCGTTCTGGGCTGACGGCGACGCTGCGGACGCCCAAGATGGATCATCATGCGCGCCTTCGCCGAGCTTCTGGATCGTCTGTCGCTGACCGCATCGCGGAACGCCAAACTGGTGCTGCTCAGGGATTACCTGAGGGCGACCCCCGATCCTGACCGGGGCTGGGCCTTGGCGGCCTTGACCGGGGACTTGACCTTCGACGCGGCCAAGCCCGCCATGATCCGAAAGGCGGTCGAGGCGCGAGTGGACGGGGTGCTGTTCGGTTGGTCCTATGACTATGTCGGCGATCTGGCGGAGACGGTCGCCCTGATATGGCCAGCCCCGCCCGACCTCCGGCCAAACCGCGAGCCGGAACTGGCGGAGGTGGTTGAGGCTCTGCGCACCGCTGGCCGGTCCGAGGTCAAGGGACTGCTGGAGGGCTGGCTGGACACGCTGGAGCCGAAGGGCCGTTGGGCGCTGCTGAAGCTGATGACCGGCGGCCTGCGCGTCGGCTTGTCGGCGCGCCTCGCCAAGACGGCGGCGGCGATGATCCGGCCCACGGAAATCACTGCTGCTCCCTCGCCGGATGGGGCCGAGGCGACCGTGGTTCTCGATCCGCTCGATGTCTCGGCCATCGAGGAGGTCTGGCACGCGGTACCGCCGCCCTATGGCGACCTGTTCGCCTGGCTGGAGGGCAGGGCGGAACGACCCAGTCCGGATGCGCCGGGACGTTTCCGTCCCGTGATGTTGGCGGTCGCCGTGGATGAGGCGGTCGATTTTCCCAAGATGGCCCCCGACGACTATGCCGCAGAATGGAAATGGGACGGCATCCGCGTCCAGGTGGTGGTCGAGGGCGACGTCCGAAAACTGTGGTCCCGAACCGGCGACGAAATCTCGGCCGCCTTTCCCGACGTGGTGGAGGCGCTGGCGTTTGAGGGAGCGCTGGACGGCGAACTGGTGGTCTGGCGCGAAGGCGCGATCGCGCCGTTCGGCGATTTGCAGCAACGGCTGAACCGTAAAACCGTGGACTCCAAGGCCATGGCGGCTTTCCCGGCCGCGGTGGTCGCCTACGACATCCTGGCCGAGGGGGGGGAGGACCTAAGAACCCTGCCTTTGCAGGCTCGGCGGGCGCGCCTCGAGGCGCTGGTCCAGGGACATTCCGGAACGCGCCTGCACCTGTCGCCCCTTGTGCATTATCGCGACTGGGAAGAACTGGCCCGGCTGCGCGCCGATCCGCCGGTCGGCGCCGCCGCCGAGGGGCTGATGCTGAAGCGGTGGGACAGCGCGTATCTGGCGGGACGTCCCAAGGGGCCCTGGTTCAAATGGAAACGCGATCCCCACGTCATCGACGCCGTGCTGATGTACGCCCAGCGGGGGCACGGCAAACGATCCAGTTTTTATTCCGACTACACCTTCGGCGTCTGGACCCCGGAGGGCGCGCTGACCCCGGTGGGCAAGGCCTATTTCGGGTTCACCGATGAGGAACTGAAACAGCTGGACAAGTTCGTGCGTGACCACACGGTCGAACGGTTCGGACCGGTTCGATCCGTTCGGGCCGAGCGCGACTTCGGCCTAGTGCTGGAAGTCGCCTTCGAAGGCTTGCAGAGATCGACGCGGCATAAGTCAGGCGTCGCCATGCGCTTTCCGCGGGTCAGCCGGATCCGCTGGGACAAGCCGGCGCGTGAGGCGAACACCATCGAGGACGTGATGGATCTGCTGGACGCCATAGAGGGCGGCGGCGGCCGGATCGCCAAGGCCTGAGGCTTAGTCCGGGCGAACGACCATACAGGTGACGCGGCGTTCGGACAGGGCGTCGCAGGCGGCCTTGGCGGCGTCCTCGGTCAGACCCGTGAAGCGCGACCGGTACCAGTCGCCGGCCGTCTGCACATTGCGTTCGGCGCTGGCGAACTGGGTGCGGA
>JBKBXN010000122.1:0-8524 GCA_046314055.1 Brevundimonas sp.
GACCTTCACCCTCGACCGCCTTGCGCCCAAAGATCTGGGTCCCGGCTTTCGCCGGGATGAGCGGGTTAGAGACGTTGCGTCACATGTTCGGATAGTTCGGACCGCCGCCGCCTTCGGGCGTGG
The DNA here is from genome assembly GCA_046314055.1 of Brevundimonas sp. Lineage (GTDB taxonomy): Bacteria > Pseudomonadota > Alphaproteobacteria > Caulobacterales > Caulobacteraceae > Brevundimonas. The sequence continues at coordinate 124 of JBKBXN010000122.1, forward strand.
TCCAGACGATGTTCTGCGACGGATCCTTGATGTCGCAGGTCTTGCAGTGGACGCAGTTCTGGGCGTTGATGACGAAGCGCGGATCGGTCTTGGCGACCTCGTCCGCATAGACGACCTCGTAGACGCCCGCCGGGCAATACAGCCGCGCCGGCTCGCCGTATTTGGGCAGGTTGACCTGGATCGGCTTGGACGGGTCCAACAGTTTCAGGTGGGCCGGCTGGTCCTCGGCGTGATTGGTGTTGGAGATGAACACCGACGACAGCTTGTCGAACGACAGCTTGCCGTCCGGCTTGGGGTAGACGATCGGCTGATAGTCGCAGGCCAGGCCGGTCGAGGCGGCGTCGGTCTTGTCGTGTTGCAGCGTCGGGATCGGCGACCAGCCGCCCAGCAGGGTGCGGCACCACATGTCGACCATGCCCAGCGCCCCGCCCAAGGTGGTGCCGAACTTGGACAGCAGGGGCTTGGCGTTCCGGACGACCGACAGCTCCTTGTGGACCCAGCTCTTTTCAAAGGCGGTCTGGTATTCGACCAGTTCGTCGCCGCCGCGTCCGGCCTGGACGGCGTCGTAGGCGGCGTCGGCGGCGAGCATGCCGGTCTTCATGGCGTTATGGGTGCCCTTGATGCGCGGCACGTTCACGAAGCCGGCCGAGCAGCCGATCAGGACGCCGCCGGGGAACGACAGCTTCGGAATCGACTGAAGACCGCCCTCGGTGATGGCTCGCGCGCCGTAGGAGATGCGCGTGCCGCCCTCCAGATGCGGGGCGATGGAGGGGTGGTGCTTGAACCGCTGGAACTCGTCGAACGGCGACAGGAAGGGGTTCTTGTAGTTCAGGTGCACGACGTAGCCGATGGCCACGTAGCGGTCGCCGAAATGATACATGAAGCTGCCGCCGCCGGTGTGCTCGTCCAGAGGCCAGCCGGTGGTGTGCTGGGCTAGGCCCGGCTGGTGCTGTTCAGCGGGCACCTGCCACAGCTCCTTCAGGCCGATGCCGTATTTCTGGGGCGACTTGCCGTCCTGGAGCTTGTGTTTGGCGATGATGGTCTTGGCCAGGGAGCCGCGCACGCCCTCGGCGATGAAGACATATTTGCCGTGCAGTTCGATGCCCGGCTGGAAGTCGCCGGTCGGCTTGCCTTCGCGGTCGATGCCGAAGACGCCGGCGACGACGCCCTTGACCCGACCCGTCTCTTCTTCCCAGACGACGTGGCTGGCGGCCATGCCGGGATAGACCTCGACCCCCAGGGCCTCGGCCTGTTCGCCCAGCCAGCGCGAGACATTGCCCAGCGAGGCGATGTAGCAGCCGTGATTGTGCATGAAGGGCGGCAGCAGGGGCATGGGCAGGGACGCCTCGCCCTGCGGGCCCAACAGCAGGAATTTGTCCTTGGTGACCGGGGTCTCCAGCGGGGCGCCGCGCTCCTTCCAGTCGGGGAAGAGCTCGTTCAGCGCCTTGGGATCGATCACGGCGCCCGACAGGATATGGCCGCCGACCTCGGCGCCCTTTTCCAGCACGGCGACGGTGATTTCCTTGCCGTCCTTTTCCGCCCGCTGCTTCAGGCGGATGGCGGCCGACAGGCCGGCGGGGCCGCCGCCGACGATGACGACGTCATACTCCATCACCTCACGCTCGACGCCGACAAGCGCCTCCAGCGGCGGCAGATTGTCGATGATCGCTTCCTGGCGGGCGTTCTCAGCACCGCCCTCGATGGCTTCTTCGGCCATGTCTTCCCCTGAAATCCAGCTTGTTCGTGTGGTTATGACGCTTATCGGAAGGTGACGCGAGGGCGGTCAAGGCCTATCGGTACCTTAGACATGAACGCGCAACCCCATGACATCGCTGCAGTCGAAAGCCTGCTCGCCTTCTGGCGGGATGCGGGGGTGGACGCCTGCTATGGCGACGCGCCGGTCGATCACACCCATCTGGCCCCGCCTCCGGCCCTGAAGGCGGTGCAGAAGGCCACCGCATCCGTGGTCGCCCCCATCGGCGGATACACCCCCGAAGAAGCCGTCGCCGAGGCGCGTCGTCTGGCCGCAGGCGCCGCGACGCTGCAGGATTTGGCGGCGGCGGTGGCGGCGTTCGAGGGCTGCTCCCTGCGCGGAATGGGCGCGACCCAGTCGGTATTCGGGCGCGGCGATCCGAACGCCCAGGTTCTGGTGATCGGCGAAGGCCCCGGCGCAGACGAGGACCGGATCGGCCAACCCTTCGTCGGCACGGCCGGCAAGCTGCTGGACCGGATGCTGGCGGCGGCGGGCCTGACCGGCAAGGTCTTCATCACCAACACCGTCTTCTGGCGCCCGCCCGGCAACCGCACCCCCACGCCACAGGAACAGGCCGTCTGCGCCCCGTTCGTCGAGCGCGCCTTCGCCCTGCTCCAGCCCAAGGCGGTGCTGCTGCTGGGGGCGGCCTCGGCCAAGTCGGTGCTGCAAACCGAAGACGGGATCATGAAGATGCGCGGCCAGTGGCGCGAGTGGCGGCTGGCGGAAGGGGGGCTGTCGGCCCCTGCCCTGCCGACCCTGCACCCCGCCTTCCTGCTGCGGCAGCCCCAGGCCAAACGGCAGGTGTGGGCCGATCTGCTGTCGCTTTCGGCGCGGCTGGACGGCGCAGGTTGAGGTTACCGCCGCTTTAAGGCATGCTGGTCGTTTGACGACCAACGCCACACGATCCCCGCCTGACGAGAACGGGCAGGGCGACGCCAACGGGGCCGCCGCGTATGAATATGTTCCGCCGGGCAAGTCTCGCCTCGACGCTGATTTTTGCACTTGCAGCTTCAGGCTGGGCCGCCGCCGGTTCGGCGATGGCGGAGACGCCTTTTGACGGAATGTCCGGCGCCGCTTCCGGTTCCACACGCCCCACGGCCCTGAGCTCGGCCGACCGCCTGTCCTACACCACCGCCTTCGACGCCCTGCGGCGCGGCGATATCGAGGCCGCCCGCGCCTCGGCTCGCCAGGCCCAGGATCGGGTTCTGCTGGGTCAGGTCGAGTTCGAAAGCCTGTTTCATCCCGACCACGTCGCCACCTATGAGGAGCTGACGGCCTGGCTGGAGACCTATTCCGACCTGCCCTGCGCCGGCCGCGTCTACGCCCTGGCCCTGCGCCGCCGCCCGGACGGCGCGCCTGAGCCGGTCAAGCCCGGCGGCCTGCTGGGCCGGACCTGGAACAGCGTCGTCTCCGCCGTGTCGGGCGAACCCGCCGTCGACCCGATGAAGGCCGCCCGCATCGCCTATAACAACGACGACCTGACCGGCGCCTCGGCCCTGGGACGCGAGATCGGCGACTGGTGGACGGTCGGGCTGGCGGAATGGCGGCTGGGTCAGTTCCACGAATCCTTCACGGCCTTCGAACGGGTCGCCAATGACCCGACCGAGGACCCGTGGGTGCGTGCCGGCGCCGCCTTCTGGACCGCGCGCGCCGCCGCCCAGTCGGGTCGCCAGGACCGGGTGGAAGACTATCTGCGCCTGTCGGCCCAATGGCCGGCCACCTTCTATGGTCAGATCGCCCTGCGTCAGCTGGGCGAGGAGCCGGTGATCGAGAACCTGGGGCCCCGCCCCTATCAGGCGGCGCCCCGCCTGCAACGCGCCGTCTATTCGCCCCAGAGCGCGGGCGTCGAGGCCAATGAGCTGGAAGCCTTCGTCCGCAGCGACGCGCGGGCCAAACGCACCGTCGCCTATTATGAAGTCGGCCGCCGCAGCGAGGGCGAGAACGAGCTGCGGTCAGGCCTGCGCACCGCCGTGGGCGACGCTGCGCGGATGTGGACCGCCCTGGCGCGCGTGATGACGTCGGGCAACGGCGGCGATGCGGTGCGGATCGACGCGACCCGTTTCCCCATGCCGGTGCTCGAGCCGGAGGGCGGCTTCGTCATCGAGAAGGCCCTGGTCTACGCCCTGGCGCGCAAGGAGACCGACTTCAACCCGGACGCCCGCTCCAGCGCCGGCGCCTATGGGATGATGCAGGTGATGCCGACGACGGCGGCCGAGATGACCGGGGACCGGACCTTCGTCACCGATCCGTCCAAGCTGCTGGTTCCGGCCACCAACATGCGGCTGGGCCAGGCCTATATCAATCGGATGCTGCAACTGCCGGCCTTCCAGGGCGACCTGCTGCGGGCCGTGGCCTCGTACAACGCCGGACCGGGGCCGATGCTGACGGCTGTGCGCAAACTGGGGCCGGACGCCGATCCCCTGCTGCTAATCGAGACGATCGACGTGCCCCAGGCGCGTGATTATGTGGAAAAGGTCGTCGCCGGATATTGGATCTATCAGCGCATGTTCGGCGGGCCGTTGAACACCCTGGACGCTGTGGCTTCGGGCGCGAAGCTTGTGCCGGTGTCGCTGGACTATGTCCCGCCCGCGCCGACGGCCGAGCCGATCCTGGTCGCCCAGGAGCCCAGCGTGGCGGGCAGCCGCTAGGTTTAGAAGATGGCCGTGAGCAGCATCGCCCAGAAGGCGGCGCTGACGACGGCGGCCAGGGCGTAACCCGTGACCGGATTGACCAGTCGCGATGCGGCGACCTGAACCCGCGCCTTGTCGGTCTGGGTGGTTTCGATGGCCGGAGCCCGCATTGGTCTTCCTCCCGGCGGAACAGTCGGTTCCGTGTGTGATCCACGGATAACGACGTCAGCTTAATACAGCGTGCGCGGGAGTGGTTTCCGGGCCGTTAAGCCTGCCAGGCTTGGGCTGCTAGGCTTGGGCTTCAGCCTCCCATAGGCGAAAGTCGGGCTGGGCCAGCAGGGTCGCGGCGTAGGCCACTGCGGTTCCGTCGTCGCCATAGTCGGCGAGGTCGATCTGGAAATGCCGAAGCCGCGCCGCCACGGGCGTATAGAAGGCGTCGGCGATCGACCATTCGCCGAACAGCCAGGGTCCGTCCGCGCCGAAACGATGGCGCATCTGCCCGAACAGGGTCACGAGCCGCGACAGATCGCGATCCAGCGCCGGGTCGGAAGGGGTCTCGGACCGCGCATCGCCGACCATGGGCCGTTCGGAGCTGGTCCCACAGATGTTTCTCAGCGCCGAGTAGCCGGCATGCATCTCGGCCGCCGCAGAACGCGCGAGGGCGCGGGCGACCGGATCGGCGGGCCACATGCGCGCCTCGGGATAGTGTTCGGCCGCCCACTCGGCGATGGCCAGCGTGTCCCAGATCAATTCACCATCCACCTTCAGGACCGGCACGAAGCCAGAGGGGGACACCTTCCGCAGCGCCGCCTTCTGCGCCTCGGTCTCGTAGCGGGCGTCGATCACGGTGAAGTCGGCTCCCGTGCGCTTCATCACCAGCCAGCCCCGCAACGACCAGGTCGAATAGGTGCGGGGTCCTATGATCAGTTCCATGTCGCTTCCTTTTCGGGCTGGAGTCGGTCGTGTCGTATTGGGTGGGGTGGAAATTGAATAGCCGCGTTACAGCAATGGACGCCCCCGCGATATCGGGCTCTCGCCCGAATCCGTCCATCCGCGGCGAACCGGCACGCGACCTGCAGGGCGAACGGCACTATTCCGGTTGTTGGATCGATTTCGATCACCTATTCACCATCGCTAGGCTGTTCTTGTGCAGTGCGGTATAAATAGGCGACGTTCGCTTCCCGACCGGAACGATCCTTGAAATCCGGCTTCGGCCGAGCCCTGACGATGGTGCGATGACTGATACGAACGATTATTCGCCTTCTTCCGGCGACGCCGCCGGAGAGACGGTCGACCTGCATCGCCTGATCGCGGTTTTCCGCCGTCGGCTGAAGCTGTTCGCGGCCGTGGCCGCCGCTGTTTTCCTGATCGTGGCGCTCGTCACCCTCAGCGAGACGCCGAAATACACGGCGACCGCAAACCTTCAGATCAACACCCGCACCGAGCAGGTCGTGGATTCGAAGGCGGTCCTGTCCGGTTTGACGCCCGAGACCAGCGTGGTCGACACCGAAGTCGAGGCGTTGAAATCACCGGAACTGGCCGCCGCCGTGGTCGACGAACTCCGCCTGGTGCAAGACCCCGAGTTCAACGCGCGGCTACAAACGCCGGGCGTGATCGGAACCGTCAAGGGCTGGTTCGGCCTCGCGCCGGACCGCAGCGCACCGACCACCGAAATCGGCCGCGAAGCGGAACGGCAGGAAGTCATCAACGCCGTCAGCGAACGGCTCAGCGCTCGCCGTGTCGGCCTGACCTATTCCATGAACCTGTCGTTCACGTCGGAAAGCCCCGTCAAGTCGGCCCGGATCGCCAACCTGCTCGCCGACAAATATCTCGAATCCCAGTTGAACCGTAAGCTGGACGCCACTGGCGACGCCAACAGCTTCCTGGGTTCACGCCTGAACGAACTGCGTCAGCAGATGCAGACGGCGGACGCTGCGGTTTCCAACTATCGGATCGCCAACAACCTGCTCAGCTCCGAAGGCTTCACCCTGACCGAGCAGGAAATCTCCGCCTATAATCAGCAGTTGGCGTCGGTTCGGGCGCAAGAGGCCGAACAGGTGGCCCGCCTTCGCACCGCGCGCGCCCAGCTGGCCTCCGGCTCCAGCGGCGACGACGTCGGCGAAGCCTTGACGTCGCAAGTCGTCCAGAACCTGCGTGCGCAACGCGCCGCCATCAGCGCCCGCGTCGCGGACATGAGCAGCCGTTACGGCCCGCTGCACCCCGACATGGTGCGTTCGCAACGCGAACTGGCCGACATCGACGCGCAGATCCAGGCCGAAATCCGCCGCATCATCTCGAACCTGGAAGCTCAGGTCCGAGTGGCCCAGGAACGCACCGGCTCGGTCCAGTCCAGCCTGTCGGCGGCGCGCGGCGCCCTGGCCACCAACAGCGGCGCCTCTGTCCAGCTGCGTGAGCTGGAAGGCAATGCCGAAGCGGCGCGTGCGGTCTACCAAAGCTTCCTGGACCGCTATCGCCAGACCAGCGCCCAGGCGGGCACCGAACAGGCGGACGCCACCCTGGTTTCGCGCGCCTCCATCCCGACGTCGCAAAGCGCGCCGAATGTGATGTTGAACCTGGCCCTCAGCCTGGTCCTGGGTCTCGGCGCAGGCCTCGCCGCCGTCGTCCTGTTGGAGATGATGGAGGCCGGCGTCGGCACGACCGATGACGTCGAGCGCAAACTGGGCCTGCCGGCCGTCGGCTCCATTCCGCTGGTCTCGTCGATCGCAGAATCGGCGGATCGCGGCGTCAGCCCCATCGACTTCGCGGTCAAGCGACCGCTGTCCGTGTTCGCCGAGTCCTTCCGGTCATTGAGGACCTCGATCAACTATGCGGCGGGAAGCCAGGGCTGCAAGGTCGTGGTGGTCACCTCGGCGCTTCCCGGCGAAGGCAAGACGACGACCACCGTCGGCCTGGCTCAGGTGTCCGCCATCGCCGGAAGCCGGGTTCTGCTGATGGACTGCGACCTTCGTCGCCGCGCCGTCACGCGCGCCATGGGGCTGAACGCCGAAGCCGGTCTGGTAGAGCTGATCCAGGGCAAGACGACGCTCGAGGCGATCATGACACGCGATGAGGCCTCGGGCGCCTATATCCTGCCGCTGTCCAATGTGGTGGCGACCCAGGATGTGTTCGGCGCCCAGGCCATGGATGATCTGCTGGCCAAGCTGCGCGGCTCCTTCGACCTGATCCTGATGGACACCGCACCGGTTCTGGCCCTGGCGGACACGCGGGTTCTGGCGGCAAAAGCCGACATGACCATCGTGCTGACGCGCTGGCGCAAGACCCCTGCCCGCGCCACCAATACGGCGATCAAGATGCTGCAACAGTCCGGCGCCTACATCCTGGGCGTCGCCCTGACCCAGGTCGATGTCAACGCCCAGGCCAAGCAGGGCTATGGCGACGCGGGCTACTACTACAGCGAGTACAAGAAATACTACTCGGCCTGACCCAGGCCAGGACGGACGAACCGAGCGCTGCGGCGCGCGGTTCGTCCGCCTCACTTCGTCGGGTCAGAATCGCTGACGCCATCCATCGCCTTGAGGTGGAAATGGCGATAGACGGGCATCCTGTTGTTCAAGAAGGATGTTCGATGCGCGCGACAGGCATGGTCGGGTGGCTGTCATGAAGACCCCGATCCTCGTCACCGGCGCGGCCGGCTTCATCGGCATGCACACGGCCGAACGGCTGCTGGATCGCGGCGAGACCGTGATCGGGGTCGATAATTTCAACGACTACTACGACCCGGCCCTGAAGGAGGCCCGCGCCGCGCGGCTGGAAGCGCGCGACGGCTTCACCATGGTGCGGGCCGACATCGCCGACCACGAACAGATGCTGGCCCTGGTGCGCGACAATGGGGTGGAACGGATCGTCCACCTCGCCGCCCAGGCCGGGGTTCGCTATTCGATCGAAAACCCCTTCGCCTATGAGCGGTCCAATCTGGCGGGGCACCTGTCGATGCTGGAGGCCGCGCGCCACAACGGCGTGACCCATCTGGTCTACGCCTCGTCCAGCTCGGTCTATG
>JBKBXN010000123.1:0-8426 GCA_046314055.1 Brevundimonas sp.
TAGTCTTTCCGCTCATCCCCGCTACCGGGGGGACCCTGTGGTTTGGGTGTGCTGAAGTTGGATTGAGAGCGCGGGCCTGGATCCAGGCGCTCGTCGTGTGAAAGAACTGGGTCCCCGCTTTCGCGGGGATGAGCGGAATATCGAATGACCTGGCGTGACAACCTCCCCACCGTGCGCGGCAAGCTGCTGCGGGAAGAGCCCGTGGCGCCTTTCACCTGGTTCCGGGTGGGTGGGACCGCAGAGGCCCTGTTCATTCCGGCGGACGCCGAGGACCTGGCCGACTTCCTGAAGGCTTTGGACCCGTCCGTCCCCGTGACCGTGCTGGGCGTCGGATCGAACGTCATCGTCCGCGACGGCGGGGTCGAGGGGGTGGTGATCCGCCTGGCTGGGCGCCCCTGGGCGCAGGTGACGACGGACGGCGACACGATCACCGCCGGCGCAGGCGCGCTCGACTCCATGGTCGCCAAGGCGAGCGCGAAGGCGGGGCTGGCCGGTCTGGAATTCTACGCCGGCATTCCGGGTACGGTCGGCGGCGCCCTGACCATGAACGCGGGCTGCTATGGCTCGGAGACCAAGGATGTTCTGGTCTCGGCCTGGGGGCTGACGCGGTCGGGCGAGCGGGTCGATTACGCCCTGGACGACTTCGGCTACACCTATCGCCATTCTGAAGCGCCGGCCGACATCATCTGGGTCGAGGCGACCTATCGCGGCACGCCGGACGAACCCGCCGCCGTCCAGGCCCGCATAACCGAAATCACCAGCCGCCGCGAGACCACACAGCCGATCCGCGAAAAGACCGGCGGTTCGACCTTCAAGAACCCGCCCGGCCATTCGTCGTGGAAGCTGGTGGACGAGGCCGGCTGGCGCGGCAAGCTGCACGTAGAAACCGGGGGAGGGGCCATGTTCAGTGACCTCCATTCCAACTTCATGATCAACCCCGGCGAGGCCACCGCCGCCGACATCGAAGGCCTGGGCGAGACGGTGCGCGCCGATGTCCTGTTGAAGACCGGCGTTCAGCTGGACTGGGAAATCAAGCGGATCGGACGGCGGCTCTGATCGCCGGAGTTTGACGCACAAATTTCACGTCGCGCGGGCGATAAGGTTGACGGCCTGTTAAACAAGTCGGCCGCAATCGGAGAGCCCATGACCCGCGCTTTCAAAGACCTTCATGTCGCCGTCCTGATGGGCGGTCTTTCCGCCGAGCGGGAGGTGTCTCTGACCTCCGGCGAACAGTGCGCCCAGGCGCTGGAACGGCAGGGCGTGCGCGCCAGCCGGGTGGACGCCGGGCGAGACCTGGCCAATGTGCTGTCCGGCCTGATCAAACCGGATGTGGTGCTGAACTGCCTGCACGGCGCGTGGGGCGAGGACGGCTGCGTCCAGGGGGTGCTGGAGACCCTGCGGATTCCCTATACCCATTCCGGGGTCCTGGCCTCGGCCCTGGCCATGGATAAGCACAAGTCGAAGGCCGTGCTGAAAGCGGCGGGGATCAAGGTTCCCGGCGGGGGTCTTTACGACCGGCATGAGGTGGCGTCGCGTCACGTGATCGCGCCACCCTATGTGGTCAAGCCGAACGCCGAAGGCTCGTCTGTCGGGGTCTATCTGGTGAGCGAGGGCGCCAATCGCCCGGTCGCCGAGGTAGGCGAGCCTAGCTGGACCTATGGCGAGCAGGTGATGGTGGAACCCTATATCGCCGGCAAGGAGTTGGCGGTCGCCGTGATCGGCTATGCTGACGGACCGCGCGCCCTGACCGTGACCGACATCACCCCGACCAAGGGCTTCTATGATTACGAAGCCAAATATGCGCCGGGCGGCTCGGTTCACGTCCTGCCCGCCGTCCTGCCGCCCGCCGTTTTCGAAGCGGCTCTGCGTCAGGCGGAGGCGGCCCACGTCGCAATGGGTTGCCGAGGCGTGTCCAGAAGCGACTTCCGTTATGATGATGTTAAGGACGATCTGGTTCTGTTGGAGGTCAACACTCAGCCGGGCATGACGCCGACTTCGCTCGCTCCCGAGCAGGCCGCCCATACCGGAATGAGCTACGAAGAACTGGTACGGTGGATGGTGGAGGACGCCTCATGCCCGCGGTAGTTCGCGGCGGTCGGCGACAGAGTTCGGGTCAAGCTCCCAAGCGTAACGCGGCGTCCAAAGGGGGCGGGCGTTCGCGCGGCGGCGCGCCCAAGCCCGCGTCCGCCATCCCCGGCAAGATGGCCGCCATCGGCCGTATCGATGTTTCGCCCCGCACCGTCATGATCGCCCTGGGCGCCAGCGCCCTGCTGGTCGTCGGGGTTCTGGCGACCGGCGCGCGCGCCGAGCGGATCGGCCAGTCGGTCTCCCACGGGATCGACGGAATGACAGCCGGCATGGGTCTGTCGCTGAAACGGGTTCATATCACCGGCGCCTCGGCCGAAGCCGAGCCGGCCATTCAGCAGGCGCTGGGTCTGTATTCCGGTCAGCCGATCACCAGTCTTGACCTGGACGCCATTCGCGACCGGGTGCAGGCCGTCGGCTGGGTCAAGGAGGCGCGCGTGGTGCGCCTGTTGCCCGACACCCTGATCGTCGAGATCAAGGAACACGACCGTCTGGCCGTCTGGCAGGACGCGGGCCAGATCAAGGTCATCGACGCGCGCGGCCAAGTCATCAAGGGCGCCGACGCCCGCCGCTATCCCACCCTTCCGCTGGTCGTCGGTAAGGGGGCGGATCTGGCCGCCGGCGAGATCCTGCCCCTGCTCGGCCAGCGTCCGCGCCTGATGAGCCGGATCGACGCCCTGGTGCGGGTGGACGAGCGCCGCTGGGATCTGCGCCTGAAGGACGGCAGCCTGATCCAGCTGCCCGCCGTTGAACAGGAGGCGGCCCTGATCCGTCTCGATGCGCTGGATCAGCGCGAACGCCTGCTCGACCTGGGTTTCGCCCGGGTCGATCTCAGAACGCCGGACGAGGTCGCGGTGCGACCCGCCGCCGACGCTTAAAGGACCAGTACGACATGGCGGGAAAGCAGCGCGGATCGGCGAGCGACCAGGGCCGGGGCATGGACCCCCGCGCCGGCCGCGCCCCCGTGATCGCCGCTCTGGACATCGGCCAGTCCAAGGTCTCGTGCTTCATCATGAAGCCTGACGGCGTGCGCCACGCCGATCGCACCATCCGCGTCGCCGGCGCCAGCCATGTCCAGTCCAAGGGCGTGAAGGGCGGCGCCATCATCAATATGGACGAGGCGGCCCAGGCCATCGGCCACGCGGTCGAACGCGCCGAGCGCGCGGCCCAGAGCCCGGTCTCCGGCGTCGTCGTCACCACCGCCATCGGCCAGATGGCCAGCCACCGCGTCCAGGCACGGGTCTCCCTGGGCGCCAATCCGGTAGGGGACGCCGATCTGGCGCGCGCCATCGGCATGGCCCTAGCCCAGATCCGTCTGCCCAACCGCCGCCCGATCCACGTCCTGCCCATCGCCTGGTCGGTGGACGGCGCGCGCGGCGTCCATGATCCGCGTTCGATGCGTGGCGGTTCGCTGGGGCTCGACCTGCTGGTCGTCTCCATGGCCGAGAACGTTTTCACGACCCTGAGCCACTGCCTCGAGCTGGCGCATCTGGACCTGCAGGGCGTGGCCGCCGCGCCCGTCGTCTCGTCCCTGGCTGCGCTGGAAGAGGACGAGATGGACCTGGGCGCCGTCTGTATCGACATGGGCGGCGGCTCGACCAGCGCCGCGGTCTGGGGCGGCCGGTCGCTGTTGCATATCGAGAGCCTGAATGTCGGCGGCGACCATGTCACGTCGGACATCGCGCGCGGCCTGTCGACATCCAAGGCCGGCGCCGAACGGCTGAAGACTCTGCACGGCTCGGCCATGGCCAGCGCCAACGAAGATCGCGAAATGCTGGAGGCCCCGCCGCGCGGCGAGGACGCCTCGGCCGGCCCGGTCATCGTGCCGCGCGCCATGCTGAAGACCGTCATCGCCCCGCGCGTGGAAGAGACGCTGGAGCTGCTGCGCGACCGGCTGAAGAACGCCGGCGTGGGGCTTGAGCCCGGGGCGGGCCTGGTCCTGACCGGCGGCGCCAGTCAGCTGAACGGCGTGCGCGAACTGGCTGTGCGCGTGTTCGACCGCCCCGTCCGCCTCGGAAAGCCCCAACGGGCGCCGCATTTGGCCGACGCCGCATCGGGCCCGGCCTTCTGCGCCACGGCAGGCGTGTTGTTGCGGGCGGCTTATGGGCCCCGCGAAGCTGTATCCGCCAGAAAGCTGATGGCCCGCCAAATCACAGCGGCGGATGCGCCTCGGGTTCACCGTGGCAATGTGGTGGGGCGCGTGGCGGGTTGGCTGCGGGATAACCTGTAAGTCGCTTTTTAAAGGCCCATCGCGACGTCGAGGTCCAACGCACCGTGAGTCGAGCGAGCGCGCCTCGCGCCAGTGGCAGGTGTGTACCGAAGAAACCGTGTCAAAATCGCTCCGTATCACGGCGAGTTCGTGGTCGGATTGCGACGATATATTATTCTTTCGTTAGCTACTAAGTTAAAAAATGTTACCTCTTAAATCCAATAAATTAAAATAATTCACCCAAATAGACCCTTCCTGGCCCAGATTGAGGGTTGCATTTGGTGTATCACGGTTAGGGTAGCTGTGACCGGCAAGATACACGTTGGCCGGAACTTGGTCCAAATGTGTCCGAAGTGGTGGCTGTCTGCCATCTTCTTGTTAAAAAGCCTTCATGTTCGCATCGGCATCCGCCGAAGCGTTTTTGTTGGGGGCTTTCCATCACTATGATTTCCAACCGCAAGATTCTGTTCGGAACGACGATTCTCGCCGGCGTGCTGGCCGTATCCGCTCCTTCTTTCGCTCAGTCCGAACCGGCAGGCGCTCAGTCTGACCAAGCGGCTGACGCCGTTAGCGAAATCGTCGTAACCGGGTCGCGCATCCGACGGGATCCGACGAATGCGCCGACTGCCTTGATCCAGGTGACGGGCGAGCAGCTGCTGACTTCGGGTCAGGCGTCTGTGATTGACTACCTGGCGACGATACCGGCTTTGTCGAACTCGGTCGTCCCCTCCGACACGACGGGCTCCGGCCTCGGCGACGGCGGGTTGGATCTGCCGAACCTGCGTAGCCTGGGATCCGGCCGTACTCTGACGCTGGTCGACGGTCGTCGTCACGTCGGCTCGAACGGTGGTTCGCTGGCCGTCGACGTATCGACCATTCCGCGGCTTCTGATTCAGAACGTCGAAATCGTCACGGGCGGCGCTTCGTCCGTCTACGGCGCAGACGCCGTCTCGGGCGTGATCAACTTCGTGCTTCGCAAGGACTTCGAGGGCTTCGAAGTTGACGCCAACTACGGCCAGATCAACGAGGACGGTCAAGATTCGACCCGTCTTTCGATGCTGATGGGGCGGAATTTCTTCGATGGCCGCCTGAACGTCTACGGCCACGCCGAATACGAAAAGCAGGACGCAGTCACCTCGTTCGATATCGACTGGATCCGTGAGGGCAATTATCTGCTGGGCATCGACGCCGATCCTTCGACGGCTCCGAACGACGGCAACGTCGACTCCATGCTCTTCAAGAGCCCGCGCCGGATGGATCGTCCCGTCTGGGGCCAGACGACCCTTGTTCACACCACTCCGCTCAGCGCTCTGAATGACCCGGACGTCGCGAACTTCTCGGGCAGCAGTTGCAACTTCACCTACGCCGCCGGGTGCTATGCAGTCGCGCCGGGCTCGACCTTCTGGTACGACGGCACGGTCGCAAGACCGGCTAACTTCGGCGAGCGCATCGGCAATACCGGCGTCAGCCGCCCCTATAACTATGGCGGCGACGGTGAGAACGCTGCGGCCTTCGCGACCTTGTCACGTCTGCCGGAGCTGGAGTCGCAACGTTACCAGGTCGGCGCCAACTTCAAGGTCACCGAGAATGTCTCGGCCTATTTCGAAGCCAAGCACGTCATCGAGCAGGCTTACGATGTCAGCCAACCGACCTTCTTCGACTTCGATCTGGATAACACCTCCTACTCCAGCACCCAGCTGAACTCCGTCTGGGGCGTTCAGTCGATGGACCTGCGCTGGAGCGATAACGCCTTCCTGCCGCAGTTGGTCAAAGACGCGATCCGCGACAACGTGATCACGACCTATAGTGCTCCGACCGCGACCTCGCCGAGCGTTGCGACCGGAACCCAAGCGCTTCAACTCGCACGTCACTCGATGTTCGGGCCGGCCCGCGCGCAAGAAAACGAACGTGTCCTGACGCGCTTCGTCGCAGGTCTGGAGGGCTCGATGAGCCAACTGGCCTTCGTCAAAAATCTCGAATGGGATCTCAGCTACACCTACGGTGAAGTCGAGGTCGAGAATATCGAGTCGGCCGTGGACTCGGTTCGCTTCGGTCTGGCTGCCGACGCCGTATTCGACACGGCCGGTCTTGTCGGCACGCCTGGCGCCATTGTCTGCCGTGCCCAACTGCTGGATGCTCAGGGCCTTCCGCTGGTCTATGCAAACAACGGCAGCGCCTTCGGCGGTCAGGACATTCGCGACATGCAAGGCTACGGCCAATCCGCCGTGGACGACTGCAAACCGCTGAACATCTTCGGCAAGGGCAACCAGAGCGCCGAAGCCCTGGAGTATATTTCCGCCGCCATCACGGTGAAGGAACGCAACGAGCAGGAGCAACTGATCGGCTCCGTGGCTGGCGAGCTTTGGGACTTCTGGGGCGCCGGATCGATCGGCGTCGCTATCGGCGGTGAATATCGCCGGGAGTACACTGAGGCTGTCGGCCGCGACGCCGACACCAACGGCCGCTTCCTCTTCCTGAACACAGGCCCCGACTTCGAAGGCGTTGAGTATGAAAGCGAAGAGTTCTTTGCTGAAGCCTCGCTTCCGCTGCTGCGCAACTCTTTCCTTGGCGACTACGCTGAACTGAGCGGCTCGTATCGTTACGCTGACTATACGACCGTCGGGAATGTCGATGTTTACGGCGTAAACCTGGTCTATCGTCCGATCCGCGACATCACCTTCAAGACGAGCTTCAACTCGTCGGTGCGGGTGCCGGATCTGAACGAAAACTTCTCGCCGTTCACTCAAACCTTCGCCAACGGTTTCGCGGACCCCTGCGCAACGACCGCCATTGTCGCTCAGACTGCAGAAATTCGTGACAACCGTATCGCCAACTGCACGGCCTTGGCCGCACAGCAGGGCTTTGCGTTCGACTTTGCCGGCGCGACCCTGACGACGGCGGACGACTTCCTGCCCGGCTATACATCCGGTATCGCCGGTGTGCAGGGTGGTAACCCGTTCCTGCAGCCGGAAGAGTCGGAATCCTTCACCTTCTCGACGGTTCTGCAGCCGCGCTTCATCCCGAACTTCAGCCTCGTGCTGGATTACTTCGAGATCGAAATCGACAACGTGATCGCCTCGGTCTCCGCGCAGACGGCCGCTAACAACTGCGTCAGCGGCGCCTCCCTGAACCAAGCGGCTTGCGCCACGATCTTCCGCAACACCGGCGCTGCTGGCGAAGAATTCTGGGTCGGCGGCCCGGTCGGCGATCCGATCGGCGGCTTCATCGAAGGGTCGATCAACTACGCCGCCCTGACCACTCGCGGTCTGGACTTCACTGCGCGTTACGGCTTCGACTTCGATGAAATGGTCGGTCGCAACTGGGGTCGTCTGGACTATTCGATCGGCGGCACCTGGCTGATCGAGCAGGAGGAGTTCCTGAACTCGTCGGATCCTTCGGACGGGACGGAACTAAGCACTGGCGTGGGCTATCCGCGCGTGCGCTTCACCTCTTCGCTGACGTACACCCCCAATGATCGTTGGAGCGTGAACTGGACGGCGGACTGGCAGTCCTCGCAGGACATCGTCGCCTATCGCGACTTTATTCTGAACGCGGACCGTTATGACGTCGAATATGCCCGCACCGGCAACTATATGCGCAACGACTTCACCCTGCGCGTCAATGTGCGTGACGACCTGTCGCTGCGCACCGGCGTCGTGAACGCCTTCGACGCCGAACAGGCGCCGTGGCTGGGAACGACCCTGTACTCGAACTTCGATCCCTACGGTCGTCGCTTCTTCATCGGTCTGAACTACCGTCCCTGGTAAGTTCTCCCGCAGAAGACAGAAAGGGCGGTCCTAACGGGCCGCCCTTTTCTTTGGCCGATGGAAATCTGCAGCCAAGCTGGAGGTTTGTGCTGTTCTCGCGTCCGACTCACATTATCGCCGTAACCTTCTCTTAACCCTCGTGGGCGCAATCATTAACGCGCTCATAACCAAAGCGATTCGGCGGGGTGTTCGCTTTGGTGCGAAGGGTCCAGGGCTCGGAAGGTCGGAAAAATATGTCGCTCTCGTTGGTCAAGCCGCAACACACTGAATTGAAGCCCCGCATCGTCGTGTTCGGCGTCGGCGGCGCCGGCGGCAACGCCGTGAACAATATGATCGACGCCGGCCTCGAAGGGGTCGAGTTCGTC
>JBKBXN010000124.1:0-8419 GCA_046314055.1 Brevundimonas sp.
AGACGGTCTTCGGTTTGCGGTAATAGCGTTGCGCCACGAAGGGCATGGCGACGACTTCGGCGGCGGCGGACTTGCCGCGCACGATGACCTTCAGGTCCGTGCCCAGCGCGGCATAGGCCGGCGGCACGAAGCCCATGGCGATGTTCTTGCCCAGGGTAGGGGAGGGGCCGCCCGAGGTGACCTTGCCGATGACGTTACCGTCCATGTCGGCGATCTCGGCGCCTTCGCGGGCCGGGGCGCCTTCCTTGACGATCAGGCCGATGCGGACGCGCGAAGGACCGTCGGCCAATTCCTTCAGGATGCGGTCGGCGCCGCTGAAGTCGGCGCGCTCCTTGCGCGACTTGGATAGGGCGAAGGTCAGCGCGCCTTCTACCGGCGAGGTCGTCGGGTCGATGTCATGGCCGTGCAGCGGCAGGCCGGCTTCCAGGCGCAGGCTGTCGCGCGCGCCCAGGCCGATCGGCTTGACGCGGGCGTCCTCCAGGATGGTGTTCCAGACGCGCTCGGCCTGATCCGCCGGCACCGAAATCTCATAGCCGTCCTCGCCGGTATAGCCCGAACGCGAGACGTAGCAGTCGACGCCGAACAGCATCAGCCGGGCGCATTCCATGAAGCCCATCTCGGCCAGGATCGGCTCATGCGCGGCCATGACTTCGGCGGCTTCCGGCCCCTGGATGGCGATCAGGGCGCGGTCCAGCACGGTCAGCTTGGCGTCGCCTTCAAGGTTCGCCTGCCAGAAGGCGAAGTCCTCGTCCTTGTTGCCGGCGTTGACGACGACGAACAGGCCGTCGTGGTCGGGGCGGCCGGCCATCAGGTCGTCGATGATCCCGCCGTCCTTGTTCAGCAGCAGCGAATACTTCTGCTTGCCGGCCTTCAGGATTTCATAGTCGCCGGGCACGAAACGCTCGAACTGGGCGGTCGCGTCCGCGCCGGTGATCTTGCACTGGCCCATGTGCGACACGTCGAACAGGCCCGCGTGTTCGCGAGTCCAGCGGTGCTCGGCCAGGACGCCCTCATACTGAACCGGCATGTCATAGCCGCCGAAGCCAACCATCCGGGCCCCCAGGGCGCGGTGCGCGGCGTTCAGAGGCGTGGTCTTCAAGGCTTGGTCGGTCATGGTTCAGGCTTTCACGGTCGCGTTTGGTGGCGGAGCTCCGCCGTCTTCGCGCCCCCGCTGTCCTGAAGCCTGAGAGATTCCGGCGACCAAATCATGTCGCCTTGCTCCGTCGGCGCGCCCGTAAAGAGCGACTTTCCAGCGTCCGTATGCTGTCGCGGTCCGTTTGCCTGAGCGTTTCCGGGGCGGTTGCGCCTTCGGCGTCGAGCCCGGCCCCAAAAGCTTGGAAAACCAGTCCCGAACTCTCCCGCGAGAGCGCCCGACCTAAGGCATCGACTCAGGCTCCAAGTCAAGCGTCTGGGGAACAAGCCTGCGTGGGGCGGGTTGTCGCCTAGAGCCCCCCACGCGAAACCCAGGAATTCAAAATGTCGATTATAGACAAGCTGTTCGGCGAGTCCGACAAGCCGCGCACCAGCCCGGCCAAGCCCGACGGCCCGATGCAGAAGGTGTTGGACGAATTGGCGTCGCTCGGCGGCAAGCCCATCGAAACCCTGTCGCCGACCGAAGCGCGCCGGCAGCCGACCCCGACCGACGCCGTCCATTCCCTGCTGCGCAAGAACGGCAAGGAACCCAAGTCCGACGACCTAGGCGTGAGGACGACCGACATCAGCATTCCCGGCGCCGCCGGTCCTATCCTGGCCCGGATCTACAAGCCGCACGACCATTCCGAGGACAAGCTGCACCCGGTCGTAGTCTATTTCCACGGCGGCGGCTTCGTCATCGCCGACCTCGACGTCTATGACGGCGGCCCGCGCGGCGTGTCCAAGATGGCCGACGTCATCGTGATTTCGGTTCACTATCGCCAAGCGCCGGAGCACAAATTCCCCGCCGCCCATGACGACGCCCTGGCCGCCTATCGTTGGGTGCTGGACAACGCCCAGAGCTTCCACGGCGATCCGCAGAAGGTGGCGGTGATGGGCGAGAGCGCGGGCGGAAACCTGGCCATCGGCGTGTCGTTGATGGCGCGCGACGCGGGCCTTCCGGCGCCGGTGCATCAGGTGCTGGTCTATCCGGTGGCGGGCGTGGACATGGACAACGCCTCCTATGTCGAGAACGCCACCGCCAAGCCGCTGAACAAGCCGATGATGGAATGGTTCGTGAAGCACATCTTCGAGACCCCGGCCGACGCCCGGGACCCGCGCATCAATCTGGTCGAGAACGCCGACCTGATCGGCCTGCCGTCCTCCACCGTCATCTGCGCCGAAATCGACCCGCTGCGGTCTGAAGGCGAACTGCTGGCCGAGAAGCTGGAGCAGGCCGGGGTGGAGGTGCGCCACAAGACCTTCCACGGCTCGACACACGAGTTCTTCGGCATGGCCCTGGTCCTGCCCGACGCAATGGCGGCCCAGACCTTCGCCGCCCACGAACTGAAGCGCGCGTTCGACACGGCGATCCTGCCGATCTGATCTCTCCCCAAACCCGTCATCCCCGGGACAAGGCCTGGGATGACGGGGTAAGAGGGGAGAGGGTTTCTTGTCTTGCGGTGAAGCCGTCCGCCCGCCAAGAACGGTGCGACGCTCCCAGCCGCACCGGACCGACCGCATGACCGCCGACCGCACCCGCCTCGACGCCCATATCGCCGCCCTGGATGCGCCCGACGGTCTGAAGACGGTCCTGACCGTCGCCGCCGCCACCTGCGCCGATATCAGCAAGGTCGTCGCCGGCGGCGCCCTGGCCGGCGCCCTCGGCGCATCGGGCCAGATCAACGTCCAGGACGAGGAGCAGAAGAAGCTCGACGTCATGACCAACGACATGCTGACCGACGCGCTTCTGGCCAGCCCCGCCGTCGCCGGCGTCGCCTCGGAGGAGATGGACGAGGTCCAGCCGGCCGCCCATTCCACCGGCGACTATCTGGTCCTGTTCGACCCGCTTGACGGCTCGTCCAACATCGACATCAACGCCATGGTCGGCACCATCATCTCGGTGCTAAAGTCCGCTACGCCTTCGCCGACCGAGGCCGACTTCATGCAGCCGGGCCGGAACCAGGTCGCGGCCCTCTATGCGCTGTACGGCCCCCAGACCATGCTGGTCATGACGACCGGCGCGGGGGTGAAGGGTTTCACCCTGTCGAACGACGGCGACTGGATCCTGACCCACGACGACATCGCCATTTCGCCGGACACCAAGGAGTTCGCCATCAACATGTCGAACCTGCGCCACTGGTCCCAACCGGTGCAGACCTACATCGGCGACCTGCTGAAGGGCGACGAAGGCCCGCGCGGCAAGAACTTCAACATGCGCTGGGTTGCGGCCATGGTCGCCGACGTCCACCGCATCCTGATGCGCGGCGGCGTCTTCCTGTACCCGTGGGACAGCCGCGAGCCGACCAAGCCCGGCAAGCTGCGCCTGATGTACGAGGGCAATCCCATGGCCTTCCTGGTCGAACAGGCCGGGGGCAAGGCGACGACGGACGGGACGCAGCCCATCCTGGACATCCAGCCCGAGCATCTGCACCAGCGCATCCCGGTGGCCCTGGGTTCGGCCAACGAGATCGACGCCTACGCGGGCGTCTGATGTTGATCCGCCCGACTGACGCCCTCCTGGTCATCGACCCGCAGAACGACTTCTGCGAGGGCGGTTCTCTGGCGGTCGCGGGCGGGGCGGGGATCATGCCGCTGATCAACCGGCTGGCCGAACGGTTCACCCGCGTGATCCTGACCCAGGACTGGCACACGCCGGACCAGATCAGCTTCGCCTCCAACCACCCCGGCGCGGCCCCCTTCACCGAGATCGAGGTCGCCTATGGCCGCCAGATGCTGTGGCCGGACCACTGTCTCCAGGGCGCGCCCGGCGCCGACTTCCATCCCGACGTCGCGCCCACGGTGCAAAAGGCGCTGGCGGTGATCCGCAAGGGCTACAATCCGGCGGTCGATTCCTATTCCGGCTTCTTTGAGAACGACCATCGCACCCCGACCGGCCTCGCCGGCCTGCTGCGCGACCTGGGCGTGACGCGGGTCTTCCTGGCGGGCCTGGCCTTCGACTATTGCGTCCGCTTCACCGCCGAGGACGCGGTGCGCGAAGGCTTCGAGGCCGTGGTCATCTCCGACGCCAGCCGCGCGATCGCGCCACCGACCGAGGATGCGGCGCGCGACAGTTTCCGGGCGCTGGGCGTGGCGGAAATGGAGTCGGCGGCCGTCCTCGGCTGACGCTCCCTTTTCTTTCGTCATTCCGGGCGAAGGGCCTCTCGGCCCGCAGACCCGGAGCCCAGCGGCGCCAAAGGCGAAATGGCTCAGCCGCACTATGTTGAGCGGCGAGTCCGCGATAGGTTCGCGCTCCCGCGCGCCGCTGGGTTCCGGGTCTCCGCTGCGCTTCGCCCGGAATGACGAAAGAGAATGTCAGTCTGGCGCCATCGAGATGCAGACAGCGGCAGCGGGGAACAGCCTTCAGTCGGTGGGAGTGGTGGAGATGGCTTCAGCCTCTTCGATCAGATGACGACGACCATCACCAGCGCGATGGACAGAGCCCCTATGGCGATGATCGAAGCGCGTGCGATGTAAACGCACCGGCTTATGAATTTATTGCCGTACGCTTTGTGCGTTTCGGAGAAGATGTCGCCCAGCGATATGCCGGTCTCTAAGAAAAACGGTGGTGGCCCTGATCGAATGAAATCGGGCGCTGATTTTTGCACGATCTTGTTTCGCTTGAAATAATCGGCAGCGAAGTGGGCACCCAATGAGGTCGCGACGGCGGTCGCCGCACTCAGGCATAATGCGATAGACAGCAGCGCTTCGATCATCCGACTTGCAATCTCGCGTAGGCCTCCACCTCCGCCACAAACGCCGCCTTCTCCGCCTCGCCCAGGAACGACCCCTCGAAACTGTTCCGCGCCAGCAGCGTCACCTGTTCCTTCGTCAGCCCGACCGCCGCCGCCAGCCGGCTGTAGTTGTCGTTCACATACCCGCCGAAATAGGACGGGTCGTCCGAGTTCAGGGTGACGTGCAGGCCCCGACGCAGCATCTCGGGCACGGGGTGATCCTTCAGGTCGTCGACGACGCACAGTTTCAGGTTCGACAGGGGGCAGACGGTCAGGGTCATCTGTTCCCTCGCCAGCCGCTCGACCAGGACCTCGTCCTCCATCGAGCGATTGCCGTGGTCCATCCGGTCGATGTGCAGCAGGTCCAGCGCCTCGTGCACATAGGCGGGCGGGCCTTCCTCGCCGGCGTGGGCGCACAGTTTCAGGCCCAGCTCACGCGCGGCGGCGAAGACGCGCTGGAACTTGGACGGCGGATGGCCGACCTCCGACGAATCCAGCCCCACCCCGATGAAATGATGCAGATAAGGCTTGGCCGCCTCCAGGGTCGCGAACGCCTCTTCCTCGGTCAGGTGACGCAGGAAGCTGAGGATCAGACCCGAACTGACGCCCAGTTCCGCCTTGGCCCGGTCCATCCCCGCGATCAGCCCCTCGACCACCACGCCGAAGGCCACGCCCCGGTCGGTATGGGTCTGGGGATCGAAGAAGATCTCGGCGTGGCGCACATTGTCGGCGGCCGCCCGCTGGAAATAGGCGAAGGCCAGATCCTCGAAATCCTGGCGCGTCAGCAGCACCGCCGCCCCGGCGTAATAGATGTCCAGGAAGTCCTGCAGGTTCGAGAAATCATAAGCCGCCCGCACCGCCTCGACGCTGTCATAGGGGATGGACACCCCGTTGCGCTGCGCCAGTTCGAACATCAGCTCCGGCTCCAGCGAGCCCTCGATGTGGAGGTGCAGTTCAGCCTTGGGCAGGCCGGCGATATAGGCGTCTAACGACATGGAGCATCCTTCGGAGAGAAGGCGTCAATTCGACACCACCAGCCGCAGATGTCCAGCCTTGGTCTTTCCGGCGTCGTCGGTCGGCGGCGGATCGGGGGGCGGGGGCAGGCTGGGCCGGGCGCTCCAGGCCTCGGGCCGTTCGATCCAGCCCTTGGCCGTCTTCAGCCGGTCGGGCAGCATGGACCGGGCCACCAGATTGGGGCCGATCCCCACCAGTTCATCGGTCCAGTTGGCGATCTGGCGGTTGTGAAGCCGTCCGGGCGGGGCGACGCTGACGATCCGCTTGTCCGGATAGGCCTCGCGCACGAACCGCACGGTGGCGGCATGGTCCCCGTCGGTGGTCAGCAGATAGACGGAATCGACCCGGTTGGCGGCCACATCGTCCGCCACCGCCAGGGCCAGATTGACGTCGCTCTGCTTCTCCGTCGCCGAACTCCAGCCGTGTCCGCAGGCGTGGCAGTGTTCGCCGTGGACGATGAAATGGCCCATCAGACAGCGCACGCCCCGCGCCCTCAGCGCGGCCTCATGGCGGAACAGGGCCTCCATCCGCGCCCTGGCCTGGGGACGGTGGGCGCTGACCCAGACGACGCCGGTCAGCCGCTCCATCGGATCGATCAGACCCCGCCCCAGGGCCTGCAAGTCCAGCCACAGCCACTCGCGCCGCTTCTGGTCCAGCAGGGCGTGGAACAGGTTGAACCCATCGACATAAAGCACGGCGCGGCGCTTCAGGAACGGCGGCGTCAGATCGGCTGGGCCGAACGGGCGCAGGGCCGCGTCCGCCATGCGGATACGTCCCCGGTGCTGCCCCCAGGCTTTGCGCCCCTTCGACTGCTGACCGTCGGGTTTCCCCATCCGTCGCCCGCTCCCTGTCCCCGGCAAAGGTTAACCAGAGCTGTCGAGCGGAGTCCGCGTCTTTCAGGTCACAGAACGCCGGTCACATCCGCTCGGGCGTCTCGATCCCCAGCAGGGTCAGGGCCGTCTCGAGCTGACGCAGGGCCGCGGCCGACAGGGCCAGGCGCGAAGCCCGCGTCGCCTCGCCCGGCGCGACCAGCACCGGGCAGGCGGCGTAGAATTTCGAGAAGGACTGCGCCACCCGATAGGCGTGCTCGGCCACCAGATGCGGCATCCGCTTGTCATAGGCGTCCGACACGGCGGTCGAGAAGGCGTCCAGCGTCAGGGCCAGATCGCGCTCCGCCTGTTCGGCGATGACGATGGCGCCCGGCGCGGCGCCCTGTTCAGCGGCCTTGCGCAGCAGGGATTTGATCCGCACCGACTGGTACAGAAGATAAGGGCCGGTCTTGCCCTCGAAGCTCATGAACCGGTCCAGGTCGAAGACGTAACTGGTGGTCCGCGCGTTCGACAGGTCGGCGAACTTCAGGGCGGCGATGGCCACCTTGTGCGCGATGGCTTCGAACTCTTCCGGCGACAGGTCGTCGCCCAGCTTGGCCTCGTGCAGCCGCTCGCGCGCCTTGTCCGTCGCCTGATCGATCAGGTCGCGCAGCTTCAGCACCCCGCCCGCGCGGGTCTTGAACGGCTTGCCGTCCTGGCCGTTCATGGTGCCGAAGCCCAGATGCTCCAGCGATCCCTCGACGGCGTAGCCCGCCAGATAGGCGGCGCGGAACACCTGTTCGAAATGCTCGGCCTGGCGTTCGTCGACCACATACAGGGCCAGGTCCGGCGACAAGGCCTTCTTGCGGTCCAGGATCGTCGCCAGGTCGGTCGTGCCGTACATGGCCGAGCCTTCCGAGCTGATCACCAGCAGGGGCGGGGGCGAGGGCGCCTCGATCACCGAACCGTCGGCCAGCTTCTTCTTGCGGGTCTCGCCCGGCTTGGCGACATGCACCACCTGGGCGCCGTCGTCCTCGACCAACAGGCCGGTCGCCTTCAGATGCGCCAGCATTTCGGGCATCTGCGGATCGGCGTCGCTCTCGCCGTTCCACAGGTCGAAATCGACCGACAGGTCGCCGTATTCACGCTTCAGCGCCTCGCGGCTGACGGCCACGAAATGGGCCCACAGGGCGCGATAGCCGGGCCGGCCGTTTTGCAGCTCCGCCGTCGCCTTGCGGGCGCGGTCGCGGAAGGCGGGGTCTTCCTTGGCCTTGCCGGCGGCCAGCGGATACAGCCGGTCCAGGTCGGCCAGGGTCACCGGACTGTCGGCCGGGAAGGGGCCGTCGCCCTCCGCCATGAACCCTTCAGCCAGCCCCTCGTCGCCGCAGGCGACGATCAGCAGCCCCATCTGGAAGCCCCAGTCGCCGAAATGGGCGTCGCCGGTGACATGGTCGCCGCGGAAGCGGAACAGCCGCTTCAGGCTCTCGCCGATGATGGCGCTGCGCAGGTGGCCGACGTGCATCGGCTTGGCCACGTTCGGACCGCCGTAGTCGATCACCACCTTGCGCGGCTCGGCCACGAGGGCGGCCCCCGCGTGTTCGGTGTCGGCGGCGACTTCCGCCGCGCGCTCGGCCAGCGCCTCCTCGACGGAGATGCCCTTCTCCTTCGCCCGCGCGGTCACGTTCGCGAGCATGCGCTCGGACAGGATGGACCCCGGGCACACGTTGTTTA
>JBKBXN010000125.1:0-8279 GCA_046314055.1 Brevundimonas sp.
ACGATGCCGATATAGATCAGCGACAAATACCGGGCCCGGTGGTGGACCAGGACTAGGACCGTGGCCGTGATCAGCGCGCCCCAGGCGACGATCGCCATCGGCGACGCCGGGGTCGTCGGCCGGTCACCGGCGACGAAGGCGAACCCGAAGAAGCCGGCGAACCCGACCACCAGGGCGGCGCCGATGAACATGGCGATGTAGCGCTCGAGCGAACCGTTCTGGGTGCGGTCGGTGAAGGCCGCCGCCGCCCGGGTCGCGGCCACGAGCCCGCGATCAAACAAGACCTTGGCATCAGGCATCGACAGGCTGCGCCATACGGCGGCGATCGGCCGATGCGCGCTCAGGATCACCAGGCCGAGGCCGATGGCCGCGATGCTCATGAACAGGGCGGGGGTCAGGCCATGCCAGAGAGACAGGGAATAGTAGGGGGTCTCACCGCCGATCACGGCTCGCGACACCGCCTCGACCAACGGCCCTGCGACGACGGCGGGAAACAGGCCGATGGCGACGACCAGGCCGACCAGCACCGTTGGCGGGCCCCACAGACCGATGCCGGGATCGTGCGGTGGCTTGGGATAGTCCGTCCGCCTTTTCCCGAAATAGACATGGACGATATAGCGGAACGAATAGGCCACCGAGAAGGTCGCCCCCAGGGTCGCCAGGGCCGGAACCAGCCAGGGCTGGCTCCACCAGACGGTGTGGGCGGCCTCTTCCAGCATCATCTCCTTGGAGATGAAGCCGTTCAGCGGCGGGATGCCCGCCATCGACAGACCGGCGACGACCGCCAAAGTGGCCGCGATCGGCATCAGGGTCGCCAGACCGCCCAGCCGCTTGATGTCGCGCGTCCCCGCCTCGTGATCGACGATGCCCGCATTCATGAACAGGGCGGCCTTGAAGGTGGCGTGGTTGAGGATGTGGAACACCCCCACCACCGCCGCCATCGGAGTGCCGAAGCCGAACAGCATGGTCAGGAACCCGAGGTGGCTGATGGTCGAATAGGCCAGCAGTCCCTTCAGGTCGTCCTTGAACAGGGCCACGACGGCCGCGAACACCATGGTCACCAGACCGGTGGTGGCCACCAGATAGAACCATTCATTCGTGCCCGACAGCACCGGCCACAGCCGCGCCAGCATGAAGATGCCGGCCTTCACCATGGTGGCGGAATGCAGATAGGCGCTGACCGGCGTTGGGGCGGCCATGGCGTGGGGCAGCCAGAAATGGAACGGGAACTGCGCCGACTTGGTGAAACACCCGCCCAGGATCAGCAGCAGGGCGGGCAGATACAGGGGCGACGCCTGGATCGCCTCGCGGTTCTGCAGGATCACCGTAAGGTCGTAGGAGCCGGCGATATTGCCGAGGATCAGCAGCCCGCCGATCAGCGACAGCCCGCCCGCGCCCGTGACCGCCAGCGCCATCCGCGCGCCCTGCCGACCTTCCGGCAGACGCCGCCAGAAGCCGATCAGCAGGAAGGACGACAGGCTGGTCAGCTCCCAGAAGATCAGCAGCAGCAGGACGTTGTCCGACAGGACGATGCCCATCATCGCCCCCTGGAACAGCAGGAGATAGACGAAGAACCGGCCCATCGGATCGGCCTTGGACAGGTAGAACCGGGCGTAGACGATGATCAGCAGGCCGATGCCGAGGATCATGCCGGCGAACATCAGGCCAAGCGCGTCGAGGAAGAGGTTGAGGTTCAGCCCCAGCAAGGGGACCCACTCGATCCGGACCTGGACCGTCTCGCCCGCCATCACGGCCGGCGTGAGCGTGCCGAGGATCACCAGCGCCGCCAGGGTCACGGTCCCGGCCGCGACGGCGCTGGCATTGCGACCCGCGCGAATGGCCAGGGCTGGGACGAGGGCGCCGATCAAGGGCAGGAGGGCAAGCACAAGCAGCAAGGATCGACCTTCTCGGCGGCATTGTTCGGGGTCGGGAACGCCCACGATCACAGGGCGTATCCCGTACCTTAGCCCGAGCGGCTCCGCCGTGGCGACCCGACATTCTAAAGCGCGTCATTTTGGAGCAGGCCGATTTTAAGCCAAGACGTTCGCTACGAGCCAACCCGTCGGCGCGCCCAACGTATGAGGTCGGGCGATGCAGAGGTCGGCCAGCACATCCGCGCGCGTGGAGCGAACTCGCGATGAAGTTCGGGTTCGCCGATGGGCAAAGCGAGGGTCGATCGTGAGTGAATGCGGCAAGCGTCGCGTTATCGTAATGTGACGCTTCTATAGCCCCCCTTTCGAGGAGGACGCGTGGTCAGTCACGAGCACGAGGTGGGGCAAGCGCTCGTGGCGCACAATCGTGCGCTGCTCGCCTATGTGCGCCGCAGACTGGCCTCGACCGCCGACGCGGAAGACGTGGCGCAGGAGGCTATCCTGCGGGTGCTCTCGCGCGCACGGGTCGCCCTGATCACCGATCCGCTGTCCTATGCGATGCGCGCGGCCCGCAATATTGTGATTGATCGGGCGCGACGGTCGGCGAATATGGCGCTGGACGATCTCGGCGAGGCGGAAACCCCGATCGACGGCGGGGCGACGCCGTTGGAGTCGCTGGAGATGAACGAGCGATTGCGTCTTTGTCAGCAAGCCCTGGACGCCATGCCGCCTCTGCGGCGCGAAGTGTTCATTCGACGCCGCGCAGGCGAGGAATCCTATGAAAGGATCGCCAGCGAGATGAGGATGTCGGTCGAGGCGGTTCAGAAACATTACAGTCGCGCCGCTCAGACCCTTCGCAAGACGGCGGAGGCGCATCATGTCGATTGACCCCTTCGACGCGCGTGACGACCGGACGGCGGCGCTCTGGGCGGACGAAAAAAATGGCGGGGATTGGACCCCGGCGCGTCAGACCGTGCTGAACGCCTGGCTGGCAGGGCGGCCGGATCGTCAAAAGCTGTTGCGCGAGCATGAGGCGCTGATCGCCGATCCGGCCGTACTTTGGGCGGCGCGTCGCGCGGCGCACACGGCGGCGAAGCCTCGCGCCCCCAGTTTTGGCAAGGCCCATGTCTGGGCGCCCCTGGGACTCGCGGCCTGCGCCGCCTTTGCGGCCCTGTTCATCGGGGCGCCGTCATTCCAGGGCGACCGATTCGTTGGCCGCTTCGGCGCGCCGCAAGCTGTGGCGCTTGCGGATGGATCAGCGGTCCGGCTCAACGGCGCCAGTACGGTTCGAGTGTTGCTGGACGACAAACAGCGGCGGCTAAGCCTGGACGGAGAAGGTTTCTTCGAGGTCGCTCATGATACAGCCCGCCCCTTCACCGTGGAGGCGGAAGGGGTGCGTGTGACGGCCGTGGGGACGCGGTTCAATGTGGACGCCCTCGAAACCCCCGAAGGGCCGATGGTCGAGGTCATGGTGTTCGAAGGCGCAGTCGATGTGGCGCCGACCAAGGGGGGGGCGGTCCGGGTTCGCGCCGGAGAACGCGCACGCGTGATGAAGGGCGCCGTCCTGCGCGCCTCTCTGCGACAACCCGAAACGGACACCGGTTTTCCGTCCTGGACCGAGGGCTGGCTGGAACTGGACGAAGCGACGCTGATCAGCGTCATCGGCGATCTGGAACGGGCGACGGGGGTGCGGGTTTCTCTGTCGGATCCGGAGCTTGGCCGCGCCCTGGTCAGCGGCCGTTTTTCCTATCAGCATCCTGAGAACGCCTTGGCCGCCATCGCGCGTCTGCACGGGCTCAGGCTGACCCGCAAGGCTGATGACGCCTACGTCTTGTCTGAAGCTTAGGTGACGATCAGAGCAAGTTTTCAAGACGGGTGTCAGGACGGCCGAGTCCGTCGTCTTCCCCATTGGCGACCATGTGCGGTCGCGGGGGATCTATCATATGCGTATTCATAAGACCGGCCTTCTTGCGGCGGCCGCCGTCGCGGTTCTGGCTTCCGCTGCGGCGCCGGCTCAGGCCTTGCAAGTCGCACGCAGCGCCGAGGCGCGGGCGACCTTCAATATTTCGGCTCAGGATCTTGGGCTGGCCTTGCAGACCTTGTCGCGCCAGACCGGCCTGCAGATCGTCTTCGATCCGGAGCTGACGCGTGGTCTTAGATCGCAAGGCGTGTCCGGGGCGATGGCCCCGCGCGAGGCGCTGCGTCGGATGATCGCGGGCTCCGGCGTCGAGGTGCGTGAGGTGCGCGGCGTTCTGACCCTGGTGCGTCAGTCGGCCGAGGCGTCCGCGCCCACCCCGAATGCGACAGAGCTGGAGGAAGTTGTCGTGGTCGGCTACGCCGCCGGCATGCGCCGCTCGCTGGACGCCAAGCGCGACGCCGACTTCATCTCAGACGTCATCAGCGCCGACGACATGGGCGACCTGCCGGCTAACAATGTCGCCGAGTCCCTGTCGCGCCTGCCTGGCGTCAACGCCGTGCGCAACCACACCACGGGCGAGGGGGACCGGATCACGATCCGCGGCCTGTCGACCGAGCTGAACAACTACACCATGAACGGCGTCCGCATCGGCGGCACCGGTTCGCCGGACGACAGCTTCTATCGCGGCGTGCGCCTCAGCTTTCTGCCGCCGGAAGGCATCGACTCCATCACTGTGGTCAAGAGCCTGACGCCGGACCGTGACGGGGACGCCCTGGGGGGCTCCATCGACATCCGCACGCCCACGGCGTTCGACCATAAGCCGACCTATGGCGTCCTGTCGGCTTCGGCCGGGTTCCTGGACAAGTTCGACGACAAGACCTCGGGCGAAGTCTCCGGCTCCTTCGGTCGCCAGTTCAATGATCACTGGGGCGTGTTCGTCACCGCCAGCTGGTCGCGACGTAAGTCCCAGTTCGAACAGAACGGCGTCGACGGCGATAACCAGCCTCCGGTCTGGTACGAAGACAGCGAGAGCCTAGGCTGGGACACGGACAGTTTCGTGCTGCGCGGCATGGACCTGGCGTTCGGCGAGACCGAGGTCGAGCGCAAAGGGCTGAACGCCAGCCTCGACTATCGCGGCGACCGCCACGACTTCCACTTTCGCGGCCAGTTCAATGAATACACCCAGGACGAGTTCGACAACCGGCTGAACTTCCGCAACGATACGGCGAAGAACTCGACCCGTCTGACCCAGGTGGACAAGACCGCCACCGGTCTGGCCAACCCGGACGACGCCATCATCGGTTCAGGCGCCAAGGGCAATATCTATTCCTATACCACCGCCCAGATCGTTGACCGGGACGGCGACGGCGTCATCACCGATGCGGACCGATCGACCAAGTCCTACTACACGCTGAACGGCGCCTCGGGGACCTGGGATCCGCAGGGTTTCCGCCTGCGTCGCTTCTGGGAAGGGTCGCGCGAGACCGGTTCGCTGATGTCGCTGAACCTGGGCGGCGTCAGCCGCTACGGTGATTTCAAGCTGGATTACGACCTGTCCTACGCCAAGTCCGAGGACAATATCGACGACAGCTACGAGATGGAGTTCCGTAGCGACAAATACGGCTGGCTGGGCAACGAAGGCGTCGACATCGTCAACTTCGGCGACAGCCGGTTCCCGAAATGGGTGCTGAACGACGCCGGCATGGCGGCGGTCCAGGACCCGTCCGAATACGACTACGCCGGCCTGTCCGGCGAGGTCGGCGGGGCGGAAGAGGATCTGTGGCAGGGTCAGTTCAACGCCGAATGGCGGCCCGT
This sequence comes from Brevundimonas sp., assembly GCA_046314055.1. Lineage (GTDB taxonomy): Bacteria > Pseudomonadota > Alphaproteobacteria > Caulobacterales > Caulobacteraceae > Brevundimonas. The sequence continues at coordinate 5,605 of JBKBXN010000125.1, forward strand.
CTCTCCCTGGCTGGAGTCGGTGAAGGGCGGGGCGAAATTCTATTCCTCCAAACGCTCGACCTATAGCGGCGAATTCCTCGACCTCGACGCGGATGGGACCCTGGCGGACTTCTCGGCCTTCTACGGCAAGGAGGTCACGAACCTGTTCGACGGCGAATATACGGGCCTCTACCGCCTGGGCGTGGTGCTGGATAACCAGGCCATGTTGGCGGAACTGAGCCGGGCGATGAACGGCGACAGCAGCTTCTTCGAAGGCTTCGCCACCGACCCTTCCAGCGCCGAACTCAGCAACGAGGACAGTTTCGAGTTCAAGGAAGACATTCTCGCCGGCTATCTGATGGCCACGGCCCGCTTCGGCGACGCCCAGATCATCGGCGGCCTGCGGGTCGAGAGCACGCGCAACGACATCTCGGCCTATGTGCTGGACGAGGTTCAGGGCGAGCGGTTCACGACGGACAAGAGCGACTTCGTCAATGTCCTGCCGTCGATCCATCTGAACTATGCGCTGAACCGCAACACCAAGGTGCGCGCGGCGATCTGGACCAGCTTCGCCCGCCCCGACATCGCCCGCATGACCTCGGCCCGGGAGTATAGCTACGACACCGATCCGGACGGCGACGGCGATGAGAACCCCACCTCGGACTGGGTGCTGATCGGCATCGAACAGGGCAACCCCGACCTGAAGCCGATGAAGGCGATCAACTACGATCTGTCGATCGAGCGCTACAACGGCGACACCGGCGCCTATTCGCTGGGCCTGTTCTACAAGGATATCGAGAACTTCCTGTTCCGTTCGGCCTCCAGCAACATTCGCGACGGCACCGCAGGGGCCAACATCGGGCCGGACGGCGTCACCATCTCCATGCCCAACAACGGCAAATGGGCAGAGGTTTACGGCGTCGAGATGAGCGCCCAGCAGATCTTCTACTGGTTGCCGGGCGCCCTGTCGGGCCTTGGCGCCAGCGTGAACCTGACGCTGCAGCATTCGGAAGCCGAGACCGGAATCTCCTGGCACCCGGCGGGCTACACCCTGCCGCTGATGGAGACGCCCGAGGCCATCGCCAATGTGCAGCTGTTCTGGCAGTACAGCGGTTGGGAAGCCTACGCCGCCTACAGCTACCAGTCCGAGTTCCTTGAGGGGATTCAGGACTTCGGCAATAATCCCTACGAACAGGACTATGAGTTCGTGGACCTGAACGTGCGGCGCAAACTGTGGGCCGGGGCCACCGCCTCGCTGCAGGTGCAGAACCTCTTCGACAACCACACCTACTGGTACACGGCCGGTTCGAGCACGGCCTCCAGCCGGGCCTATATCAAGAACGGGCGGTCCATCTCGCTCGGCCTGACCTACGTCTTCTGAGGGTGGCGAAAATGAAGTTTCCTCGCACCCTCATGCTCGGGGCCGCTGTCGCGGCCCTGGGCGTCTTCCCCGCCACGGCCCAGACCCAGCGTCCGGATCGCCCCGAACCGGCGCCGGTCCAGGCTTCCGAACGCCCGATAGCGCCGGCGACGGTCCAACCCGAGCGGATCATTCTGAACCTGACCGCCGATCCGGCGCATCAGATGGCCGTCACCTGGCGCACCGCGCCGGGCCTGGACGGGGAGGCGGAGTTCGCCGAGGCCCAGGACGGGCCGGATTTCATCGCCTCCGCCGTTCGCGTGGCGGCGACCACCGATGATGCGGTCCTGGCGGTGCGCGAGGCGGCGGACTTCCGGGCGGCCTATCATTCGGCCGTGATGACGGGGCTGAAGCCGGCGACCGTCTATGTCTATCGGGTCGGTTCGGGCGGGGCCTGGTCGGAGTGGCTGCAGTTCAAGACGGCCGCTGCGACGCCCGAGCCCTTCACCTTCCTGTATTTCGGCGACATGCAGAACAATATCCTCAGCGAGGCGTCGCGCACGCTGAGGATGGGGTTCCGCAAGGCGGGCGACGCCGCCTTCGTCATCCACGCCGGCGATCTGATCAACCGGCACGACAGCGACAACGAGTGGGGCGAATGGTTCGCCTCGGGCGGCTTCCTGTACGCTCAGACGCCGCAGATGCCGACGCCGGGCAATCACGAATACGGCCGCGGCCCGATCCTGAACCCCCAATGGCGCCGGCAGTTCACCCTGCCGGAGACCGGGCCGGCGGGCGTGGAGCGGCTGAAGGAAACCGCCTGGACCGTCGACTATCAGGGGCTGCGCCTGATCTCGATCGACGCCCCGCTGTTCCACGGCGACGAGGCCATGCGGACCGAAATGGTGCGATGGCTGGACCAGGTCCTGGCGGACAATCCGAACCGCTGGACGGTGCTGTTCCTGCACTTCCCGCTGTTCTCGATCGATCCCGACCGCGACAACAGCCGGGTTCGCGACGCCTTGAAGCCTCTGATCGACAAATACGGCGTGGACCTGGTGCTCCAGGCCCACGACCATGGCTATGCGCGCGGCGCCATAGGCGAGGGCGTCATGACCAACACCGGCCCTGGTCACAGGTCGGACCATGGCTCGACCTATGTGGTGTCGGTCGCCGGGCCGAAGATGTATCCGATGGCGGATCTGACCTGGGCCGACCGGACAGCCGCGCGGACCCAGACCTTCCAGACCCTGGATGTGTCGCAGGACGCGGTGGTCTATCGCGCCTTTACCGCGACGGGCCGCGAACTGGACGCCTTCCGCCTGACGAAGGGCGA
>JBKBXN010000126.1:0-8142 GCA_046314055.1 Brevundimonas sp.
CTGGACGGCTTCAACAATCATTGCGGGTATCCGGCCCATCCGGCTCGCCTCTAGCCGGGCACGTCCGGGTCCGTCAGACGGCGGTATTCCTCGAGCGCGTAGCGGTCGGTCATCCCGGCGATATAGTCGCACACAGCGCGGGCCCTGGCCGTCCGGTCGTCGGTCGCCGCGGGCACGCCCCACTCCGGCGGCATCACCTCCGGCTCGGCCATGAACAGCTCGAACAGTTGCGACAAAACCCGCCGCGCCTGGCTGCGCGTCCGGTTGACCCGGTAGTGGCGATACATCCGCTCGAACAGGAACTTGCGCAGAACCGCCAGGTCCGCGTGCATCGACCGCGAGAAATCCACCATGGTCCGCGTCGCCGTGCGGACATCCTCGGTCGAGCCGATCCGGTCCTCTTCAAGCCTACGCGCCGTCTCGGCCAGGACGTCCTCGACCATGACCCCGATCATCCGCCGCACGGCCTCGATCCGCAGCATCCGGTCGTCGATGGCGGGCCAGTCGCGGCGAACCTGCGCCAGCATCGGTCCGATCAACGGGACCTGGTCCAGATCCTGAAGCGTGATCAGCCCCGCCTGCACCCCGTCGTCCACGTCGTGGTTGTTGTAGGCGATGTCGTCGGCGATGGCGGCGCACTGGGCCTCCAGCGAGGCGAAGGTGCCCAGGCGCAGATCCCAGCCCGCCTCCCCGCCCGTCCGGTACGGCAGCACCACCGACCAGGCCGGCTCGTCCAGCCGGTGCGACACGGGGCCATTGTGCTTGATGACCCCCTCGACCGTCTCCCAGCTCAGGTTCAGCCCGTCGAACTGCGGATAGCGGTTCTCTAGCTCGGTGACGACGCGGAAGCTCTGGACATTGTGGTCGAAGCCGCCGTGGTCGGCCATCTGGATCACCAGTTCGTCCTCGCCCGCATGGGCGAAGGGCGGGTGGCCCAGATCGTGGGCCAGAGCGACCGTCTCGGCCAGATCGTCGTCCAGCCTCAGCGCATGGGCCAACGACCGGGCGATCTGCGCCACCTCCAGCGAATGGGTCAGGCGGGTGCGGTAGTGATCGCCTTCGTGGGCCACGAAGACCTGGGTCTTCTCCTTCAGGCGGCGGAAGGCCGTCGCATGGATGATGCGGTCGCGGTCCCGGGCAAAGGCTGTGCGGGTGCGGCTGGGCGGCTCGAAGAAGCGGCGCCCCTGGGTCAGATCGGCGCGTTCGGCGTAGGGGGCGAGAGGCATCTGGCTCAAGTCATCAACTTTGAAGCATGCGGGCCTTTGCGAACGCCCTTGCGCGCCTCATATAGACAGCCGTGAGCACCGTCCAATCCACAGAACCGTCCACACCCGCCTTCACGGTCGCCACGCGCGCGCCGGAAGGCATAATCCTGGCCGCCAGCGCCGCCAAACGCCTGGCCAAACTGGGCGCGGCCGAGAGCAAGACCCTGATGCTGCGCGTGGCGGTGGACGGCGGCGGCTGTTCGGGCTTCCAGTACCGGTTCGAACTGGTCGAGACGGCCGAGGACGACGACCTGCGGATCCAGGCCGACGGTCAGACCGCCCTGATCGACCCCGTCTCGGTTCCCTTCCTGAAGAATTCCGAGATCGCCTATGTCGACGAACTGGCCGGCGCCCAGTTCGTGGTCCGCAATCCCAACGCCGCCTCCAGCTGCGGCTGCGGCGTCAGCTTCTCGATCTGACCGCGGTCAGCGTCGGCGTCGGATCAAGGCCCAGACGGTGACGATCACGGTCGAGGCCAGCAGGGTCGAAAAGACCGCATCCCAGACGCCGTCCCCCAGCAGGGCTCCGATCAGCCCCGTCAGGCTGAGCACGAAGACAGCGACGGGCGCGCCGAAGATGGCCCAGATGGTCAGATCCTTACGGCTCATGCCGGTTTCCGCCGTCCCTTGACCAGCCAGAGGTAAAGGCCGGACCCCAGGATGACGATGGTCGCCAGGTCCAGCAGCGCCCAAAGGATCTTCAGCCCCAGCCCGCCATAGTCGCCGAAGTGCAGCGGCTGGGATAGGGACAGGGCCTTCACATACCAGGGCGTCGGCGCCACGGCCGCCAGCTCCCCGGTCCGGGCGTCGATCAGGGCCGGTGTGGTCAGATGGGTCGTCAGCGGCGTGTCGCCGTGGAAGAAGACGGCGTAGTGGTGATCGGTCGAATAGTCGGTTCCCGGGAAGGCGACGAACTGAAGCTTCATGCCGGGTAGAGCCTGTTTCGCCCGCTCTACCGCCGCATCCAGCGAGGCCCGTTCGCCGGTCGGCGCCGGGGCGTCATAGGCGACGGTCAGTTCCTTCAGCGCCGTGTTCTTCCAATAGGCCAGGATCGGCGTCGCCAGGGTGTTGACCACGCCCGTCGCCCCGACCACCAGCAGCCAGGCCACGGTCACCACGCCCAGCAGGTTGTGATAGTCCAGCCACCGCGTCCGCGCCGACTTAGCCGCGCGCACCGTGCCGAACGGCAGGCGCCGCATGAAGGGGGCGTACAGCACCACCCCCGACAGCACCGCCACGATCAGCATCAGGCCCATCAGCCCCAGGAACAGCATCCCCGGCAGGCCCAGGAACATGTCGGTGTGCAGCTGAAGCAGGAACTCCATGACCGGATGGCCGGCCACCGGCGGGGCGACCGCGCCGCTGGTCTGGTCGATCGGCTCGAAACTGTAGCGCCCGGCCGGGCCGTTCGGATCGACGCTGGTGACGTTCACCACCGGCCGATCCTCGTCGAAACTCATGAAGGCGGGGACCTCGCCGGGGTGGCGCGCCAGAGCCGCCGCCAGCACTTCATCCAGGGTCAGACGCGGCCCGTCCGGATCGGCCGGGGTCCAGGTCTGCTCTAGCAAGACCTCTTCGATCTCGTGGGTGAAGACCAGCGGCAGGCCCGTGACGCACAGCATCAGCAGGAAGAGCGTGGAGACCAGGCTCGACCATTTGTGCGTCCAGGACCAGGCGCGGATGGTCCGCGTCTTCATCCGATCAGAATTCCGCCGAGACCGAGAGGCGGAAGGTGCGCGGCGCGCCCAGGGTCAGATAGTTCGAACCCGGATAGCCGCCGACGGCGACCCACTGGTCCTCGTCCGCGACGTTCTCGACCCGCGCCCGCACCGTCAGGTCCTTGCCGCCGGCGACGAAGGCGTAGCGCAGGCCGGCGTCGAACCGGGTCCACTCTTCCAGCTCCAGCGTGTTGGCCGCATTGGCGGGCTGCGCGCCGGTATGGACCGCACGGCCCTCCAGCGTCAGGCCGCTGACCATCGGCACGTCCCATTCGACATTGGCGTTGATCTGGAAGTCCGGCACGCCGATGGCGGATTTGCCCTCGTTGGCCGCAGTCAGCGAGCGGTTGATCTCGGCCTCCAGCCAGGTCGCGCCGCCGATCAGGCGCAGGCCGGAGATCGGCTCGCCATAGACGGTCAGTTCGACGCCCTGGTTCTCCTGCTCGCCGCCGTCGGAGTAGATGGCGGTGTCGGGATCGAAATAGGCGCTTGGCAGGGTGGTGCGGAAGACGCTCAGCGTACCGCCAAACGACCCGGCGTCATATTTAGCGCCGATCTCGGCCTGTTCGGCGCGGAAGGGCGACAGGACCTCGCCGCCGTTCACGACCGTCACGCCGTTGACCACCGCCGGCGCCGTCGTGCCGGGCACAAGAGCCTCAGCATAGTTGGCGTAGAGCGATATCTTGTCGCTGGGCTTGTAGACCAGAGCGAAGGCCGGCGTGGTCGCGTCGCTGGAATAGGACGAGAGCCCGGCGGCGGTGTTGTAGTCGTAGGAGCTGGTCTTGATCTCCTGATAGCGGACGCCGACCGTCGCCAGCAACCGGCCGTTCAGGAACGACAGGCGGTCTGCCACGGCGACCGAAGAGTTGCGGACCCGCTCCGTCACGTTCGGATCGTCCAGATCCCCGCCGACGAAGAAGTCCGGGGTGGGGGCTGCGACGAAGGCCGGATTGTACAGGTCGCTGGCGAAGCCCGAGAAGTTCGAGAAGGCGTAGGCGTTCCTGGACTTCGACTGCACCTGAGAGGCCGACGCCACCAGACGGTGCTCCACCGGGCCCGTGGTCACGTCGGCGCGCACCCCGACGTCGCCCGACCAGACCGTGTCCTCGCGCACATTGTCGAACCGATAGGCGCTCAGGGCTCCGTCGGCCTGGGCGGTCGGGTTGGCCAGGACATTGTCTTCCTTGCCCTGACGTCCGCCGAATGCCGCCCAGGCGGTGACGCGACCGGTGATGTCGAACTCTCCGCGCGCCGCACCGAACAGCTGTTCCTCATCGGTATAGGTCCAGGGCTGGGCGAAATTCTTGTCGGCGGAGGGGGCCTCGGGAACGCCGCCGGAAGGCGTCACGGTCGGACGCGGCGCGTCGATGCGGTGGTCCTGCCAGCCCAGGTCGGCCGAGAAGCGGGCGCGGGCGCCCCGGCGGTCCAGGCCCAGGCCGACGACGCGCAGCTGGCCGTTCTCGTTCTCGACCGAGCCCTCGCCGTCGCGGCTGACCAGGTTAAGGCGGGCGCCCCATTCTTCCTCGGCGCCGAAGCGACGGGCCAGATCGGCGGCGGCGTAGATCTCGTCATTGCCCGACACCCCGGCGGTCAGGCGCGTCAGCGGCGCGCCGGCGCGCTTGGGCGTCAGGTTGAAGGCGCCGCCCACGCCCGTCCCGCCCGGCGCTGCGCCGTTCAGAAAGGCGCTGGCGCCGCGGAAGACCTCAACCCGCTCGACCAGTTCGGCCGCCACGAACTGACGCGGCAGCACGCCGTACAGGCCGTTGTAGCTCATGTCGTCCGAGAAGACCGGGAAACCCCGGATCACATACAGCTCCTGAAAATTGCCGAAGCCCTTGGACACCCGCACCGTCGGATCGTTCTGCAGCACGTCGCCGATGCCCCGCGCCTGCTGATCGCGGATCAGTTTCTCGGTGTAGTTGCTGGTCGAATAGGGCGTGTCCATCACATCCATATTGCCCAGCAGGCCGACCCGCCCGCCCGTAGCCACCTGCCCGCCCGCCGCCACGCCGGTCAGCCGCACTTGCGAGCCGGTAACGACGATCTCGTCCAGCTCGGCGGGCGCAGTCGCCGCCTGCTGGGCCAGGGCCGGCGTGGCGACAGTGAGGGCCAGCAGGCTGGCGGCGCAGGCGAAACGGCGGGTCGAGCGAGCCATGGTTTGCAAAATATTCTCAAGATCAGGAAGGAAGGCGGCTGCATACCCCTTGATGCGATTGCCTTGCAATGGCGCATTCCGTCTCACTTCCGCGGCTCCTGCCGCACATGGACTTGCAATTAGGGCTTTCCCTAATTAGGGTCTTTCCTATGAACACCCTGTTCAAAGCCCTGTCGCATCCGGTGCGCCGTCGCATCATCGCCATGCTGCGCGCCGGCCCTCTGGCGTCCGGCGACATCGCCGCCGGCTTCGACATGAGCTGGCCGACGATCACCGGCCATCTCAACGCCTTGAAGGAGGCCGGCCTGGTCAGTCCCGAGCGCGAGGGCCAGACTATTCGCTACCGGCTGGAAATCTCGGCGGTCGAAGAGGCCATGGCCTTCCTGATGGACATCGCCGGAACGGGCGAAACCGCCGAAGTCCCGTCCATCCCCCAGAAGGAGCCCCGCCGATGACGGATCGCCTGTCGCTGCTGGACTATCTGACCCTGGCCGTCTTCGCGCTCCAGGCGGCCTTCGCCCTGCACGTCGGCTTCAACGGCCCGACCGAGCCGATGCCGATGCACTGGAACAGTAGTTGGGAGGTCGACCGCTGGGGCAGTCGGGTCGAGTTCGCGACCTTCCTCGGCGGCATGACCCTGATCGGCTTCATCGCCTCGGCAGGCCTGGCCCTGGGCGCCCTGCGCGCCGCTTCTGAAGGCGACGCCTCGCGCAGCCGTTCGCTGCGGATCGGACAGGGCATAAGCCTGTTCGCCTTCGCCGCCATCGGCCTGCTGATCAGCTGGGCGGGGCTGGGCAACGCTACGGTCGAGACCGGGCCGGTGGTGACCATGGCGGGGGTGTCGCTGATCCTTCTGGTCCTGGGCGCCTTCCTCGGCCGGGTCGCGCCTAATCCGGTGGTCGGGGTCCGTACCCCCTGGAGTTACAAGAGCCGGCTGGCCTGGGACCGCTCCAACCGACTGGCGGGACGCCTGTTCCTCCTGCTGGGACTGGTCGGCCTGATCGCCGCTCCCCTCGCGCCCCAGCCGCTGGGCGTCCTGTCCCTGACGACGGCCGTGCTGATGGTCGCGGCCCTTTCGGTGTTCGAGAGCTGGCGCGTCTGGCGCAGCGATCCCGACCGCCAGCCCTTCTGAACCTCATCCGACCCAGATCCGACACGGAGACCCCCATGTTGATGCTGACCCTCGCCCTGCTCGCCGGTCCGGTCTCCACCGAGATCGCCCTGCCCGCCCAACCCGCGCCGCTGCACGGGACCTCGCTGACGCCCGAGAACGCGAGCGCCGTCGCTGTCATCCTGCCCGGCTCCGGCCCGACGGATCGCAATGGGAACAGCCCGGCCGGCGTCTCCGCCTCGACCTACCGCCTGCTGGCGGAAGGGCTGGCGGCGCAGAGGGTCGCCACGGTCCGCATCGACAAGCGCGGCGTCGCCGCCAGTGCTGCGGCGGGTCCTGCCGAGGCCGATCTGCGTTTTGACGCCTATGTCGCCGACGCCCGCGCCTGGGCCGCCGAGGCCGCCAGTCGCGCCGGCAAGCCCTGCGCCTGGCTGATCGGCCACAGCGAGGGCGCCCTCATCGCCCTGAAGGCCGTCGAGGGCGGCGACGACCCCGAATCCAGCAAAGTCTGCGGCCTGGTCCTGCTGTCCGGCGCCGGTCGTCCAGCGGGCGTGGTCATTCGCGAACAACTGGCCGCCTTGCCGGAACCGATGAAGGCCCAGGCCTTTTCCGCCCTGACCGAGCTGGAAGCCGGCCGCACCGTCGCCGACACGCCGCCCGCCCTGGCCGCCCTGTTCCGTCCGTCAGTCCAGCCCTATCTGATCTCGTGGCTGCCGCTGGACCCCGCCGCCCTGATCGCCGCCTATGAAGGCCCGGTCTTCATCGGACAGGGGACCACCGACATTCAGGTCGGCGTCGTCGACGCCCAGACCCTGGCCGCCGCCGATCCGCAGGCGACGCTGAAACTGTGGGATGGCGTCAATCATGTCCTGAAGACCGCCCCCGCCGAACGGGCCGCAAACATCGCCGCCTATTCCAACCCCGACCTGCCCCTTGCGCCCGGCGTGGTCGAGGATGTGGCGGACTTCATCCAGTCCCGAACGCCCCACTGACGGCTTGCGGCGACAACAGGTCTGGAGCCCAGGGGTCCGCGTCCCTATCTTGGCGCCATGCCCATCGCCCGCCTCTCCTCCCGCGCCCTCATCTCCGTCATGGGCGAGGAGGCCCGGCCCTTCCTGCACAATCTGCTGACCCAGGACGTGGAGACGCTGGGCGACGGCGAACTCCGGTTCGGCGCCCTGTTGTCGCCCCCCGGCCGGCTGCTGTTCGACCTGTTCATCCTGGGTGAGGCCGAAGGGGTCCTGCTGGACGTGGCCGCCGACCGCCGCGACGCCTTGATCCAACGGCTGTCGATGTACAAGCTCCGCGCCAAGGTCCAGGTGGCCGCCGACGACCGCCCGGTCTTCGCCGCCTGGCCGGAGGTGCCCGCCGGCTTCATCGCCGATCCGCGCACGCCGCTGATGGGCGGCCGCCGCTATGGCGAGGGCGCGACAAGCGAGAGCAGGGGCGACGCGACCGAGGCCGACTATGACCTGCACCGCCTATCCGTCGGCGTGCCGGATCCGACCGCCGACGCTCCTCAGGACAAGACCTATCCGATCGAGGCCGACTTCGACCTGCTGAACGGAATCGACTTCCAGAAAGGTTGTTTCGTCGGCCAGGAGACGACGTCGCGCATGAAGCGCCGGGGGGTAATCAAGAACCGCATGCTGGCCCTGGACTTCGACGGCCCCCCGCCCCCCTTCGGCGCCGAGGTGCTGAAGGGCGAGCTGCGCGCGGGCGAGGTGCTGTCCGGCCGCGACGGCTCGGCCATGGCCCTGTTGCGCATCGACCGTATCGACGGCGACCTGACCGTCGAGGGCCGTCAGGTGCGCTTGCGTCGGCCCGCCTGGATGGGTCAGGACGTCCTCCCCGCATCAACAGACTGAGTCTCCCATGAAGATCGCCGACCAGA
>JBKBXN010000127.1:0-8125 GCA_046314055.1 Brevundimonas sp.
TCCAGCGCCTTCTTCAGGTGTTTGGCCTTCAGCGGATCCTTGACCCGCACCCGTTGCAGGATTTCAGGCGCGAAGTTCGGCAGGCCGGCGAACCGCACCACGCCGCTCTCCGACAGGCTGTCGCCCACGCGCAGCACGCCGTGGTTCGGAATGCCGATCACGTCGCCAGCGAAGGCGTCGTCGGCCAGTTCGCGGTCACTGGCGAAGAACATGATCGGCGCATTGACCGACAGGGACTTGCCCGTGTTCTGCACCTTCAGCTTCATGCCGCGTTTGAAGGCGCCCGAGGCCATGCGGAACATGGCGATCCGGTCGCGGTGGTTGGGGTCCATATTGGCCTGGACCTTGAAGACGAAGCCGGTCACCTCGTCGGCGCCCGGCTCGACCACGGTGTCTACGGGGGCGGGGGCGTTGCGGGTCTCGGGCGGGGATTCCTTCCTCGCCTTCATGACCTTGGGCGCGGGGGCCCAGTCGCCGATGGCCTTCAGCAGTTCGTCGATGCCGAAATGGCGCAGAGCCGACCCCCACAGCACCGGCGTCATATGGCCTTCCAGGAAGGCCTGGCGGTCGAAGGCCGGATAGCCGCCCTCGACCAGTTCGACCGCCTCGGCCAGATTGTCCTGCTCGCCCGCCTCGAAATATTGCGCCGCCTGGTCCAGCGGCAGGGCGGCGGGGTGTTCGGGATCCTCGGCCGAGCCGGCGATCTTGCGGGTATAGGGCTGGAACCGGCCGGTGCCGACCTCGACCATGCCGCGCAGGCGATTGCCGCTCTCGGCCGGCCACCAGATCGGCGCCGGGTCGAGCTGCAGCCGTGACGCGATGTCGTCCAGCAGGGTCATCGGGTCCTGGGCCTCGCGGTCCAGCTTGTTGATGAAGGTGATGATCGGAATGTCGCGCAGGCGGCAGACCTCGAACAGTTTCAGCGTCTGAGGCTCGATCCCCTTGGCGGCGTCCAGCACCATGATGGCGCAGTCGGCGGCGGTCAGGGTGCGATAGGTGTCTTCGGAGAAGTCCTCGTGCCCCGGCGTGTCGAGCAGGTTGAACATCTTGCCGTCGTGCTCGAACGTCATGACCGAGGCGCTGACGGAAATCCCGCGCTCCTTCTCGATCTTCATCCAGTCGGACCGCGTCCGCCGGTTCTCGCCCCGCGCCCGCACGGCTCCGGCCGCGCGAATGGCGCCGCCGGCCAGCAGGATATGCTCGGTCAGGGTCGTCTTGCCCGCATCCGGGTGGGCGATGATGGCGAAGGTCCGGCGCCTCGCCGCCTCGGCGGCGAGAGTCCTTGAAGACTTGGCGGCTTCTTCGGGCAGTGTCGGCATAGGCATAGGGTGTCCTTCGGCGCGGGGGTATCTCGCAACGCCGTCGGTAGCAATGGCGATGGTCGGCAAAGTCGCCGCGCCGCTGCCTATGCCCTGATTTTCAATGTGGGGCAGTCGCCTCAGGCGCGGATGAATCCTCTTCTGGCGGTTCATCGAATGTCTCGGCTGTTTGCCCCAAGGAGAGCCGAGCCTGGTTGATCATTATCCGAGCCTGTCGCGAGAGGCCGCTGCCGTGCGGGCTGTTCGAGACGGGAGTGAGCACATTGATCGCGGCCCCCGCCATGTTGCGCGCAATATAGGCTTCGCCCAATCGCAACCGTGTATCGAACGACTGAGGCGCCAGGGCGTAAGCGGCCTCCAATGTCGAGAGATCGTTCGGAGTGGGGTACTGAGCCTGTCCTCGTCGCGTATCGTTCAAGCCAAGATAAATGCGGAAATCCAGAGGATCGGCATCCATCGCCCGAGCCAGATATCCAGCCGCCCTGCGACGAAGCGCGGTAGCCGCCTCGGGGGACTGTGCGGTCGGGACTTGATCCAGCAGCGCCATGGCCGCAACGCGCAAGATGTCAGCGTCGGCCGATTGGTCGCTGAGGAAGGGCGTCAAGGCTTCCAATGCCAAGTCTGGCTGTCCGCTTAGCCGGTAGGCGCGGGCGGCCAGCAGTGCTCCGGTCGGCTCGGTTCGATGCACTTCGGCCAAGGCCAGGGCGGCGCTTATCAACTCGGCGCGGCTTGCCGATTCTTCGCGTTCTTGACGAGCCTTCTGCGCGGCGGATGGTGTCGCGCCGCCCTCATCATCGCTGTCGTCGGGCTTCTGAACGACAGGCGTATTGTCCAATCGGATGTCCAGCCAGACGGCATCGGCTTCGGAATTGGTCAGGCGTGAAATGGCGACGGTCGGTTCTGCCAGTTCGATTTGGGGCGACAAGATATTGATCCGACCGGATATGTAACTCCAGATATCGTCTTGGAGCTGGTTCGCCGTTCGTCCTGTCGCCGCCTGCATTGCGACGACCGAGTCCTGTCCGCCCGTTACCGCAGCAAGGTATCTGCCCAGCATTTGGGTGCGATCGGGAGTGCTCATGAAATAATGGGTCATCGCCCAGGCTTGGGCGTAGTATTGATGAGCAGGATATCGTCCCGATGCCGACACTCTCCATTTCAGAACGTCATCCATTTTTGCCCAGGTGTTCGCTCCGGCCGTGAGCGAGTTCATCCTGCCGGGATTATGTCGCCCGAACTGAATTTTATTCCCTGTAAGGTCAGCCGTTGAATAGTATTCGGCAAATCCCTCGACGAACCACGATGGGTAGGCGTTAGATTTCATTTGGAACATGAAATGGTGAGCGTATTCGTGATAGGCGACGACGTCTCCCATCGAGCTTTTTGTGTTTATGACCGTGTAAATTCGACCGCTATTGGGCGAATAAAAGCCAGCGACACTTTCGCCTATGCCAGGGTAAGCGCGCAACATATCGCGTCTACCATCAGCCATGAATATCTCTAGCTTGGGTATCTGATATTCAGTGTTGATTGGATAGTAGGTCCGCAGCAAGGCGTCGAATCGCTCCACCTTGCTGGCATAGCGGCGAAGGTTGGTCTCCGACGTATCACCGTAGATGACGAAATGCTCTGTTTCAGCCCGCAGCCAGTCGGCTTGCGCAGGAACAGCCGCTGTGACCAGCCCCAGCGCCGCAAGGGCGCCGACGAGGCTGTTGCGTACGATATAGAAATTCATGAACCCCTCCACTCACAAAACATCAATCGTAGATCGCTGGTGGGGTAAAGAGGCTTTCAAGCGCGGGGTTTGAACCTAGGCATTTGCGCCATGTCAAATAACCCCTCGCCATCAGGGGCTATTGGAGTCATTGTCGGGTCGGAGGACGATCAGGCCGTCAGAGCCCGACGCTCCCCTCCCGGATCAAACCGGGACCATAGGGAAAGGAAAAGACGATGGCAGTGATCCATCCTGAAGACCGCGTCTCCGGTCTCGACCGTTCGCGCTTCGAACGCCCCCAAAAGATGCACCCGGCTTTGGGACTGGCGATGGGCTTCGGCTTCATCTTCGCCGTCGCCACCGTCGTGCACCTGTTGTTCACGGCGTTCTGACGGCAGTTCAAGCGGCCGCCTCAGGCGGCGAGACGATTCCAGACGGCGCGATCGGCGGCGATCGCGTCGAGGCGACGGCCTTTGTCGTGCAACTGGTTCATGACCGCGTCGGGCAGGGTGCAGAAGCGCGGCTCGACCAGGTCGGGATTGCAGGCGGCGGCGGGCGCCGCGAACAGGGCCGCGTTGACGTCCGGGCTGCGCTCGGCGATCAGCCAGGCCAGACGGCGGGCGCGGTCGGGGTCGTTGCGGTGAAGCAGCGGATCCTCGGCGAACAGTTCGCAGCCCAACTCCAGCACATAGTCGAAGCCCAGCTTCTCGAACCGGCGCGCGTCGGCGGGCGTGACCGGGCAGGCCTCGTCCAGGTCGAACACGACGTCGTTCAGAAGAAACAGCATGGGCGAAACGCTTCTGGCGAACCGGACGCGATGTCGTCCGTGCTTCCGATGTAAGACAGTTCGCTTGCGGTCCGGTTCACGGACGCGGTTAAGCCTTTGTGACCGACCCGCCCCGGCTTCTACGTGGCGCCGACCAGGCCCACGGCCAGGTTCACGGCCAGGGCTAGGATCACCGTGTTGAAAACAAAGGCGGTCAGGCTGTGTACGCTCGACAGCCGCCGGATGCCCCGGTCGGCGATCTGAACATCCGCTGTTTGGGACGCCACCCCGATGATCAGGGCGAAATGCAGAAAGTCCCAGTAATCGGGCTCTGTCTCGCCGGGAAAGATCAAACCGCCCCGGTCCTTGCCGTGTTCGCCGTGCTGATAGAAGGCGTGGGCGTAGTGCAGGGCGAAGATCAGGTGGATGAAGGTCCAGGACAGGGCCACGGTCCCCAGGGCCAGCAGGCTGTCGCGGATCGGCGAGCCGCCGCGCTGCACAGCCTCGCCCACCACCACCACGATACTGGCGACCGCCGCCAGCAGGCTGAGGGGCAGCACGGCGCCACCGGTCTGGTCCAGGGCCGCCGCGCGCCGGCGAATGGCGTTGGCGTCCTGGGCCAGGGCCATTCGGGTCAGGGTGGCCGCGATAAAGACCGCGACCCCGGCGATCCAGCCATAGGCCATCCGGGTCAGCACGCCTTCTCCCGCCGGGATCAACAGGGCGACCAGGACCACCACCCCCAAGCTGGAAAACAGGACGCCGTACAGGCGAAGGGGGCGAAACAGGCTCATGGCCCGGATCATGACGCCCTCGGCGTGTCCCGCAAGCGCCCAGACGAAAAGCGCCTAGACGAAAAGCGAAGGGGCTGACGCGACGTGACCCTTGCGGAGCCCCGCTCGGTCGGCTTAGCGTGATCACGCATTGTTACAGGCCCGGCTGTTGCGCCGGAGAAAGGGCCGCCATGACGTCCTATGAAGATCGCGCCGGGCTGAAGGTCGCGGCTGAGCTCGTGGCCTTGATCGAGCAGGAGGTCTTGCCGGGACTGGGGCTGGATGCGGCGGGTTTCTGGTCAGGGGCGGCGCAGGTCTTCGACCGGTTCGCGCCGGAGAACCGCGCCCTGCTGGCGCGTCGCGACGACCTCCAGGCCCGGATCGACGCTTGGCACGCGGAGCGTCGAGGCCAGCCCTACGACGTGGCCGCGTCTCAGACCTTCCTGCGCGAGATCGGTTATCTGGTCGAAGAGCCGGCGCCCTTCGCCATCGGCACGACGGACGTGGACGCCGAGATCGCCCGCATGGCCGGGCCGCAGCTGGTGGTTCCGATCCTGAACGCCCGGTTCCTGCTGAACGCCGCCAACGCCCGCTGGGGCAGTCTCTACGACGCCCTCTACGGCACCGACGCCCTGGGCGACCTGCCGACCGGCGGCGGTTACGACGGGGCGCGCGGCGCCCGGGTCGTGGCGCGCGCCAAGGCGTTTCTGGACGAGGCGGCGCCCCTGGCCGAAGGGGCGCACGCCCATGTCGCCGGCTGGTCGGTGGTGGACGGCGCACTGGCGCCCGCCCTGAAGGACCCGGCCCAGTTCGTCGGCTTCGCCGGAGACCCGGCGGCGCCCGCCTCCATCCTGCTGGCGCACCACGGCCTGCACATCGAACTGGTGATCGACCCGTCCCACCCGGTCGGCCGCACCGATCCTGCGGGCCTGGCCGACGTGGTGCTGGAATCGGCCCTGACCACCATTGTCGATCTGGAGGACTCGGTCGCGGCCGTGGACGCCGCCGACAAGGTCGAGGCCTATCGCAATTGGCTGGGTCTGATGCGCGGCGACCTGTCGGCGACATTCCGCAAGGACGGCGAGACCCTGACCCGTGCGCTGGAGCCCGACCGGCGCTGGACCGCGCCCCAGGGCGGCGACGTGACCCTGAAGGGCCGCAGCCTGCTGTTCGTGCGCAACGTCGGCCATCTGATGACCACGCCCGCCATCCGTCTAGCCGACGGGTCGGACGCGCCCGAGGGGATCATGGACGCGGTCGTCACCAGTCTGATCGCGCTGTACGATATCAAGGGGCTCGGCGCCTTCGGCAACAGCGCGACCGGATCGGTCTATATCGTCAAGCCGAAGATGCACGGGCCGGATGAGGCGGCCTTCACCGACCGGCTGTTCGACGCGGTCGAGGATCTGCTGGCCCTGCCGCGCCATACGATCAAGGTGGGGGTTATGGACGAGGAGCGCCGCACCTCGGCCAATCTCGCGGCCTGTATCCAGGCGGTGAAGGACCGGATCGTCTTCATCAACACCGGCTTCCTGGATCGGACCGGCGACGAGATCCACACCGCCATGCAGGCCGGGCCGGTGGTGCGAAAGGCCGACATCAAGTCCAGCGCATGGATCACGGCCTACGAGGCGCGCAATGTCGCCATCGGCCTGAAGTGCGGCCTGTCCGGCAAGGCGCAGATCGGCAAGGGCATGTGGGCCGCGCCCGACCGGATGGCCGACATGCTGGACCAGAAGATCGCCCACCCCAGGACCGGCGCCAACACCGCCTGGACCCCGTCGCCGACCGCCGCGACCCTGCACGCGCTCCACTATCACGCGGTTGACGTCTTCGCCGTCCAGGCCGAGGTCGCGACCCGTCCCGCCCCCGATCTGGCCGATCTGCTGACCCCGCCGCTGGCCAATGGCGCCAACTGGTCCGAGGACGAGGTGGCGGCCGAGCTGGACAACAACGCCCAGGGCATTCTCGGCTATGTCGTCCGCTGGATCGACCAGGGGGTCGGCTGTTCCAAGGTGCCCGACATCCACGACATCGGCCTGATGGAAGACCGGGCGACCCTGAGGATCAGTTCGCAGCATATCGCCAACTGGCTGCTGCACGGCGTCTGCACGCCCGATCAGGTGGATGCGGCCTTCCTGCGCATGGCGGCCAAGGTCGACGCCCAGAACGCCGGCGACCCGCTTTACCAACCCATGTCGCCCGATCCGGACGCCAGCCTGGCCTATCAGGCCGCCCGCGCCCTGGTGTTCGAGGGCGCGGCCCAGCCAAACGGCTATACCGAGCCGTTGCTTCACGCCTATCGGCTGAAGGCCAAGGCTGCACGCTGACGCTGGGGAGCGGTGGAGAGCTAACCCCCCGTCCGTCCCGGCGGCAGGCTGGGCGCCGGCTCCAGGGGGCCTTCCTCGTCTTCGGCCATCATCAGGTCCTCGGCGGCGTCGTTGCTAGCGGACGAAGCGGAGGCAGAGGCGGACGCCGGGGCCTGGGGCGTGGCGGGCGTCGCCGTCGCCGTCGCCGGCCCCGCGTCTCGGCCGTATCCCAGCCGGCCCAGGGCGTCGTCGCCCTCCAGGCCGAAGGCGCTGCGGATTCGCAGGTCGGTCTGGGGGAAGGGCACCTCGATCCCGGCCCCGTCCAGGGCGTCGGCGATCAGCCAGGTATAGGCCGCGTGCATGGCCGCCGGCCGCTTGACGGCCTCGCGCGTCGGCCAGACCAGAAGCTCGAACTCCAGCCCCTTGTCGCCGAACCCCACCAGCCAGACCTGGCTCTTGCGCGCCTCGGTCTCGGGGAGGGTGAAGGGGCTGGCGCGAGCGCAGGCCAGAACCGCCTCTCGCACCCTGCCCCGATCCGATCCATAGGCGACGGCGAAGGGGATGTGGATGCGGCGGGTGTCGCCCTTCAGCGTCCAGTTGGTCACCGGCTGTTCGATGAAGCGTGAGTTCGGCACCAGGACATTGACGTTGTCATTGGTCCGCACCCGGGTCGCGCGGGGCCCGATCTCCATGATGGCGCCGCGAATGCCGATGTCCTCGATCTCGATATAGTCCCCGACCGACACCATCCGGTCGAAGATCAGGAACAGGCCGGACACGAACTCCTTGACCACGCCTTGCAGGCCCAGACCCACGCCGATGCCCAGGGCGCCGGCGAAGACCGCCAGCGACGACAGGTTCAGCCCCGCCGCCGACAAGGCCGACATAAGGCCCACGATGATGATGGCGTAACCCGCCAACCGCTCCAGCAGATACAGGGCCTGTCGACTGCGTTCCGACCGCTCGCGCACGCGTCGCAGGGCCCGGGTCACCAGCCGGCTGAGGATCAAGGCGACCAGCAGTATGACCAGGCCGCTGACCAGGCCCCCGACGGTGACGCTGGCGCCGGCGATCCGCACGATCTGGGTGTCGTCGAGGGTTTCGAGGCCGGCCTGGAGCGGAGACGTCATGGGGCGCAAGCGCGCGGCGAACCGCTAAGGTTCCCCCAGACCGGCGGCCCGCAGTCCGGCGGCATGGGCGCAGACCCAAAAAGCAAAAGGGGCCGGCTGCATGGCAGCCGGCCC
>JBKBXN010000128.1:0-8094 GCA_046314055.1 Brevundimonas sp.
CGAAGCTGAGGGCCGTGGCCACGGCGGCGCCCAGCACGCCCAGCCGGGGGATCAGGACCAGGTTGAGGGCGATATTGGCCAGCGCCGGAATGGCCATGGTGACCAGCAGCAGGCCAGTCTTCTTGCCCAGGGTGAAGCCGAAGCCGAAATAATAGGCGATCAGGCCGGACATAAAGGCCGAGGCCGCGATCCAGGGCGTGACGAAGGCGGCGTCGACGCGCAGTTCAGGGCCGATCATCAGCTCGGCCAGGGGGCGGGCGACCAGGGCCAGGCCGACGGCGGCGGGCAGGCCGATCAGAATCAGGGTCGAACCCTGTTCCAGCGCCGTCTGGCGCAGGGCCTCGCGACCGCCGCGCTCCAGAGCCATGACCATGGCCGGGGCGCCGGCCGCGCCCAGCCAGATGAACATCACGTCCAGGGTGCGGTTCGCCAGGCTGTAGCTGGCGTGATAGGCGCCGACCGCCGCCGCATCCATGAAGGCCGCCAGCAGGAAACGGTCGGTCGAGGCCAGGACCAGGGCCAGGGTCAGCGACGCGGCGATCGGATAGCCATAGGCGGCGTAGGCTTTCAGCCGCGCGCGATCCACGGTTCCGCCGGCCGACTGACGCAGTTCGCCCGGCAGGATGAAGGGCAGGGCGAACAGGGGGGCGATCATCAGGCCCAGCATGGGCGAGGCCGCGCCGGCGCCGGCCAGGGCGAAACCGGCCCCGACCAGGAAGCCCAGCACGGCGACGCCCATGTCCACCGAGGCGGCCTTGGACACCTCGCCGGCGGCGCGATAACGCTCCTGCGCCAGCTTGGCCAGGTTGCGGATCGGCGCCCCGGCCAGGCCAAAGCCGACCGCCAGCTTGAAGGCCGGGGTCAGGGGCAGAAGCCAGATCACCAGGGCGGCCAGCGGCACGAAGACGGCGATGACGGCGAAAGACGTCCGGTACAGGCTGGCGAAATGGGTGGCCAGGCCGCC
This sequence comes from Brevundimonas sp., assembly GCA_046314055.1. Classification (GTDB taxonomy): domain Bacteria; phylum Pseudomonadota; class Alphaproteobacteria; order Caulobacterales; family Caulobacteraceae; genus Brevundimonas. The sequence goes on from JBKBXN010000128.1 coordinate 965, forward strand.
CGGCGTGCGCTCAGCCGCCCAGAAGCGGGCCATGGACGCCTCCAGCCAGCTGAAGCTGACCGTATGGGCCAGGCTGGTGACGGAGAAGGCCAGGGCGTAGTGGCCGAAATCCTCGGGGCTGAGCAGGCGGGTGAAGACGACGATGGTCAGGAAACCGACCACGCCCTGGACGATCTGGGCCGGCAGATAGCCCCAGACGCCGCGCCAGAACATGCGTTTCTCGCTCACCTGACGGCGGCCCGGTCGCCCAGCAGGACGGGCACGGTGATCAGGATGATCCACAGGTCCAGCCAAAAGGACTGGCGCTGGATATAGTCGACGTCCAGCTCAACCCGGCGGCGCACCTCGGCCTCGGTGTTGACCGGGCCGCGCGAGCCCTTGATGGCGGCCCAGCCGGTCATTCCGGGTTTGATGCGGTGACGATGGGCGTACTCGGCGACCAGCAGAGCGGATTCGGTTTCGCCCGTCTTCATGCCGATGGCGTGGGGGCGGGGGCCGACCAGGGACATCTCGCCGGTCAGGACGTTGAAGATCTGGGGCAGCTCGTCCAGGCTGGTGGCGCGGATGAAGCGGCCGACGCGGGTGACGCGGTCGTCGTTGGCGGTGATCTGGCGGCTGGCGGTGGCGTCGGCGGCGGCGTGGCGCATCGAGCGGAATTTCCACACCACGATGGCCTCCTGGTTGAAGCCGTGGCGACGCTGGCGGAAGAAGATCGGGCCGGGGCTGTCCAGACGGATGGCCAGGGCGATCACGGCCATGACCGGGGCGGCGGCGATCAGGGCCAGGGCGCCGATGACCAGATCCTGCAGCCGTTTGACGAAGGCGCGGGCGTCGGGGCTGCCGCCGCCGCCGATCTGGGCCAGGGGGGCGCCGGCCAGCCGGGTCAGGACCGCATCCCGCCCGGTTTCGGAATCGACGAGAATGGTCAGAGGATTGGGCAGGGTCTCGAGCCGGCGCGTCAGCTCGCGCACCCGCGGCCCGGCCTCGGCGTCGATGGCCAGGATGATGCGGTCGACATAGGGCAGCATCCGGTGGCTGAGCAGGGCGTCGGCGGCCCCGAGCACGGGCACGCCGGCCAAGCTGTCGGGCGAGCGGGCCAGACGGTCGTCGAACACGCCCAGCACATTGAGGTCGCGCCGCTCAAGCGCCCGCTCGATCAGGGCCTTGGCGTTCCGGGTGGCCCCCACGATGACGATGTTGGGCGACAGGGCGCCCTGGCGACGCCAACGCGCCACCAGCGTCAGCCACAGGCCGTGCAGGGCGATCAGGACCAGGGTCGTCCCCACGCCCCAGGGAATCACCGGGCCCAGACCCTGGCCAAGCGCGAGACCCAGGGCCGCCGCCGCCGCCGCCGCCAGCCCGCCGGCCAGAACCACGCAGGCCAGATGGATCAGGGGCGCCGGGTTCGGGCCGAACCGGTAGAGGCCGAAGCCTCGCAACAGGATCAGAACCGCGAGCGCGCCCACGGCCAGGGGGGTGACGGCGCCCAGGGTCAGGGTCCGGGGATCCAGATCGCCCAACGACCACAGGGCCGCAAGAGCCAGACCGGCGGCGATCGCGACGTCGGCGGCGCGGAAATAATAGACAGCCAGGCGCACGCTGGACCGCTGGCGGGCGTTCAGCCAGACCTCGGGCCGGAACGGACCCCGCCCGGCCCGTCCGGCGAGGCCGGACGCCGCCCCGTCGATCATGGTCGCGGGGGCGAGGGAAGAGGCGCAGTCAGGCATGGCGATCCGTGGGTCTGGAAGAGCCGCCAGAGAGCACGGTTCGCCTCTATGTCGCGTTAACAACAGCTCTTTGGTTCGAAGCGGATTGCACGACGCATCATGCTCAGCTATCGAGCCCTTCGCTGGAGACGTGGCCGAGTGGCTGAAGGCAACGGTTTGCTAAATCGTCGTACCCTGTAAGGGGTACCGAGGGTTCGAATCCCTCCGTCTCCGCCATTCCCTCAAATCGCCAAAACCAAATCCTTGGTCGATCCGTCGCAGCGCTATCGTAACGACTGTGGAACGCGTTCGGCGCGCCCGTCGCCCGCTGGCGAATTCGCGTTAACACCGTTGCCGCTCGGCGTCGTCCGCGCGACATAGGGGGGGCTAGGTGGAGACGGCGATGTCCGAGACTTTGGAACTGCTGACGGCGCGAGAGCGCGAGTGTCTGCGGCTGGTCCATGCTCACCATAATTCCAAGCAGATCGCGCGGACCCTGGGGATCAAGCCCGGGACGGTGGACAAGCATTGCGAAAACGCCGCGCGCAAGCTTGCGGTTGAGAACCGGGTAGCGGCGGCTTTGGTGTTGGCGGCGGCGGAGGCCCCTCCGAACGATTCCCAATACGAAGGGATCGCAATGGCGGCGACGTTGGGGATCGGGCCAGTTGGAGCGGCTGAAAGGACGCCCCATGACCCATCTCGACGATACGATCCCGCCCATCAGCTGGCGCGAAATGGAAGCCATCCTAGCGACGATGGCGACCACGGAAACGAAGCGCCTCATGATCCGGCATTTGGTGGAGGGCACGCGCAAGCAAGCCCATTTCCTGACGCCTGGCGGGGTGATGACCGAACTGTTCTACATCGCGTCCGCGATGCTGGACGCGAAGTTCAGTCCCTCGACCTCGGACACAGGCGGCTCGGAAGCATCCTCATCGTTTTCGGCGTCGCAGCCGCAGCGGTCTGGATCGTGACAGCCCTCGCCGGGGCCGAACAGTTCGCCTTCCTGCTGCAGAGACTGCGCTACGGCGGCTGACTGGCGGCTCCCGCTCTTTTCCAACGGAATCCCCAAATGAAACGAGCCGAACAGGCGGCGGCTATCGCTGCACGCCTCCACCATGCCCTGCGCCTGGCTGAAGCCGGACAGGATCAATCGATCAACCGTCTTGGCAAACTCGCCCAGGCGCTCACCCGAAGTCGCAAGGAGGCTGGGCTGTCCGCCACGGTCGGCCAGCCGGCCTTCAACGCCCTGGCCCGCGCCATGGCGGCCCAGATCGAGGCGCAGGAGGCGATGGTGCAGTTGCACAACGCCCTGGCCGAGGTGAAGGAGCACACCAAATTCCGCAACGTCCGGCTGGGAGGGCTGGAGAAGACGGAGACTCAAGTGCCTCGGGAGACGCGTCTGATGGTGGTTACAGAGGCCGCCTGAATCAGTGCGATGGTGATACGGTGCGTCCATGTCGCCGATCTATCTGTTCACCCTGTGCCTTTTCCTTCTGACCGCCGCGCTCGCCTTCTGGCGAGGCGGCCGTTGGGAGAAGGCGGCTGCGGTCGTGCTTGGTCTAGCGTGGGCGGTGACGGCGGTCGGCTCGTTCGATTATCGAAACGCCCCGTGGGCCGCCATTGCGGCTGATTCGGCGGTCTTCCTGTTCCTGCTTTATGCGGCGATGCAATCGGGTCGGCGCTGGACTCAGGCTGCGGCCGGGTTTCAGTTTCTGGTGCTGGCGACGCACTATGTGTTCGCGACCAATAGGGCGCTGGAGCAATGGGCCTATGTCACCGCCTATTATGTTTGGAATATCGCCCTTATCGCCTCGCTTCTCGGGGGTGTCCTCTGGCGCCCAAGGCAACCGACGCTATAACGGGGTCATCTGACTAAAGAGAGAAGCCCGATGGCTGTACAGCATGATGCCCTCGACCCCATAGACGTCCACGTGGGGGCGCAGCTGAGGGCGTTGCGCCAACGCGAGCGCCTGACGCAGGCCAAGTTGGCCCAGTCGCTGGGGGTTACGTTTCAGCAGGTGCAGAAGTACGAACGCGGCGTGAACCGCATGGCCGCCTCGACGTTGGCCAAGGCGTCCGCGGCGCTGGGCTGTTCGGTGATGGATTTCTATCCGAAGGTGGACGGATCCGGGGAGCCGTCGCGCGGCGAGGTGTTGGACGAACTGGCCAACCTCTACGACAGCATGGGCGGCCGGCAGCGCGCGGCCTTGCTGGGCACGGCGCGTGCTTTGGCGACGGTGCGCTGAAACACGCCTGAAATGGCGCACGACGCCATAGGTCTGAGACACGCCGATTCAGGTGAACTTGCCGCCTGCGGGGCGGCGACCTAGGCTGGGTGGGTGTCGCCGCAAGGCGGCGTTTCCGGAGCCTTCGCATGTCCGACGCCTCGCTGATCCTGTCCCGGCGCGATCTCGATTTCATTCTCTATGAATGGCTGGAGGTCGAGCGGCTGACGCAGCGTGCGCGGTTCGCGGATCATGATCGGGTGTCGTTCGACGGGGTGCTGGACACATGCGCCCAGATCGCCGCCGATGAATTCGCGCCGCACAATCGCAAGGCCGATCAGAACGAGCCGACTTTCGACGGCGAGCGGGTGACGATGATCCCCGAGGTGATCCAGGCCCTGGCGGCGTTTCGCGAGGCGGGTCTGTTCTCGGCGTCCCAGGATTATGAGCTGGGCGGGCTGCAACTGCCCAATGTGATTGAACGCGCCGGCTTCGCCTGGTTCCAGGCGGCCAATGTCGGCACGGCGGCCTATCCGTTCCTGACCATCGGGGCGGCCAATCTACTGAAGACCCATGGCACGGCCGCGCAGATCGACGCCTATGTGCGGCCGATGCTGGAGGGGCGGTTCTTCGGCACCATGTGTCTGTCGGAGCCGCAGGCGGGATCGTCGCTGGGCGACATCCGCACCCGCGCGGTTCCGCAAGCCGACGGCAGCTATCGGCTGTTCGGATCGAAGATGTGGATCTCGGGCGGGGATCACGACCTGTCCGAAACCATCGTCCATATGGTGCTGGCGCGGATGGAGGGGGCGCCGGCGGGGGTGAAGGGAATCTCGCTGTTCGTGGTCCCCAAACACCTGCTGGACGAGGCCGGCGCGCCGGGCGAGCGCAACGACGTCGTCCTGGCCGGGCTCAATCACAAGATGGGCTATCGCGGCACGACCAACACCCTGCTGAACTTCGGCGAAGGCCGGCATATGCCGGGCGGGCAGGGGGGCGCGGTCGGGTGGCTGGTCGGGGCGCCGCATCAGGGGCTGGCCGCCATGTTCCACATGATGAACGAGGCGCGGATCGGCGTCGGCGCGGGGGCGGCGGCCCTGGGCTATACCGGCTATCTGCACGCCCTGGACTATGCGCGCGGGCGGCCGCAGGGACGGCCCGTGTCGGCCAAGGATCCCGCCAGTTCGCCCGTGCCGATCATTCAGCATGCCGATGTACGCCGCATGCTGCTGGCGCAGAAAGCCTATGCCGAGGGCGCGCTGGGGCTGAACCTGTATTGCGCCCTTTTGACCGACGACCAGACGACGGCGGAGGACGCCGCCGAGCGAGCCCGCGCCGGGCGGCTGCTGGACATGCTGACGCCCATCGCCAAGAGCTGGCCGTCGCAATGGTGCCTGGAGGGCAACAGCCTGGCGATCCAGGTGCTGGGCGGATACGGCTATACCCGCGACTATCCGGTCGAGCAGTTCTATCGCGACAATCGGCTCAACCCGATCCACGAGGGAACGCACGGCATCCAGGGGCTGGACCTGCTGGGCCGCAAGGCGATCATGGACGGCGGGTCCGGGCTGAAACTGCTGGGCGAGACGGTGATGGCCACCGTGGCGCGGGCGTCGGGCGATCCGGAGCTGAATCCCTATGGCGAGGCCCTGGCCCAGGCCATGGGCCGGATCGGCGCGGCGACGGCGACGGTCTGGCAGGACGGCGATCCGGAGCGGGCACTAGCCAACGCCTCGACCTATCTGGAAGCCGTGGGCCATGCCGTGCTGGCGTGGATCTGGCTGGAGCAGGCGCTGGCGGCGGCGGGCAAGACCGGCGACTTCTACGACGGCAAGCGCCAGGCCGCGCGCTACTTCTTCCGCTGGGAACTGCCCAAGATAGGGCCGATGCTGGACCTGCTGGTCAGCAAGGACGACACGACGCTGGCGATGCAGGACCGGTGGTTCTGATCAGGCGTCGGGTTGGAAGACGATGTCCACCAGGCTTCGGACACGGGTGAAGGCGGCCGAGGCGCCGGCCATGACGCGGGCCTCCTCTTCGTCCGTCATGTCGGGGGCGTCGAGGGTGGCGGTGAAGCTGCGCCAATGGTTGGCGCGACCCTCGGGCGAGGCGGCCAGATGGCGGGCGCCGAACTCGGCCGACAGGCCCAGGCCCGCCGCCGCCTTGATCAGGAAGGCGGCGCCCAGGTTCGATCCCTCGGCCACATAGAGCCAGCCCAGGGCGGTCGGAATGTCCACCGGCGCGTCGGCGACGAAGCGAGGCCGGTCGTCTTCGGGCGCGGGGGCAGCCTCTAGGTCGGCCAGATCAGCCTTCACCTGGTCGTAGCGGCGACGCTCCGTCAGATCGGGGATCAGGGCCTTTAGTTCAGTCGCGTCGTACAGGGCCGCGATGTCGCGGTGGAACAGCTGCTGGATTCGCAGGAAGTTGGCGTAGGCGTCCCGGCTGGCGAAGGGACGGGCGCTCATGATCGCCTGGTCCAGACCGTCATGAACGCCGTGGGTGGCCGCCTTCAAGCGCTGGGCGCGGGTGGGTTCGACTGCGGTCATCAAAAGCCTCGGGCTACTGAGGCCCGAGCTATCGTACTTGCGAACAAATCGCAAGTACGTCGGTGATCATCATGCGCGGATGAAATGCGGCACGAAGCGCGAGGTGTTGCGAGTGATACGGCCCGTGTCCTCACGCAGGCTGATGCCGGCGGGCTCGGTCCCCACGACCCATGAGCCGACGATGACGTGGTTGCCGTCGAACAGGGGCGGATTGCAAAGGGCCTGACGAATGTAGCGCCCCTCGCCATATCCGCCGTCCACGACCTCGGCCGCGCTGAGGCCCTGGTCGATCAGTTCGACATTGTCGCCCTCACGCGAGAACAGGGGCTTGCGGACATAGGACGACCCCAGCGCGCTCTCGGCGGGATCGCCCTCGAAATAGGATTCCAGCAGGTTGGGGTGGCCTGCATGCCGCTCACACAACAGGGGCAGGATGGCCTTGTTGGACAGGATGCTCTTCCACGCTGGCTCCAGCACCGTGACCTCGGCGGTGGGCAGGGGGGCGGCGTACTCGTCGCGCAGCATCTGCTCCCACGGATAGAGCTTGAACATCGCCTGGATGATCCAGTTCTCGTGGTCCACGAACCGGCCGTCGGCGTTTAGGCCGATCTGGTCGATGGCGACGAACTGAGGCTCCAGCCCGGCCTGAC
>JBKBXN010000129.1:0-8031 GCA_046314055.1 Brevundimonas sp.
CCGTCGGAGGGTCGAGGGGGATACTCGATCGCACTCGGGACGGTCCTTCGCAGGGACCGCCGACCCGTCGCAGGCTTATGGGGTTAGGCGATAAGACCGCCACCGCTCGGCGCCCCGAGCTTGCAGGCCAACCTTCCGCGCGGGGCGTCAAACCTTCGTCGAAACGGTATTTCTAGATCAAACTCCGGGCGAAGGCCCGGCGCCCCGCCCAGCCCTCCGCTTCCAAAGGGCCTTCAACTCCGCCGAAAGGACGGAGAGTTTCGTCACGCCTTCACCCTGCCCCCCATTCCGGCTAAGCCATGCCCATGACCTCCGCCCCCCTTCCCGACGCCGGCGCCAACTGGGTGGATCGCCATGCGCCGGAGCGGCTGAAGCCCTGGCTGAAGCTGGGCCGGTTCGACCGGCCCATCGGCATCTGGCTGCTGCTCCTGCCCGGTTGGCAGGGCATCACCCTCGCCCTGGCCCAGTATCGCCAGACGCCCGGCCTCTATGACCTGTGGCTGTTCGTCGGCTTCGGGATCGGCGCCTGTCTGATGCGCGCCGCCGGCTGCGCCTTCAACGACATCGTCGATCGCGACTTCGACGCCCAGGTCGCCCGCACCGCCCTTCGCCCTATCCCCGCCGGCCTGATCTCCGTCAAACAGGCCTGGGCCTTCGTGATCGGCTGCAGCCTGATCAGCCTGCTGATCCTTCTGACCCTCGGTCCCGTCGCCATCGGTCTCGGCGTCGGCTCCCTGGTCCTGGTCGCCGCCTATCCCTTCATGAAGCGGATCACCTGGTGGCCCCAAGCCTGGCTGGGCATGACGTTCAACTGGGGCGCTCTGATGGGCTTCGCGGCGGCCTATTCGGTCGCGGCCAAGACGGCCTGGGTGCAGGATATCGTCGCCAAAGTCGGGATGGCCCCTCACGACGCCTACGTCATCACCGGCCCGACCGACTATCTGCCGGCGGTGTTTCTCTGGCTCGGCGGCGTCTTCTGGACCCTTGGCTACGACACCATCTACGCCCTTCAGGACATCGAGGACGACGCCATGGTCGGCGTCAAATCCTCGGCCCGCCGCCTGGCCTCGGCCGTGCGTCCCGGCGTGGCCGTCTTCTACAGTCTGGCTGTCGCCCTTGCTGCGCTCGTCGGGACACAGGCCGGTCTCGGCCCGCTGTTCTGGCTGGGCCTGGCCCTCTACGCCGCCCATCTGGCCCGCCAGGTCGTCCGTCTCGATCGCACCGACGGCGCCCTGGCGCTAAACCTGTTCAAGTCCAACCGAGAGGCGGGCTTCATCCTGCTCGCCGCCCTCGCCCTCGGATCCCTCGGCCTGTGAAGGAGCCCCCTATGACCTCCACCGTTCGTCTGCTGCTGCTGTCCGCCGCCGTCGCTGCGACCTTGGCCGCCTGCCAAAGGCGCGAGGACAAGACCGACGCCCCCTCGCCCACCCCGACCGCCGCCGCCCCGGTCAGTCCCGCCGCCGCCGGCGCGCCGATGGGCTTCGAGTCCAAGACCCAGTACGCCACCGTCAAACTGACCCTGCCGGACGCGATCAAGTCCAAGCCCGACCTGCACGCCCCCCTCTACGCCGCCGCCGTGCGCGACCTGCGCCAGTTCTCCGAAGGCGCCCAGGCCGACCTGTCCGAGGCCGGCGGCGGCCCCGGCGGCTACGAGAAGACCATCGCCTTTGACCCCGGCGCCGAGACCGGCAAACTGTTCAGCCTGGCCCGCACCAATTTCGAATTCACCGGCGGCGCCCACCCCAACACCAGCTTCGAAGCCGTCCTCTGGGACAAGGCGCTCAAGAAGCAGGTGATGTTCGGCGACCTGTTCCGCCCTGGCGCCGACTTGGCCGGCCTGAACAAGGCCCTGTGCGACGCCGCCAACGCCGCCAAACAGGCCCGGTCGCCCGGCTCCGAAACGGCGACCCTGGACGGCGACATGTGGTCCTGCCCCAAGGCCGTCTCCACCCCCTTCGTCCTGGCCCCCAGCACCACGCCGGGCAAGGCGGGCGGGGTGATCTTCCTGATCGGCGCCTATCAGATCGGCCCCTATTCGGACGGCCCCTATCGGATCGCCGTGCCCCAGTCGGTCTTCCGGTCCCTGCTCAACCCGGCCTACGCCGACGAGTTCGCCGGCGCGCCGGTCAAGGCCGGGGACGTCACGCCCAAGGCGGGCTGATCAATCCGCCAGGAACTGATCCACCAGTTCGGCAAACCGCTGTGGCTGATCGGCCATGATGAAGTGCCGGCTGCCGTCGACCCGGATCAGTTTGACGCCGGGCAGCGCCGCATATTCCCGCGTCCACACGGCGTCGGCCATGGCGGCCGGCGCGCCGCCGTCGGCGTCCGAGGCGTACAGGGCCGTCACCGGCGTCGTCATCGCCGCCAGGTTCGGCCGCACGTCGGTGGTCATCACCTCATGAATGGCGGTGGCCAGGGCCCGACGATCCGACGCCAGCGCCCATTCCACCATGGCGACACGGGCCGCCGGATCGCGCGCCAGCCCGATCGCTCCCTGCTGCTGCGCGGCGCGCATCGCGGCGTCGTCCTGGGTCAGCAGGGCCTGGGCCGCCTGGTCGGCGAAGGGCCGGGCCGTCGCCGGCGTCACCTGCGGACCGAACAGGGCCGAGAAGAAGGGCAGATTATCGACCGCCATCACCCGCCCCACCGCTTCGGGATGACGCTGCGCCAGCATCAGGGCCGACAGACCGCCCATCGAATGGCCGATGACCGCGGGCTTGCTCAGCCCCGCCGACTGCACATATCCCGCCAGGGCCTCGACCGCCGGCTCCAGCAGAGGTCCGTCCCCATGCGTCCAGGCCTCCCCGGCAAAGCCCGCCAACTGGACCAGGTGCACCCGGTGCGTCGCCTTCAGCCGATCCGCCGTCGCCCGCCACACCTCCCGCGAGCAGCTGTAGCCCGGGATCAGGATGACATCGGGCCCCGCCCCCACCACCTCGACCGACAGCCGATCCGAAACAAAGGCCGGAGCCTGGGCGCTTGGCTCGGCGAAGGCGGCGGTGACGCCGACCATCAGCGACGGGGTGCAGACCGCCAGACCGAACAGAGCGGCGCGCAGGCGCGGGCGCGCCTTGAAGAAGGCGTTGAACATCGGATGTCTCCCTTGGATTTTAGGTTTGGTCCGCCGCCCTCAGGCGTGCGGGTTCTCGAAAATATCCTCGACCGGTCGGTCGAAGGCCGCAGCAATGCGATAGGCCAGGTCCAGCGACGGATCGTGCCGCTCGGTCTCCAGAGCGATCACCGCCTGTCGCGACACGCCCAGCGCCTGGCCCAACTGCTCCTGGGTCCAGCCGCGCTCGACGCGCAGCAGTTTCAGTCTGTTCTTCATCGGCTGGTCCGGATGAAGGGCGCGGTCAGGCCGTACATGCCCCAGAACAGCGGCACGATCAGCCAGGTCTGCATATGCGGCGCCCCGGCGAAGCTCTCGCCGAACCCCCAAAAGGTGGCCACCGCCATGGCCAGCCCGGAGGAGACGATGAACTGCTTCGCCGTCACGCCCCGCACGAACTCGTCGCTCTCCCGCATCAGCGACAGCACCGCCCAGATCTGGCCGATCACCGGCGCCGAAACCGCCGCCGCCAGCCCCCAGGCCGCCGGCTTTCCCATCACCTCGTCGAAGGCGTCGGTCGTCATCATAGACACGCAGATGGCCACATAGGGGATGGTGAACGCCATGATGCGAATGACGTATCGCCGGTGCGCCGGGGTGGTTGATTTTCCGAAAGACAACATGTCCGCCTCCTTGTGTAAGGCGAACCTGACATCAGACAAATGTCATGTCAACCTGACTTTTTGTCAGGCTGACGTTACTGCGTCATCCCGCTGTTCCCGTACCATCCGCACCGCTACCCTGACGCCATGAGCATCCCCGACCCCGCCGCCTTCATCCGCGCCAACACGCGGCTCCAGCCCGTGCCCCATGCGCCGGAAATCTCGCTCTGGCTTGCGGACGAGATCACCCCCATCTGGCGGCTGACGGAGGACGAACTGGGCGAACTGGGCCTGCCCCCGCCCTTCTGGGCCTTCGCCTGGGCCGGCGGTCAGGCCTTGAGCCGCTACCTGCTGGATCACCCGCACGAAGTCGCCGGCAAACAGGTTCTGGACTTCGCCGCCGGCTCCGGCCTGGTCGGCGTCGCAGCCATGCGGGCCGGCGCCGCCTCGGTGCTGTGCGCCGACATCGACCCCTTCTGCCAGGCCGCCGTAGCCGCCAACGCCCAGGCCAATGGCGTGCCGCTGGCCTTCACCGACCAGAACCTGCTCGACGCCCCGCCGCCTGCTGTCGATGTCATCTGCGCCGGCGACATCTGCTACGAAAAGCCGATGACAGACGCCGTGCTGGCCTGGCTGGCTCAAGCCCGCACCGCCGGAACCCGCGTCCTGATCGGCGATCCCGGCCGCACCTATTTCCCGCGCACCGGCCTGGACTTCCTGGCCGAGTACAGCGTGCCCACCACGCGTGAGCTGGAGGACCAGGAGATAAAACGCTCTGCCGTCTGGGCCATGCCGTGAAAGACCCGGCGGGGCGTCGCCATCAGGCTGCCGGTCGTCGCCTCGGACGCCCAGTTGCAGGCCTTGGCGTTGGTTGGAAGAGCAGATCTTCGCCGATGCATCCAAGGCGCCGCTTGGCGTGGGGCGCCGGCATTCCCATCTGAAACCGATGCGACGCCTTGTCCCCATTTTCGCTCTGATCGCCGCTTGTTGGGCCACCTCGGCTCTAGGCCAGGCGCCGCCCTATCCGTCACCCTACGGGACCTACCCGGGCGGGGTTTCCGCCGCCATCGCCGACCAGCATCGGCACGCGAACGACAGGTTGCGTCTTCAGGCGGAAACCAATGCCGCCCTGGCCCAACGGCAGCAGATCGAAACCCGACAGCGGCTGGTTGAACTTGAAGCGGCACGAGGACTAAATGCGCCGTCCGCCTTCCCGGCTCGCCCTCTCTATGACGTCAGTCAGGAACGCACCCTGCGAGAAGCCGCCACCACCAGGCGGGAAAACATGGGACGGAGCGTCACCCAGATCGACGACTGGCTGGATCGGCCGAACTGACGCATCCCTTCCCTCTCAGTCGCGTTTCAGCCTAGCTTCAAATCGGTAGGCGGAGGGAACGGGCATGCGCTGGCGGGGCGGAGAGACGAGCGGTCGCATCCAAGATCGGCGCGGCCTTGGCGGCGGCGCCGTCGCGGGTGGCGGCATCGGGGTCGGCGTCTTGGCCATCATCGGCTATCTGGTCTTCGGCATCGACCCCTCGACCACGACCCAAATCGCCAGTCAGTTCGGCGGTGTCGGTGCTGCGGATCAGCAAGGCCAGGTCGGTACACCTGAGGATGAAGCCGGAAAATTCGTGGATGTCGTCCGAACCAATATAGACAAGCTGTGGGCGCAAAAGTTGGACGGTTATCAACCGCCCAACGTCGTCCTTTACGAACAAGGCACTCAGACCGGTTGCGGCTACGGCCAGTCCGCCATGGGCCCCTTCTATTGTCCCAGCGACCGTACGGTTTATCTGGACCTGGGCTTCTGGCAGGAGATGGAGACCCAACTCGGCGCGTCCGGCGCCGACTTCGCGCGCGCCTATGTCATCGCCCACGAGTTTGGCCACCACGTACAGACCCTGACCGGCACGTCCGACCAAGTCCGCCAAGCTCAGCAGCGCGCTCAGGGTCAGGCCGAGGCCAATCAGTATTCGGTCGCCCTGGAGCTTCAAGCCGACTGCTACGCAGGCGTATGGGCCAGAAACGCCTCGGCCGTCTCGAACGGCCAGGTGTCGCTGGAGCCCGGCGACATCGAGGAGGGCATGAAGACGGCCCAAGCGATCGGCGACGACACCCTGCGACGACGCAGCGGTGCGCGCGTCTCCCCCGAGAGCTTCACCCACGGCTCCGCTGCCCAACGGGTCGAGTGGCTGCAGCGCGGCTATCAATCCGGCGATCCTGCAGCCTGCGACACCTTCGGCTCAAGCTGAGCCATTCCAGACTTTCAATCCCATGTCGCAAATGGCACTCATGAAAGGGACGCTGGAACGCCTCCCCGCCGTATCGGCTTAAGACCACCCCCAGTTTGAGACGAACGGACTCCGCATGCACCCTCGCGCCGGCCAGCAGGCCCTTCCAGAAGACCTGATCGTCCTGGACGCCCTGCTGAGTGCGTATCAGTCCGGACGCCCGGATATGGCCGATCCTGCTCAACGGGTCGTGTTCGGCACCTCGGGCCATCGCGGCTCCAGCCTCGACGGCGCCTTCAACCAGCCTCACATCCTGGCCATCGCCCAATCGGTCGCCGAGTACCGCGCCGCTCAGGGGATCACCGGCCCCCTGTTCGTAGGCCGCGACACCCACGGCCTTTCGGAGCCTGCCTGGCGCACGACGCTGGAGGTTCTGATCGCCAACGGCGTTGAGGTTTTGATCGACGCCCGCGACGGCTTCACCCCGACGCCAGCCGTGTCGCACGCCATCCTGTCGTACAACCGCGCGAACACGCGCCAGGCTGATGGAATCCTGATCACCCCGTCGCACAATCCGCCCCGCGACGGCGGCATCAAATACAATCCTCCCTCCGGCGGTCCGGCCGGCGGCGACGCCACTGCCGCTATCGCCGCGCGCGCCAATCAACTGATTGAGCGCGGCCTGACCGAGGTTAAGCGCGTCCCGTTCGACAAGGCCTACGCCACGGCCGGCCGGTTCGACTTCCTGAGCGCCTATATCGACGACCTGCCCAGCGTGCTGGACCTGGACATCATCCGCGACGCCGGGGTCCGCATCGGCGCCGATCCCCTGGGCGGGGCCGCCGTGGCCTATTGGGGCGAAGTCGCCGATCGGCACCGTCTGAACCTGACCGTGGTCAACGACACCGTCGATCCGCGCTGGGCCTTCATGCCGCTGGACGCCGACGGCAAGATCCGGATGGACTGTTCCTCGCCCTCGGCCATGGCCAATCTGATCCAGATGATGCAGGGCGGATCGGCCTATGATCTGGCCTTTGGCAATGACGCTGACGCCGATCGCCACGGCATCGTCACGCCCGACGGCGGGCTGATGAATCCCAATCATTTCTTAGCGGCGGCCATCGCCTATCTGTTCGCCAATCGTCCCGGCTGGGGCCCAGATGTGGCGGTGGGCAAGACCCTGGTCTCATCGTCGATGATCGACCGCGTCGTCTCCGGCCTGGGTCGCCACCTGCTGGAGGTGCCCGTCGGGTTCAAGCATTTCGTGCCCGGCCTGCTGGACGGAACCGTCGGATTCGGCGGCGAGGAATCGGCAGGGGCCTCCTTCCTGCGCCGCGACGGCACGGTCTGGTCCACCGACAAGGACGGCCTGCTGCTGTGCCTGCTGGCGGCCGAGATCCAGGCCCGCACAGGCCAGAGCGCCAGCCAGCTCTATACCGGCCTGACCGAACAATACGGCGCCCCCGCCTATGCCCGGATCGACGCCCCCGCCGACCGGACGCAGAAGGCCCGCCTCGCCGCGCTGAGCCCCGCCGACGTCGCCGCCACCACCCTGGCCGGCCAGCCGATCACCGACATCCTGACCAAGGCCCCCGGCAATGGGGAGGCCATCGGCGGACTGAAGGTCGTCACCGCCGACGCCTGGTTCGCCGCCCGCCCGTCGGGGACCGAGGACGTCTACAAGATCTACGCCGAATCCTTCCTGGGGGCGGATCACCTGGCCCAGGTCCAGGCCGAGGCCAAGACGGTGGTGGGGGCCGCCCTGGCAGGCTGAGGGCCCGAGGCTTGACTTTGTGTGCGCGAACGTCCATTTGCGCTGCGTCGCACAATCGCGATCTCCGGCGTCTCCAGCGCGTGTGGATCCTTCCCGGATCTGTCTGTAGAAGCCGCCGGCCCCTCAAGTTCATTCGCTGCCCGGACACGCGGGGCGGCGCCCGATCCACCCCGCAGGCTTCATTTCGAAGCCCGGCCGGGACTGGCGGTGCGCGGCCCTAAGGCGTCATGCCATGGCTGAAAGCGCTCTGCCGCACGCGAAAGACACTGCTGTGAGCACCACATTCGAATCCATGGGCCTGAACAAGGCCCT
>JBKBXN010000130.1:0-7678 GCA_046314055.1 Brevundimonas sp.
GCGGTCAAGGTGATCGACGCCTCGACCGCCTATCGGGTGGCGCCGGGCTGGGCCTATGGCTTTCCCGAGATGGACGCAGGCCAGCGCGATCTGATCGCGCGATCACAATTCGTCTCCAACCCCGGCTGCTACCCGACGGGCTTCATCGGTCTGATGCGGCCGCTGGTGAAGGCGGGTCTGGTTCCGGTCGGTCATTCGGTCACGGTC
The DNA here is from genome assembly GCA_046314055.1 of Brevundimonas sp. GTDB lineage: Bacteria > Pseudomonadota > Alphaproteobacteria > Caulobacterales > Caulobacteraceae > Brevundimonas. The sequence continues at coordinate 208 of JBKBXN010000130.1, forward strand.
AATGCGGTGTCCGGCTATTCCGGCGGCGGCAAGGCCATGATCGCGGAGTTCGAGGCTGAAAGCGCCTCGACCGCCTATCGCGCCTATGGCCTGTCGCTCCGGCACAAACATGTGCCCGAGATGACCAAACACGCCGGTCTGACCCGCGACGTCCTGTTCACCCCTGCGGTTGGAAACTATCGCCAAGGCATGCTGGTCGAGGTTCCGCTGCACCTTGCCGCCCTGCCGGAGACCCCCTCGGTCGAGCGTATCCACGGCGCTCTGGTCGAGGCCTATGACGGCCAGAGGTTCGTCGAGGTCGTCGATCTGGACGAGACCGAGGCGATGGCCGGTCTGGAGCCCGAGGGGCTGAACGGCACCAACCGCCTGCGTCTGCATGTCTTTGGGGATCGATCCGGCGAGCAGGTGCGTCTGGTCGCCCTGCTGGACAATCTGGGCAAGGGCGCGTCCGGCGCGGCGGTGCAGAACCTCAACATCATGCTGGGCCTGGATGAGGGTGCAGGTCTGATCTGATCTCATGACGGGCGAGAAACCTTTTCGCGCGCGCTGTCGTACTGGGGTCATGACCCAGTCCCTGATCTTCAACCGCCGTGGCCTTCTGACGGGCGCCGGCGCGTTCGCCCTGTCCGCCTGTGCTCCCGAACCCGTAGAGGCCGGGGAGGGCCAGCACGCTGCGTCTCCCTATCGCCGGATACCAGAAGCGGAGTGGCGGCGGCGGTTGGGTGATGCGGCTTGGACCGTCATGCGTCGTGAGGGGACGGAGCGTCCGTACACAAGTCCGCTGAACGATGAACACCGAAGCGGGACGTTCATCTGCAAGGGGTGCGACCTACCGCTGTTCCGATCTGGCTGGAAGTTCGATTCCCACACCGGTTGGCCCAGCTTCTATCAAGTCATAGCGGACAACATCGGCCGCAAGCGCGATTTTGCTATCGGCATTCCCCGGACCGAATACCATTGCGCCCGTTGCCTGGGCCATCAGGGGCATGTGTTCAACGACGGGCCGAGGCCGACGGGTCTGCGCTACTGCAACAACGGGGTCGCGTTGAAGTTCGTGCCGGCCTAGCGCCGGTTGGCTCGGATGGCTGAATCGACTGTCACGCCGAACCAGACCGCCGCCACGATGATCAGCAGTCCGTAGTCATGGCCGGGCAGGAAGACTGGCGCGACCGCCGCCGCGATGACCAGCAGGGGGAACAGGCCGGCCCAGACGGCGGTCGACGGCGTTGCCGTGTTGATCATCGCCCGCGGCTCAGGCCGATTCATCACCCGCGCCATCCAGCCGTTCAGCGCCACGAACAGAACCGAACAGACGACGGCGCTGATCACATATTTCGCCGTATTGCCCGGCTCGCCGAAGAGCGCGGCCGTCATGACAAGAAGCACCAGGGCGACGCCCGTGCTGACGGCCAGCAGAATATTGGGTTCGATACGGTTCAAGACTTCACTTTCACATAGAGACCCGGCGCCGGCGCCAGGGGAGGGAGCGGACCCTTAGCAGGGTCCCGCGCCGGAATCCTGTCGCCGGATCGGGTGTGCAGCCAGTTCGCCCAATGCTCCCACCAACTGCCGGGGTGTTCGACGGCCCCCGCTTGCCACTCGGCCAAGGTTTCGGGCAGGGCGGTGTTGGTCCAGTGCTGGTATTTGCGCGCCGCCGGGGCGTTGACGACCCCCGCGATATGACCTGAGCCCGCCAGAGTGAAGGTGACGTCCTGACTGCCGAACAGCCGCGCCGAGCGATAGACGGAGTTCATCGGCGCGATATGATCCTCGCGGCTGGCTTGGAAATAAAGAGGAATCTTGACCTTAGACAAATCGGCCGTCAGGCCGCCGATCTGGAATACGCCGCGCGCTAAGGCATTGGCGCCGTACATCTGGCGCAGATAGGCTAGGTGCAGGGTCTTGGGCATCCGGGTCTGGTCCGCATTCCAGAACAGCAGGTCGAAAGCCGGCGGGTCCTTGCCCAGCAGATAGTTGCTGATGAAAAAGGACCAGATCAGGTCATTGGACCGCAGGGCGTTGAAGGTTTCGGCCATGGCGGCGCCGGGAAGGACACCGCCGGCCGCATCCATCTGGCGTTCGATCTCGGCGATCCAGTGTTCGTCGGTGAACAGCAGCAGATCGCCCGCTTCGGCGAAGTCGTGCTGGGCGGCGAAGAAGGTGGCGGCCGCGACGCGCGTATCGCCCTTGGCCGCCATGTGAGCGAGGCCGGCGCCGAGCAGGGTGCCGCCGATGCAATAGCCGACGGCGTTCAACTGGGCCGCGTCTGACTGTTCCAGCGTCTTTTCGACGGCGCGATAGACGCCCTTTTCTAGGTATTCGTCGAAACCGAAGCCCGCCTTGTCCAGGTCCGGATTGACCCAAGAACAGACGAAGACCGTGAAGCCCTGGGCGGACAGCCAGCGGATCAGCGAGTTGGTCGGCTGAAGGTCCAGGATGTAAAACTTGTTGATCCAAGGCGGGAAGATCAGCAGCGGAATCTTATGCTGCGTCTCGGTCGTCGGGGCGTACTGGATCAGTTCGAACAGTTCGTCGCGCCAAACGACCTGACCCGGGGCGGTGGCGATGTTCTCGCCGACGACGAACTTGCCATAGTCGGCTTGACTGATGCGCAGCGACCCATGGCCGCGCTCCAGATCGGCGGCGAAGTTCTGCATTCCCTTCACCAGTGATTCGCCGCTGGTCTCCGCCAAAACCTTCAACGCCACAGGATTGGAGGCCAGGAAGTTCGAGGGCGAGAAGGCGTCGGTCAGTAGGCGGGTGAAGAACTGGGCCCGGCGTTTGACCGCCGGATCGACGTCCTCGACCCCCGCGATCAGCCCGTTCATCCAGTCCGAAGTCAGCAGGTAGGACCGCCGCATCATGTCGAACATCGGATTGTCCGACCATGCGGGGTCTTTAAACCGTTTGTCGGAGGGGGCGTCAGGCAACGGTTCGCCGGCCGCCTGACGGACCGTGCCGGTCCAAAGCCCCATGTATCGGCTGAACAGGTCCGCCTGGGCCTGGAACAGCTTCTCAGGGCGGGAGGCCAGACTGCTCATGACCGAGGTCATGGCAGGGGCCACGTTGAACGGATCGGGCGATAGAGCTGCCGGACGGTCCGCCTGAGCGAGAGCGGCTTCTGCGAGTGCGCCCTGGGCCATCATGGCGGCCTTGGCCAGATTCATGGACAGGGTTTCGAGCAACTGGGCTTGTTCGACTCCGAGGAAGGAGGCGGGCCCGGGGGCGCTTTCGGCAACCGAATCTTCTGTGCGCGTCGAGGGCGATTCGGTTGCGGCCGCCTGCGTGTGGGGCGGCGTCTTTGGACGGGGGGGGCGCGGCTTTGCAGAGGTGGGACGGCCGGATTTGCGTGGGGTTTTGACCGCAACAGGATCGAGCGGCGCCGTCGGGGCGGGCTGGCTGGCGGCAACGATAGGCGGGCCCTTGTTGGGCTTGCCTTTGGAGGAAGCTTCTCCAGCGGCTTCCGCCTTGGGAACTTTTTTCTTCGGAGCTTGGGCCATGGATTTCCTTCGCGTTCCTGAATGCGGAGGACCGGTTCGACGCCTCGCCCTTCCGCACGGAGCGATGATGGCATAAGACCGACCCCGACATGAACGCGCACTTTCGAAAAAGGACGAAGCTGAAGGCTTCGGGGCTTGGTCTGGCGACGCTGACGGCATTGCTGGGGGGCTGTGCGCCGTCGTTCGCGCCGAAAACCGATCCGACATCGCCCATCGCGCCGCGCGTCCAGGCGCTGGTGGACGCCAATCGTCATTACCCTAGCTGGGAGAATTTCCCGGCCGCCCCGGCCGACCTGCCTGAAGCGGCCCAAGTCGCTTCCAGTGTGAGGGCGCTGGAGAGCCAAGGGGGAGCCCTGGGAAGCGAGGTCTCAGGGATCGATTGGACGCTGAAGGACGCGGAAACCTTGGCTGCAGAGACCCGCGCTCAGGTGGAGGCTGTTCCGGTTTCGCCTGATTCCGCCCGCACTCAAGTCGAGATCGACGCCTTCGCTCAGAGCTTGCGCGACCGCGCCAAAGCCCCGCCTCCCGTCGATCGGCGTCCGGTTGAATGAGATTGTCGCCGGGGATCGAGAATCCCCGGATAATACGACGATGGCGGACGACGGCGGCTTCAAGATCGACAGCGTATTCCTGGGGGTGACACAGTCGCTGTCCGGCCGCGTCTGGCGTCAGCGACCGGCCGAGGCGGCGACCATACGCGCTCATATGCAAGGGCTGGGACTGGACGAACCGCTGGCGCGGGCCTTGGCTTCGCGTGGCGTGCGTGCCGACCAGGGCGCTGATTTCCTGACGCCCACCCTGCGCGCCCTGTTCCCGGACCCTTCCAGCTTCATGGATATGGATGTGGCCGCCGGCGCCATCCTCGACGCCTTTCAGGCCGGGGCTTCGCTCCATGTCTTCGCGGACTATGATGTGGACGGCGCCGCCAGCGCCGCCCTGCTGGTGCGTTGGTTCCGGACCATGGGGGCGGATCTGCCCATCTATGTCCCCGACCGACTGACCGAGGGCTATGGCCCCAGCGCCAGGGCCTTCGACAGTTTGAAGGCGGCCGGCGCCGATCTTGTGGTCACGGTCGATTGCGGCGCTGCGGCCAACGAGGCCCTGGCCCATGCGGCGGCCATCGACCTGAAGGTCGTCGTCATAGACCACCATCTGATGCGCAGCGAACCGCCCAAGGCGCTGGCGGTCGTCAATCCGAACCGGCCGGGCTGCAATTCAGGGCAGGGCAATCTGGCGGCTGCGGGCGTGGTCTTTGTTCTGCTGGCGGCGCTGAATCGTGAAGCGCGGCGCCGCGGCCTGTTCGCCGCGCGGCCAGAACCCGACATTCGTCAATGGCTGGATTTGGCGGCCCTTGGAGCCATCTGCGACGTGACGGCTCTGACCGGGTTCAACCGCGCCCTGACGGGGCTGGGATTGAAGGTCATGAGCGACTGGAAAAATCCCGGACTGCGCGCCCTGCTGGCTGCGGCCGGCGCAGAAGAAGGCCCCGCCAAGAGCAATCACGCCGGCTTCATCCTGGGGCCGCGCATCAACGCCGGCGGACGGATCGGTCGCTCCGATCTAGGCGCGCGCCTGCTGTCGACCGATGACTCAACAGAGGCGCAGGCACTCGCACTGGAACTGGACGCTCTGAACCTGTCGCGTCGCGAGGTCGAGCGCGCAGTCACAGAGGCGGCCGTCCGTCGCGTTGAGGCGACCGGCGCCCACGCTGACGATTCGGCGCTGGTCGTCGTAGCGGGCGAGGATTGGCATCCTGGCGTGGTCGGCATCGTGGCCGGTCGTCTGCGCGAACGTTGGCGCAAGCCGGTAATCGTCGTCGGTATCGATCCGGTGACCGGCCTGGGCAAGGGGTCCGGGCGATCGCAGGCGGGTATGAATCTGGGCCGCGCCATTCAGGCGGCGTGGGAGGCGGGCATTCTTTTGGCTGGCGGAGGCCATGCCATGGCGGCCGGCCTGACGATGGACGGCGCGCGACTGGCTGAGCTGACCGAATTCCTGAATGCAAGGCTGGCCGACGAAAGAGTCGAGTCCGTGGCGATGGACGCGCTGGATATTGACGCCCTGATCGACCCGGGTGCGGCCACGCGCGCCCTGTTCGAGTCGTTCGAGCAACTGGCGCCTTTCGGGCCAGCCAATCCGGAGCCGGTCTTCGCCCTGAGCGGCGTGCAGGCGCGCGAGCCGGTGCAGATGAACGGCGGCCATGTTCGCTGCCGGTTGGTCGGACCAGACGGCGCATCCGTGCGCGCCATCGCCTGGCGCTGCGCCGATCTGCCGACCGGGCAAGCCCTGTTGAGCGGGCAGGGCGGTTTGAACGTCGTGGGTCGTCTGAAGGCGGACGACTGGAACGGTCGTCGTGGCGTGCAGTTCGAGATCGAGGACGTCGCAGATCCCCGCAGGGTTTGAACCACGCTACAACGGATTGTCCGGTCGCAAAAAACTCGAAATCCACGCTTGCACCCGTCCGAGGGCGCGGCTATATCGCCGGCTCTCCCGCGCAGCGGTCCCTTCGTCTATCGGTTAGGACGTCAGGTTTTCAACCTGAAAAGAGGGGTTCGACTCCCCTAGGGACTGCCACGCGGGATGATGACAGGCCGAGCCGAAAGGCCGCCTGCACCGCCTCTGATATTCATTCTTATGGTGCGCCGCCGGTGAGCGCTGGTGGTGGCGTTCGAGCGACACAACTGCAACGTTTCTGCTGAGAGCTGCAACTTTCTAAGCCCTTTTGCAGATTTTGGCCTTTCCAAAGATTCACGGAACAGTGTTAAACGTAATCTGTTGTCCGTTAGAGGAGCGGACGGGGGTGTAAACTTGTCTGATTTCGATGGGATGGAAACGGCGGAGACCGTTCGTGTCGTCGGTCGCGTGAAATGGTTTGATCCGGCGAAGGGCTATGGCTTCATCGTTCCGGACGATCCGACGCTGACTGAGCTGCGTGACGTTCTGCTGCACATTAGCAGTTTGCGTGATACCGGCCGTGATACGGCTGATGAAGGCGCGCCGATAACCTGTGCTTGCGTGAAGCGCGCCAAGGGTTGGCAGGCGGTCGAGATTCACGAACTGGGAGCCGGTGAAGCGACCGTGATTGCACGCCGCCCAATACTCGCCGCGACGCCCCAAGCGCCCTGTCCTGACGCGGATGGAACGCTGGAATCGGCCGTCGTCAAATGGTTCAACCGGACCAAGGGCTACGGATTCGTCGTGCGCGACCGTGAACCTGGCGATATCTTCGTCCATATCGAAACCTTGCGTCGCTGCGGCCTTGACGATCTCGTACCGGGCGATGGTGTTCAGGTGCGGTTCGCCAGCGGCCCCAAGGGCCTGGTGGTCGCTGAAATCAGACCGGGCGGTTGATCGATTCGCCCAAAGGACGGGCGCATGTTCAACGTGACGAGACGTTTTCTGATGGTCGGCCTGGGAGCCTTGGCATTGGCCGGTTGCGCCGCCAAAGCTCCGGAAGGTCCGAATGGCGAGGCTCTTCAAAGGCTCGCCGTGGTCACGGCGTCAGGCGAACACACCTTTTGGGTCGAGATCGCGGACGCGGAGCCCGAGCGTCAGCGCGGCTTGATGTTCCGCCCGCCGCTGGAGGCTGACCGCGGCATGTTGTTCCAATGGCCCGGCGAGGCGCCGCGCGAACAGAGCTTCTGGATGCGCAATACCCCCAGTTCGCTCGACATCCTTTATATCGATCCGCAGGGGCGGATCGTCTCGATCGCGTCCCACGCCACCCCATTTTCCGAGGCTCCCATTCCCTCGAATGGACCCGCCAACGGCGTGCTCGAACTGCGCGCGGGCCGTGCTGCGGAGATCGGGGCCCAGCCCGGCGACAAGGTTTTACATCCTTATTTCAAGCCTTGATTGCGGATTGCGTCGCGAAGTGCCAATAGAGCGCTCCGTTCGGTCCGGGGTGTAGCGCAGCCTGGTAGCGCATCTGGTTTGGGACCAGAGGGTCGGAGGTTCGAATCCTCTCGCCC
>JBKBXN010000131.1:0-3218 GCA_046314055.1 Brevundimonas sp.
CACCGGGTGCAGACCCGGCGTCCCACGCCCTCCCCGAACTTCGCCGTGAACCGGCGAAGGCGCTTACCCATGTCTTCGCCTCATTTGCTCTCTCGCCTCAGGATCGCTACATCCGCCCGAACCTCCCAATCCGACGAAACCCGAAGGGCGAAACCGCACCTCATGGCGCAGCAATATATTTTCCAGATGCAGGGTCTGACCAAGACCTTCCCCGGCGGCCGCAAGATCTTCGAGAACATCTGGCTCAGCTTCTACAACGACGCCAAGATCGGCGTCGTCGGGGTCAACGGCTCGGGTAAATCCACCCTGCTGAAGATCATGGCCGGCCTGGACAACGAGTTCACCGGCGAGGCCCGCGCCGCCGACGGCATCAAGCGCGGCTATCTGGAGCAGGAGCCCAAGCTCGACGACAGCCTGAACGTCCGCGAGAACGTCGAGGCCTGGTGCGAAGAGAAGCAGTGGGTCAACCGCTTCAACGCCGTCGCCGCCGAGCTGGGCGAGAACTACACCGACGAGCTGATGGAGGAGATGACCGCCCTCCAGGAGAAGATCGACGCCGGCGACGTCTGGGACATCGACAGCCGCATCGAAATGGCCATGGGCGCCCTGCGCTGCCCGCCCGATGACTGGGAAGTCGCCAACCTCTCGGGCGGTGAGAAGCGCCGCGTGGCCCTGGCCCGCCTGCTGCTGTCCAAGCCCGACATGCTGCTGCTCGACGAACCGACCAACCACCTGGACGCCGAATCCGTCGCCTGGCTGCAGCACCACCTGGAAAACTTCCCCGGCTGCGTCATCCTGGTGACCCACGACCGCTACTTCCTGGACCTTGTCACCAAGTGGACGCTGGAGCTGGACCGCGGCAAGGGCCATCCGCACGAGGGCAACTATTCCTCGTGGCTGGAAGCCAAGACCAAGCGCGTCGTTCAGGAGAACTCGGAATCCGAAGCCCGCCAGCGCGCCCTCACCCGCGAACTGGAATGGGTCCGTTCGGGCGCCAAGGCCCGTCAGGCCAAGTCCAAGGCCCGTCTGGCCGCCTACGAGCGGATGGTGGACGAGCAGGAATCGATGCGCGGCGCCCAGACCCACGCCCACATCCAGATCCCGCCCGGCCCGCGTCTGGGAAATGTCGTGCTGGAAGTCGAAGGCCTGGCCAAGACCTATGGCGACAAGACCCTGTTCGACAATCTGACCTTCAAGCTTCCGCCCAACGGCATCGTCGGCGTCATCGGCCCCAACGGCGCCGGCAAGTCGACCATGTTCAAGCTGATCACCGGTCAGGAAACCCCCGACGGCGGCACCATCAAGGTCGGCGAGACCGTCAAACTGGCCTATGTCGACCAGTCGCGCGACGACCTGAAGCCGGACGAGACCATCTGGCAGGCCATCTCGGGCGGCACCGACGTGATGATGGTCGGCAAGCGCGAGATCAACACCCGCGCCTATGTCGGCAGCTTCAACTTCAAGGGCGGCGACCAGCAGAAGAAGGTCGGCCAGCTGTCCGGCGGTGAGCGCAACCGCGTGCACCTGGCCAAGACCCTGGCCTCGGGCGGCAATCTGATCCTGCTCGACGAACCGACCAACGACCTGGACATCGAGACGCTTCAGAACCTCGAAGAGGCCCTGGAAGAGTTCGCCGGCTGCGCGGTGGTCATCTCCCACGATCGCTGGTTCCTTGACCGTCTGGCCACCCACATCCTCGCCTTCGAAGGCGACGGCCACGTGGAGTGGTTCGAAGGGAACTTCGAAGCCTACGAACAGGACAAGATGCGCCGCCTGGGCGCCGACAGCATCATTCCCAAGCGCATCCAGCACCAGAAGTTCGGGCGCTGATTGATCTGTGATAGGATGCGGGACATGAGCGACGATCTTCTGGCCCGCATCACTATCGATCCCAGCCAGTGCGGGGGCCGTCCGTGCATTCGCGGCATGCGAATCCGGGTGCAGGACGTCCTGGACATGCTGGCCGGCGGCGCGAGCCCGGAGGAAATCCTCGCGGACTTCCCATACCTGGAGGCTGACGACATCCGGGCCAGCCTTGCCTATGCGGCCGCAAGCATAGGCGACACCGGCGTGATCGCCGCGTGAAATTCATCGTGGACGCCCAACTGCCTATCGCTCTGACCGATTGGCTGAGAGCTAAAGGGCACGCGGCCGACCATGTTTCCACGCTTCTGACCATCAATGCGCGTGACCAGGAGATCTGGGATGTGGCGCAAGCTGGATCGTGCGTCATCATTACAAAGGATCGGGACTTCGCCATCTGGGCGTCGGACCGTCGGCTCGGCCCGCAGATCGTCTGGCTTCGTCTCGGCAATGCGACCCGACGTGTTCTGATCGAATGGCTTGAGCCTCGATGGTCGAGGATCGAACAAGGCCTCCTTGACGGCCTCCATCTGATCGAGGTCCGAGCATGACCCAACGCCCCGCCGTTCTCATCATGCAGCGGCATCTCGCCCCGCTCTCGCCGATCCTCGAGAGCGCCTATGATGTCTATCGCTTCTGGGAAGGCCCGCCCATCGAGGCCGCCCACGACATCCGCGCCCTGGTCGTCGCTGGCGAGGCGCCGCTGGACAAGGCGCTGATCGAACAGCTCCCCGCCCTCGACCTGATCGCCTGTTTCACCTCGGGCTATGACGGGATCGACCTCGACTGGTGCCGTGAACGCGGCCTGCCCGTCACCCACGCCCCCGGCGTCAATCACCAAGACGTCGCCGACCACGCCCTGGGCCTGATCCTGGCCGCCCGCCGCCAGATCGTCTCGGGCGACCGCCAGGTCCGGTCCGGCGGCTGGACAGCCGAGACCCGCACCATCACCGCCTCCGTCGGCGGCCAGAAACTGGGCGTCGTCGGCCTGGGCGCCATCGGCAAGGCCGTCGCCGACCGCGCCGAGGCCTTCCGCATGGACATCGCCTGGTGGGGCCCCCGCCCCCACGACGCCGAATGGCCCCGCGCCGACAGCCTGCTGGCTCTCGCGAAACAGAGCGACATCCTGGTCGTGGCCTGCAAGGCCGACGACACCAATCGCGGCCTGATCTCGCGCGAGGTGCTCGAGGCCCTGGGCCCCGACGGTCTGCTGGTCAATGTCTCGCGCGGCCAGGTGATCGACGAGGACGCCCTGATCGCCGCGCTGAAATCCGGCGCCCTGGGCCAGGCCGCCCTGGACGTCTTCATCGAGGAGCCGACCGACCCTTCACGCTGGACCGACGTGCCGACCCTCG
>JBKBXN010000131.1:3228-7674 GCA_046314055.1 Brevundimonas sp.
GCGGGCCAGCCGCTGAAGACGCCGGTCGCGTGATCAGTTCGGACGCTGCGGACGCTGGGGGCGTTCATCGGCCGTGACCACGCCGTCCCCGTTCTTGTCCATGGTCTTGAACATGGCGTCGGCGCCGGCTTCCATCTCAGCCTTGGTGATGAGCCCGTTCCCATCGGCATCGGCGCGGCTCAGCATCCGACCGCCCGGCGAACCGGCCAATTCCGAGGCGTTGATCACGCCGTCATGATTGGCGTCGATGCGGTCGAACATCCCGCTCATCCGCGTCTTCATCTCCGCCAGGGTCTCGCGCTCCGGCGGACGCATTCCGCCCATCGGCGGCGGACCGGACATCTGCCCGCCCATCGGCGGCTCCGGAAAATCGCTCTGCGCCAGGGCCGGACCGGCGGCGACGAGAGCGAAAGTGGAGATCAGGAGACTGCGCATAGAACCACTCCAAAGGGATTGCGTGTCCTTAAACGCAGGGCAGGAGCTTTCCCGTCGCCCCATGTAGCAGGTGGATTTTGCTTGCCAAATCATATAAGGATATCTTTATATGATCGGATGAGTTTAACCGCCGACCAGACTGTCGAAGCCCTTCGCGCCGCCGGCGAACCCAGCCGCCTGCGCATCCTCTCGCTGCTGGCCAGCGAAGAGCTTTCGGTCATGGAGATGTCGCGGATTCTCGACCAGAGCCAGCCGCGCGTCTCCCGCCATCTGAAGCTGATGACGGACTCGGGTCTGATCGAGAGATTCCCCGACGGCGCCCGCGTCTACTACCGCCTGTCGCACGACGCCCAGGCCCGCCGACTGATCGACACCGTTCTGGATATTCTCGCCGACGACGCGGGAGAAGCCGATCATCGTCGATTGAGCGAAGTGCAGAAGGATCGCCAACAGGCGGCTGAATCCTATTTCGAACAGATCGCCCCCCAGTGGGATCGGCTCCGCTCGCTCTATGTCAGCGAGAGCGCCGTCGAAGCGGCCCTGGAAGCCGCCGTCGGCCCCGGCCCGTTCAAGCGCGTCGTCGATCTGGGCACCGGTTCGGGCCGGATGCTGACCCTGTTCGGCAAGAAGGCCAAGATGTCGGTCGGGCTGGATCTGAGCCAGAATATGCTCAACATCGCCCGCGCCAATGTCTCCAAGGCCGGGCTGAACAAGGTCGAACTGCGTCACGGCGACATCTTCGCCACCCGCCTGCCCGCCGCTAGCGCCGATCTGGTGATCGTCCACCAGGTGCTGCACTATCTGGCCGACCCCTTCGCCGCCGTCGCCGAGGCCGCGCGCCTGGTCTGCCCCGGCGGCCGGCTGCTGATCGTCGATTTCGCCCCCCACGGCTTCGAACATATGCGCGAGGCGCATCAGCATCGCCGCCTGGGCTTCGCGGATCAGGAGATCAACGGCTGGCTGACCGACAGCGGTCTGACTCCGTCCCCGCCCGTCGCCCTGCCCCCCGACAATGAGGGACTGACCGTGACGATCTGGACGGCGGAACGCCCCGTCCCCGCATCCTTGGCCCCGGCCAGAAAGACCGCTTAATGGCCGCGTCCTCCACCAATCTCGCCGAAGCCCGCGCCCTGCTGCTGTCGCCGCTGGGTCCGGTCGCCCGCGCCGGCTCGAACCAGGACGCCGTTCGCGTCTCCTTCGAATTCTTCCCGCCCAAGACCGACGAGGCCGAGGCCAATCTGTGGACGGCGATCCGTCGCCTCGAGCCGCTGAACCCGGCCTTTGTCTCGGTCACCTATGGCGCCGGGGGCTCGACCCGCGAACGCACCCACCGCACCGTCCAGCGCATCATCGCCGAGACCTCGCTGCGTCCCGCCGCCCACCTGACCTGCGTCGAGGCCAGCCGCGACGAAGTCGATGAGGTCATCGCCGGCTACAAGACCATCGGCGTCGATCACATCGTGGCCCTGCGCGGCGATCCGCCCGGCGGCGGCGGCATCGGCGGCGTCTACCAGCCGCGCGCCGACGGCTATGCCAACGCCACCGAACTGACGGCCGCCATCAGCCGCGTCGGCGGCTTCGACGTCACGGTCGGCGCCTATCCCGAAAAACACCCTGAAAGCCCCTCCATCGACCACGACCCGCGCGATCAGCCAGTTCTTCTTCGACATCGACGCCTTCCTGCGCTTCCGCGACCGGGTTCGGGCGGCGGGCGTGACCATTCCGCTGATCCCCGGGGTCATGCCCGTGTCCAACTTCGCCGGCCTGACCCGGATGTGCGGCGCCTGCGGGACCAGCATCCCCGACTGGCTGAAAGCCCATTTCGACGGACTGGACGACGATCCCGAGACGCGCAGACTGCTCGCCGCCTCGGTCGCCGCCGAAACCTGCGCCCGTCTGCAGGAAGAGGGCTTCTCCGACTTCCACTTCTACACCCTGAACCGCGCCGATCTGGTCTATGCGATCTGCCGCGTACTGGGCGTGCGTGAAACCAAGGCCGCAGTCTGATGACCTCTCCCCTCACCCGCGCCGAACGCATCGCCGCCCTGCATCAGGCGGCCAAGGAGCGCATCCTCGTTCTCGACGGCAGCTGGGGCGTGATGATCCAGCGTCGCGGCCTGTCCGAAGCCGACTTCCGCGCCGACCGCTTCGTCGCCGCCAACGGCTATGACGAAGCGCACCAGATGAAGGGGAACAACGACATCCTCTGCATCACCCGCCCGGACATCATCTCGGACCTGCACGACCAGTATTACGCCGCCGGCGCCGACATCTCCGAGACCAACACCTTCTCCGGCACCACCATCGCCCAGGAGGACTACGCCCTGGACGCCCAGGCGGTGTGGGACATCAATCTGGAAGGCGCCAAACTGGCCCGCGCCGCCGCCGATCGCTGGACGGAAAAAGAGCCGCACAAGCCGCGTTTCGCCGCCGGCTCCATCGGCCCGCTGAACAAGATGCTGTCGATGTCGTCCGACGTGAACGACCCCGGCGCCCGGCTCGTGACCTTCGACCAAGTCTATGAGGCCTATCGCCATCAGGTGAAGGCGCTGAACGAGGGCGGGGTCGACCTCTATCTGATCGAGACCATCACCGACACGCTGAACTGCAAGGCCGCGATCAAGGCGATCAAAGACCTGGAAGACGAGGGCATGGACGCCCTGCCCATCTGGATTTCGGGCACCATCACCGACCGTTCGGGTCGCACCTTGTCGGGCCAGACGGCCGAGGCCTTCTGGAACAGCGTGCGCCACGCCAAACCCTTCGCCGTCGGTTTCAACTGCGCCCTCGGCGCCGACCTGATGCGGCCCTTCATCGCCGAACTGAGCCGCGTCGCCGACACCCTGGTCGCCGCCTATCCCAACGCCGGCCTGCCCAACGCCATGGGCCAGTACGACGAGGAACCGCACGAGACCGCCCACTTCATCGAGGAATGGGCGGCGTCGGGCCTGGTCAATATCGTCGGCGGCTGCTGCGGCACGACGCCGGATCACATCAAGCACGTCGCCCAGGAGGTCGCGCCGCTGAAGCCGCGCGCCATCCCGGAACGGCCGGTGGCCCTGCGGCTATCGGGGCTGGAACCGTTCGAGATGGTGGCGTGACACGCTTCCCTCCCCGCTCATCCCCGCGAAAGCGGGGACCTAGTCCTTTGGGCGACAGCCATCACCATGATGTCTTCGCTCGCGATCCCATGCACCGTGCCTCCCAAAAGCACTGGGTCCCCGCTTTCGCGGGGATGAGCGGAAGTCTGTAATGCGCCCCACCTTCATCAACGTCGGCGAACGAACCAACGTCACCGGCTCGGCGAAATTCCGCAAGCTGGTGGTCGAGGGCGACTATTCGGCCGCCCTGGACGTCGCCCGGCAACAGGTCGAGGCCGGCGCCCAGGTCATCGACATCAACATGGACGAGGGCCTGCTGGACGGCGTCGTCGCCATGCGGACCTTCCTGAACCTGATCGCGGCCGAGCCCGACATCGCCCGCGTGCCGGTGATGATCGACAGCTCCAAATGGGAGGTGATCGAGGCGGGGCTGAAGTGCGTCCAGGGCAAGCCGATCGTCAACTCGATCAGCATGAAGGAGGGCGAACAGGCCTTCCGCGACCATGCGATCAAATGCCTGCGCTATGGCGCCGCTGTCGTGGTCATGGCCTTCGATGAAGTGGGCCAGGCCGACACCGCCGCGCGCAAGATCGAGATCTGCACCCGCGCCTATAATATCCTGGTCAACGAGGTCGGTTTCCCGCCCGAGGACATCATCTTCGATCCCAATATCTTCGCCGTGGCGACGGGGATCGAGGAGCACGACAACTACGCCGTCGACTTCATCGAGGCGGTGAAGGTCATCAAGGCCACCCTGCCCTACGCCCGGATCAGCGGCGGCGTGTCGAACGTCTCGTTCAGCTTCCGCGGCAACGAGCCGGTGCGCCGGGCCATCCACAGCGTCTTCCTGTATCACGCCATCCAGGCGGGCATGGACATGGGCATCGTCAACGCCGGCGACCTGCCGGTC
>JBKBXN010000132.1:0-7525 GCA_046314055.1 Brevundimonas sp.
TCATCGCCAGCCCCGTCACGGCCGGCAGATCCAGCCTCTGGCGGAAGGCTACCGCCCCGATCACCGAGATGGCCACCACCCCCAGACCGCTCCAGATCGCATAGGCGATCCCCACCGGCATCTGCTTCAGCGCAACCGACAACAGATAGAAGGCCAGACCGTAGCACACCGCCATTCCCGCCGTCGGCCAGGCCCTGGTGAACTGCTGCGAGGCCTGCAGCAGGGTCGTCCCCGCCACCTCCAGCCCGATGGCGCCCAGCAGCGCCGCCCATGTGACCGGACTCACGTCACCGGGCTCATGCGTCGTTCGCGGTGATCGGATGACCGGGCGTCAGCAGCGACAACAGCGCCTTCCTTTGCTCTGCAGACACCACGTGCATCCCGAAAAGGTCCGACAGCCACAGCCCGTCCGCGATCAGTCTCAGCATCAAGGCGTCGTCGGCGCCGACCGGATCGCCCGGATCGTCCACCTTCACCTTGTCTATCCAGCCGCTCCAACGTTTTACCAGGGTTGGATCGATGGCGAAGGCGGCCATGATCACCCGGCCGATGCTGACGTCCTGCGGCGTCACCGGCTCGTTGACCGTGGCTCTCAGATAGGCTCTGGCATTGCGGCCATAGGGTTCGGGATCGCGCGCCGCCTCGGCCAGAATCATGCCCGCATGCATCCGCCCCAGATGATCGACCATCCCCTCCAGAAGGGCGAGCTTGCTGGGGAAATGATGGAGCAGCGCGCCCTTGCTGACGCGTGTGCGGGCCGCCACCGCATCCAGCGTAAAGCCCGGCGCTCCCAGTTCGGCCGCCACTTCAAGGGCCTTTTCAATGATCTCGGCGCGGGTATCTTCGGGCGTGCGGCGGCGTGTAATCGTGTCCATGTCCGACACATACCAACCGGACGGTAACTGTCAACATCGGCGCATATCCTCCCCCGCCTGCGGGGAGGGGGACCCCGGACAGGGTGGGGGAGCGAACGCCCCGCAGACCTTTCCAGTGGAATATTTGGGCCACAACCCTTAGATCACACCCGTTTCCGCCCCCTCTACCGCGCCGCGCGCGGCCCCCTCCCCCGTTTCGCGGGTGAGGATCGAAAGTCACATGGCAGCCAGACCCCCCCTCGTCGCTCTCAAGGACGTCCGTCTTCAGGACGGCCAGCGCCCCCTCTTCGACGGCGTCGATCTCGCGGTCGAACCGCGCAGCCGCGCCGCCCTCGTCGGCCGCAACGGCGCCGGCAAGTCCACCCTGATGAAGGTGGTCATGGGCCTGATCGAGCCCGACAGCGGCGACCGCTCGGTCCAGTCCGCCGTCCGCTTCGCCTATGTGCCGCAGGAACCCGTCATCACCGGCGAGACCCTGCTCGACTACGCCTCGTCCGGCGAGGCCGAGAGCTGGACCGCCGAAGCCTGGCTGGCGACCTTCGGCCTCGACCCGGAGAAATCGCCCCAGGCCCTGTCCGGCGGCGAGACCCGCCGCGCCGCCCTGGCCAAGGCCTTCGCCGAAGAGCCCGATCTGCTGCTGCTGGACGAGCCGACCAACCACCTCGACATCCTGGCCATCGAACTGCTGGAGAACGAGCTGCTCCAGGCTCGGCTCGCCCTTCTCGTCGTCAGCCACGACCGCGCCTTCCTGAACCGCGTCACCAACACCGTCCACTGGCTGGAGAACCGCCGCGTCCGCACCCTGAACAAGGGCTTCGTCGAGTTCGACGAATGGTCGACCAAGGTCATGGAGGAAGAGGCCGAATCCCTGCGTCGCCTGACCAAGACCATCGAGCGCGAGACCGCCACCTTCTACTCCTCCATTACCGCCCGCCGCAGCCGCAACGAAGGCCGCGCCCGCTCGCTGAACGCCCTGCGCGCCGAACGCGCGGAGAAGATGAAGGACGCCCCGCGCGAGCTCTATCTCGGCGTCGATTCCGGCTCGACCTCGGGCAAGCTGGTCGCCGAGATCAAGGGCGTGTCCAAGGGCTTCAACGGCCGCACCCTGTTCAAGGACCTGACCACCCGCATCATCCGCGGCGACCGCTTGGGCATCGTCGGCCCCAACGGCGCGGGCAAGACCACCCTGGTCAAGACCCTGCTGGGCGAACTGCCGCCGGACGAGGGCACGGTCCGCATGGGTTCCAACCTGGAGTCCGTCTATCTGGATCAGTCGCGCGAGGGGCTGAAATCGGACATGACCCTGTGGGACGCCCTGACGCCGGGCGGCGGGGACTCGATCCTGGTGCGCGGCGTGTCCAAACACGTCGCCGCCTACGCCAAGGACTTCCTTTTCTCCGAGGCCCAACTGCGCCAGCCGATCTCGACCCTGTCGGGCGGCGAGCGCAACCGCCTGCTTCTGGCCCGCGCGCTGGCGAAATCCGCCAACCTGCTGATCCTCGACGAACCGACCAACGACCTCGATATGGACACGTTGGACAAGCTGGAAGAGCTGCTCGAGGGTTATGACGGCACCCTGATCCTGGTCTCCCACGACCGCGACTTCATCGACCGCCTGTCCACCTCGACCCTGGCCCTGAACGGGCGCGGCGACATCGTCGAGACCCCCGGCGGCTGGACCGACTTCATCCGCCAGAATCCCGGTTTCCTCCAGCCCGGCTCCAACCCCCGTCCCCAGGACAAGGCCGCCGCCCAGCGCGCCGCCGACAACCCTGCGCCCGCCGTCGCCCAGGCCGCCGTCAAGAAGACCGCCAAACTCTCGTTCAAGGACGCCCACCGGCTGAAGGAACTGGAGGCCCTGATCGACAGTCTTCCCGCCGTCATCGCCAAACACGACGTCACCCTGGCCGACCCCAACCTTTACACCCGAGACCCAAAGGCCTTCGACGCCGCCATGAAGGCGGCCGACAAGGCCCGCGCCGACCTGGAAGCCGCCGAACTGGAATGGTTGGAGCTGGAAGAGAAAAAGGCCGCCCTGGCGGGGTGAGGGTCGCGGCCTAAACGCCCGTTTCGCCGTCTTTCGCTTCACCGTCCTGTTTGGGAGGCTTCGGCGCCTCGCGCCGGTTCTGCATGACGCCGACGACGATGAAGGCGACAATCCCGAAGGCGAACCAAAGGCCGAAATTCTTGGTCAGCAGACCGATCAGGCCAAAGATCAGCAAGACGCCAAAGGGTGTGAAACGTTTCATGGCGCCGACCTTACGGCCGATTTCGGCGTTTGGCGAATTGGCCGACTGCCGCGCCTTGAAACCAAACCCGCCCTCACCCACTCCAGCAGCATGACCCTGCGCACCCACGTCGTCGACTTCCCCCCGCCCCAGCAGGCGGCGGTCCGGCGCATCAACGCCGTCCTGGCCCGCGCGCCGCGCCTGCGCACCGACGCCTGGCGCATCGAGGCCGGCCAACGCCTGTCGCTCTGGCTGGACGCCGCCGCCGGCGCCGTCACTGTGCCGCGCCTACGCAAGCGCGGCGTCACGGTAGAGATCCTCCAGACCGACGGCGACCACCCCGTTCCCCTGCGCATCCTCCGCCCCGAGGGGCCGCCCCGCGCCGTCGTGCTGGACATCCACGGCGGCGGCTGGGTTCTGGGCAGCGCAGGCCTGAACGACCGGCTCAACGCCCACCTGGCGCGCCACGGCTTCTGCGTCGTCTCGGTCGACTACCGCCTGCTGTCCGAGCGTCGCCAAATCTATATCGAGGCCGCCATCGCCGACTGCCTGGCGGCCGCGCACTGGACGGTCACGAATATCGACCGCCTGGGCGCCGCGACCGTCTTCCTGACGGGCGAATCCGCCGGCGGCCACCTCGCCGCCCTGACCGCCATCGCCCTGCGCGACCAGGGCCTGATCGACCGGGTGGCGGGCTGCGTCTTCACCTATGGCGTCTTCGACCTGTCAGGGACCGAAGGCGTCCGCTCCGCCGGCCCGGACATCCTGTTGTTCAACGGCCCGACCATGCAGGCCGACCTGGCCCGGCTGGCGCCCGACCGCGACGAGGCGGGCCTTCGCCGGCCCGACGTCTCGCCCCTCTACGCCGACCTGACCGGCCTGCCTCCCGCCCTTTTCATTGCCGGCGAATACGACCCCCTGTTCGAAGACAGCCTCTTGATGGCTGCCCGATGGGGCGAGGTCGCTGAGGCGGACCTCATCCGTGTGCCCGAGACACCCCACGGCTTCCTGCATTTCGGCGGCCCCGCCGCCCGTGGCGCGCGAGGGGCCGTTCGCGCCTGGCTGAACAACCGGCTCACAAGCTGAACCTTTTCCCGATTGTCGCACCGGCGGATTTCCCTTACCGCAGAAACTATCACCGCCGCGCAGTCCATACGCAGGGAAGAAGAGGAAGCGGCTTTTGAATCCGGCGTGGTTTCGCAGCAATCCGATCTATGGCTATGGTTTGGCGATCTGCGCCTGGCTGACGGCCTTCTGCGTCCGCATGGCCCTGGCCGACTGGTTTCCGCCCGGCTTCCCCTATCTGACCTTCTTCCCGGCTGTCGTCGTCGCCGCCTATTTCGCGGGTCTGAAGCCGGCGGTGCTGACCGCTGTCCTGTCAGGGCTCAGCGCCTGGTGGTTCTGGATCGGCGCGCCCGGTTTCGACTGGAGCCTAGCGACGGGGATGGCCCTGGCCTTCTACGTCTTCGTGGTCGCCGTGGACATCTTCTTCATCATCGGCATGAACTCCGCGACCGACAATCTGCGGCGCGAGGTCGCGCGCAACGCCGCCCTGGCCGAGAGCCGCGATCTGTTGCTGAAAGAGGTCCAGCACCGCGTCTCCAACAATATCCAGGTCGTCAGCAGCCTGCTGCGGCTCGAGGCCGGAATGACGAAGGACGCCGCCGCCCGTCGCGCCCTGTCTGAAGCCTCGGCTCGCACCGCCATGATCGCCAACGTCCAGCGCAGCCTGCTCGACGCCGACGGGGCGGCCGCACCCTTTGACGACCTGGCGCGCCAATTGGTCGGCGACGCCCTAAACGCCGCCGGCCGTACCGACGTCACCATCGTAGTCGAGGACGCCCGCCACGCCCTGTCGGCGGAAGAGGCGACGCCGGTCGTCCTGATCCTGCTGGAATGCGTCAACAACGCCTTGGAACACGCCTTCCCCGACAGACCCGGTCGGATCGACGTCCGCCTGTATGAGGAAGCGTCCGAACGCCGCCTGGAGGTACGCGACGACGGCGCCGGCCCGCCGCCGGGCTTCGACCCTGCGAAGGGCCGCAGCCTGGGCCTACGGATCGTCGTGGGCTTGGCGGACCAGCTTCGCGGCCGGTTCAGCATCGTCGACGCCGCCCCCGGCGCCCTGTGCATTCTCAGCTATCCCCGGCCTGTCGCCGTCTGATATCGCGCCGTCGCGTTTCTGTGGACAAGACAAAACGCTGATCCGCCGAAGCGAATTCAATCCGTCCACCGATGTTCACAGGCTTGTCCACCGCCGCCGGGCCAATCATGCACATCGGGGCGAGTTCGGGCGCTTGCCTCATACCGGGTTTCGCGAGAACGTCAACAGGCCAAGGGACACGGCGGCGCGGAAATCGGGGGAGACCCCGGCGTCAAGCGAACCGGCCCGGCTCTACGACCCGGCGTGATCGGGCGATCTTCGGATCGTAACGGGCGACGGGCGGGATCCACGGCCCCGGTCTTCGACGGTCTTCGGATCGACGCCAGACAGGGGAACCGGATCGGGATCGACGGACGACGTGGACGCAATGCCGCGGGACGCCTGAGACCCGGAGCGCGACAGGATACAGCCGACCGTCCTCGCGGGTTCGCCCCCGACGACGCCCAGGCCGAGGCCCTGACCCGACAGGCCAAGTCCAACCCGGACTTGGCGAGGGGACGAAGTTCACGGGTTCCCCCTGAACGCTTCGTCCCCTCGCTCAATTCGGGCCTGCGCCACACCAGAAATGTTTGCTTCGGGCCCTCTACCCCTAATCAATGCGCCGTCGCTCGCCCCCCGCCTTCCCAATGCCGTCGTCCCCTCGTAAAGCAGGGCCATGATCCAGCGTGGGAATCGCCTGCTGACCCGTCGCCGCGCCCTGCTCGCGGGCGGCGCGGCTGTGGTCGGAGGGGCGGCGCTCGGCCTTCGCGCCTGCACGCGGTCCGAGGCGCCGGTGGACGAACAGGGCCGCGTGCGGCTGCGCTTCGCCACCGACTGGCGCGCTCAGGCGGAGCAGGGCGGCTTCTATCAAGCCCTGGCCACCGGCGCCTATGAGAAGCGTGGGCTGAACGTTGAGATCATTCAGGGCGGACCAGGCGTCAACGTGCCGCAACTGCTGGCCTCGGGCGCCGTCGAACTGGGCATGGGCTCCAACAGCTTCATTCCGATGAACCTTGTCGCGGCCGGCGCCCCGGTAAAGGCCGTCGCCGCCTTCTTTCAGAAGGACCCCCAGGTCCTGATCGCCCACCCCGATCCGGCGTTGGAGACCATCGCCGATCTGGCCGGCCGGCCTATCCTGCTGGCCGACGCCTCGATCAACGCCTTCTGGGTCTGGCTGAAGGCCAAGTACGGTTTCACTGACGATCAGGTCCGCAAATACACCTTCAACCTCGCGCCTTTCCTCGCCGACGAGCGGGCGGTGCAGCAGGGCTATCTGACCAGCGAACCTTACACCATCGAACAGGAAGCCGGGTTCGAGCCCAAGGTCTTCCTGCTGGCCGACGAAGGCTATCCCTCCTACGCGACCATGGTCCTGGCCCCCAACGCCTTCGCACGGGACAACGCCACGGCCCTGCGCAGCTTCATCGCCGCCTCGGCCGAGGGCTGGCGCGACTATCTGCGGGGCGACCCAAAGCCGGGCGACGCCCTGATCCGCAAGGACAATCCGGAAATGACCCAGGCCATCCTGGATCAGGCCCGGCAGAAGCTGCGCGACAACGCCATCGTCGACGGCGGCGATGCGGCCCTCTACGGCCTTGGGGCCATGACCGCCGACCGCTGGCAGGCCTTCTTCGAGGTCACCAGCCAGGCGGGCGTCTTCGATCCCGGCCTGAACTGGCGCGAGGCCTTCACCGACAACTATCTGCCAGGCCGTGGCTGATCCCATCGCCGCGCTACGGGGCGTGACGGTCGATCTTGTCGGCCGCGTCCCGCTCGGCCCCATCGACCTGAGCGTGGCGCAAGGAGAAATCCTGGCCCTGGTCGGCGCCTCGGGCGCGGGCAAGTCCACCACCCTGCGGCTGCTGGCCGGGCTCCAGCCCGCAAGCGCCGGCGAGGTGACGCGCGCCGCCGGCGTCGGCCGCACCGGCTTCGTCTTCCAGAGCCCGACCCTGATGCCCTGGGCCGGGGCCGTGACCAATGTCGCCCTGCCGCTGGAGCTGGCGGGGATGGACAAGGCCCAGGCCCGTGACCGCGCGGCCCAGGCCCTGAGCGCCGTCGGCCTGGGCGAGCGGCTGGACGCGCGGCCGTCGCAGCTGTCGGGCGGCATGGCCATGCGCGCCGCCCTGGCCCGCGCCCTGGTCACGGCCCCGGACCTGCTGCTGCTGGACGAACCCTTCGCCGCCCTGGACAGCGTCACCCGTCGTCGTCTGATCGAGGATCTGCACGCCCTCTGGGCCACGGCCGAGCCCCGGCCCGCCATCGTCTTCGTCACCCATGAC
>JBKBXN010000133.1:0-7442 GCA_046314055.1 Brevundimonas sp.
CGCTTGTCGTGCAGCTTCTTGCCCTTGGCCAGAGCGATCTCCAGCTTCGCCTTGCCCGCGTCGTTCAGATAGAGCTTCAGCGGAATGATTGTCTGACCGTCCCGCTGCACCGCCCCGATCAGCCGGTCGATCTGCTTTCTGTGCAACAGAAGTTTGCGCGGCCGGCGCGGCTCGTGATTGAAGCGGTTGGCCTGCTTGTAAGGCGGGATATCGGCGTTGATCAGGACGATCTCGCGCCCCTCCACCGCCGCATAGCTTTCGGCGATATTGGCTCGGCCGTCCCTCAACGCCTTGATCTCGGTCCCCAGCAGCTGGATCCCGGCCTCGATATTGTCCTCAAGGAAATAGTCGAACCGCGCGCGGCGGTTCTCGGCGATGATCTTGGACTTCGACTGGGGTTGCGGCGCCATCAGACGACGCCCGCATCCGCCATGGCGCGATCAATCAACGGCTTGACCTCGTCCGAGGTCGGCGACAACGGAAGGCGCGCCTCCTCGCGGCAAAGACCCAACCGGGCCAGGGCGTATTTCGTCGGCGCCGGCGAATTGTCGAGGAACAGCGCCTTGCAAAGGCCGATCAGCCGATCCTGCCAGTCGCGGGCGGCGGCGTAATCCCCCGCCGCAAGCGCCTTGTGAAGGGCCACCATGGCCTCGGGCGCGACATTCGACGCCACCGAGATCAGTCCGACTCCGCCATGGGCGTGATACCCCAGATAGCTCGAATCATCGCCCGAGATCAGGTCGAACTGGCCGCCGATGTTGGCGCGCATCCAGCTCGCCCGGCTCATGTCGCCGGTGGCGTCCTTGATGCCGACGATGTTCGGATGGGCGGCCAGCCGCGCCACCGTCTCATTGGCCAGATCAGCCCCGGTTCGCCCCGGCACATTGTAAAGCAGGATCGGCAGTTCGACGGCGTCGGCTACGGCCTCGAAATGCGCCGCCATGCCCGCCTGCGAAGGACGGATATAATAGGGGGTGACGATCAGCGCCCCGTCCGCCCCCACCGCCTTGGCGTGGCGGGTCAGTTCGACAGCTTCCTTGGTATAGGGCGACCCGGTCCCCGCGATGACCCTCACGCGCCCGGCCACCAGCCGCACGCACAGGTCGATCACATGCTTGTGCTCGTCCAGATCCATACTGGCGCCCTCGCCTGTCGTCCCGACAGGCACGAGCCCGCTGACGCCTGCGGCGATCTGTCTTTCGATGAGCGTGGCGAATGCGGCTTCGTCCACGTTTCCGTCATGAAGTGGTGTGATCAGGGCGGTGATCACGCCCTTGAACAAGGGGGCGGTCATGGGACTAGCTAGCCTGCGTGGGGAGGGGCGATGGACGGATGTCCAGAACCTCTGTCTTAAGAGCGCGGGACGTTAGGTCGCCAGCGGCTTCGCCGCAACCGAGATGAATGAGAACAGGAAAGATCATGATCGCGACCAGCCTGGCGGCGGCCCTCGCCGTCCTCGCCCCGACTCCGCAGGACGCCCTGCCCGGTCAACCTGTTCCCTATTCCGCCGTCTCACAAACCGTTCCCGGCTACAGCCCCACCTATCAGGGCCGCGTCCTCAATGATCAGGACACGGCGCTGTTCCGCCAGGGCCTGGCGGCGGCGCGGGCCCGCGACATCGCCGGCGCCCAGTCCGCGATTTCGCAACTGCGCGACCCGACAGCGCGCAAACTTATTGAATGGGCCCTGATCGACACCTCGGGCGAACAACTCTCCTACGCCGAACTCGCCCAGGCCCAGACGGCCTTGAAGGGCTGGCCGCGCGCCGAATCACGTCGCTCCGCCGCCGAAACAGTTCTGGACCGCGCCGGCGCCGGGCCGGACGCCGTCATGGCCCTCTTCTCCGACCATGCCCCCGAGACCGTACAAGGCGCCATCGCCAATGCCTCGGCGCTCGAACAGCGTGGACGTCAACGCGAGGCCCGCGCCCTGATTCGCGACTGGTGGCGGACCCGGTCCTTCGACGAGGCGCCGCAATCGCGCATCCTCGCCCGCTGGGGCGGCGAACTGACCCAGGCGGACCATGAGGCGCGGCTGAACATGCTGCTGCTCGGTCCGCACGGTCCGGCGACGCGCGCCATGCTCGGTCTCGTCTCGCCGGAACGGGCGGCGATCGCCAATACGGTCATGAGCCTGCGCACCGCCTACAGCCCGGACGCCGTCGTCGCCGGCCTGACGCCCGCCCAGGCGGCCGATCCGACGGTGATTCTGGAACGGGTGCGCATCCTGCGCTCACAGGATCGCCAGTCCGAGGCCTTCCCCCTCCTGGCCAACCTGCCGCCGGCGCCCGGTCATACGGCCGGCGACAACACCCTGTGGACAGAGCGCCGCAACTATTATCTCGACGCCCTGCAGCAGGGGAATTGGCGCGCCGCCTATGACGCCATGAACGGCCACGGCTTCACCTCCGGCGACCGGATGGTGGACGCCGAATTCTTCGCCGGCTGGGTCGCGCTCACCAAGCTGAACCAGCCCGAGGTCGCCGCCCGCCATTTCGAGGCCCTGCGCACCGCCTCCTCGACCCCGATCACCCAGGGCCGGGCCTACTACTGGCTGGGTCGGGCCGCCGAGGCGCGGGGCGAGCGCGACGCGGCCCTCAGCTATTACCGCAACGGCGCCCAACACTGGCAGACCTTCTACGGCCAGCTGGCGGCCGAGAAAGCCGGGATGACCACCCTGACCCTGCCCGGTGAACCGGCGCCGACCCAGGCCGATATCACCCGGTTCGAATCCAACGAACTGGTCCGCGCCACGCGAATTCTGGGCGAGACCGGCGAGACCAGCCTGCTGCGGGTCTTCGCCTATCAGCTCGACAACGACCTGCCGACCATCGAGGACCTGGCCCTGCTGATGGACCTGTCGCGCGGCTATGGCGAAGGCTTCACCGCCATGATGGTCGGCCGCGCCGCCAGTCAGCGGGGTTTCGTCCTGCCTGAGCGTATGTATCCAGTTCGCGTCCCGCCCCAGGTCGCCGGCGCCGCCCCGCTGGAATTCACCCAGGCCATCACTCGCCAGGAGTCCAGCTTCGATCCCCGCGCCCGCTCCGGCGCCGATGCGCGCGGCATGATGCAGTTCCTGCCCGCCACCGGCTCCGGCGTCGCCCGCCGTCTGGGCATGAGCTTCTCGGCGGAACAACTGTGGGATCCGGACTACAACATGACGCTGGGCAGCTATCACCTGGGCGAGCTGATGGCGGCCAACAACGGCTCCATGCTGCTGGCGACGGTCGGCTACAACGCCGGCCCTGCCCGTCCGAACCAGTGGATCGCCCGCTGCGGCGACCCGCGTGGCGACGCCAACGCCGCGATCGACTTCATCGAGTGCGCGCCCTTCACCGAGACGCGCAACTATATGATGCGGGTGATGGAGAATATGGCGGTCTACAAGGCCCGGCTGAACGGCGGCTCAGCGCCGCTGACGACCTCAGCCGACATCGCGCGCGGAGCGGCCGCCGGTCCCCGTCCCTACGCCGCCTATTGAACCCGGCGGGCCGCCAGCAGCGGCCCGTCCGGCCCCTCGATCCACTGGCCGTCCAGGCCGAAGACCCGTCGGAGCACGTCCGGCTCAAGAGCCTCCAAGGGCGGGGCGTGCGCCACGACCTGTCCTTGATCCAGCACCACGACCCGGTCGGCGACGGCGGCCGCCAGCGTCAGATCGTGCAGGCTGACCAACACGCCCGCCCCGCCGTCGGCGCGGGCGCGCAGCCGCTCCAGCACCAGCCTTTGCGCATCAGGGTCGAGACCGGCGATGGGTTCATCCGCCAGCAGTAGGGGCGCGTCTGTCGCAAGCGCGCGCGCCAGTAGCACCCGCGCCCGCTCGCCCCCAGACATCTCGGCCACGCCGCGATCCGCCAGATGGGCGATGCCGACCTCGGCGAGGGCCGCATGGGCCCGCGCCAGGGCCCCGGCTCCCGACAGGAAGGGCGCACCCAGGGCCGCAACCTCGACCGCCGGCAAGTTCCAGGCGATGCGGCGTTCCTGCGGAAGATAGGCGACGCGTCGGGCCCGCTCTCGCGGAGACAGCGCCCTGACATCGTCGCCGTTCAGCCGAGCAACGCCGCCATCCAGTTCAAGCAAGCCCGCGAACGCCTTGATCAGGCTAGATTTTCCCGCACCATTGGGACCGACGAGCGCGACCAGCTGGCCATATTCGACCTGCACGTCCGCACCGTCCAAAACCTTGCGGCCGCCCAGGGTCGCATCGGCGTCCCACATCGTCAGTGGCGCGATCACAACCGCCACTCCCGCGCCGCCCGCCAGGCGATCAGGGCGAACAGGGGCGCGCCGATCAAGGCCGTGAACACCCCCAGCTTCAGCTCCTGATCCGTCGGCGTCAGCCGCGCCGCCAGATCGGCGACCACCAGCATCAGCCCGCCGGCCAGGGCGGAAGGCGCCAATATTCGTCCCGCGTCCCCCCGCACCGTCGCCCGCACCAAATGGGGCGCCGCCAGACCCACGAAACCGATCACCCCCGCGACCGCCACTGCGGCGCCGGTCGCCAGCGCCGCCGCGATCAGGGCGAAGACCCTCAGTCGCCCCATAGACAGGCCCGAAGCCGCCGCTGTCTCGTCGCCCAGGGTCAACATGCGCAACCCGCCCGCCGACAGGCCGGCGAAGAGCGCCGCAACCGCCAGGGCGGGCGCGACCCAGGCCACATCGACCCAGCTCCGGTTCTGCACCGATCCCAGCAGCCACGACATCACCTCCGCCTGGGCGATGGGCGACGGCGACAGGTTGAAGATCAAGGCTGTAGCCGCCCCCGCGAAACTGGACAGGGCGACGCCGAACAGGATCAAGGCCTCCGGGGCCCGCATCAGTCCGGCGGCGACGATCAACAGGCCGCCCGCCACGACGGCTCCGACCAAGGCCGAAATCTCGACCAGCCCCGCCACGCCTGCGCCGCCCAGGACGATGGCCAGGGCCGCCCCCAGAGCCGCCGTCGCCGACACCCCCAGCACCCCTGGATCGGCCAGCGGATTGCGGAGCAAGCCTTGCATCGCCGCGCCCGCCAGCCCCAGGCAGGCCCCGACGATCAGGGCGCAGACCGCGCGTGGCGCCCGCACCTGCCAAAACACCTCCCACGGTCCCGACGCCGGATCGCCGAAAGCCTGGGCGTACTGGGCGCCGTCAAACCCCGTCTCTCCAAACAGGATGGCCGCCGCCACGGCCGCCGCGCTGAGCAGCCCTAGGATCAGGCACAACCGCACCGTCCGGCTCATGGCCGTCCCTTCGCCATCATCTCAACCCCGTCGGCCGCGAACCAGGCTGGACAGGTCAGCACCGCCGCCGGCAGGCTCGTCGCCGTCCGTCCCTGCGCAGCCCGTTTCACCACCGGGTGACGACCCGGCCCACGCCAGTCGGCGCGTAACTGATCGAAGAAGCCCAGCACGAACCGGGCCGGCGGCTGCAACGCGATCCGCTCGACGCTGATCGCGCCAAAGCCCGGCGCCGTGGTCAGATTGCGAAATCCCGCCGCTCGCATCATCGCATCCATCAAAGTGCCCGGCCCGGACGTATAGCCGCCAGAGGTCAGATAGACCGCCCCCGGCCTCGGACTTCCGACCGGCGGCGCGGCCCGCTCCAGCTTGGCCTGCATCGCCCGTGCCAGCCGCGCCCCGCGCTCGACCTGTCCCACCCCTTCCGCAGCCGCGCGAATATTGGCGCGCACCCCGTCCAGATCGGTCGCATCCGCAATGGTGACGACCCTGGTCCCCCGCCGCTCCAGCGCCGCCAGCAGCCGAGGCTCCCCGCCCCAGTAGCGCATCACCACGTCCGGCTTGAAGCCGACCGCCGCCTCCAGGGTCGGACGCAGGCGCGTGTGCCCGGCCGCCTCGCGTCGCATCCAGGCGTCGGGGTCGTCCGCGCGCGGCGACAGGGCCAGTTCGGCGTCGGGCGCCAGGGCCAGGACATATTGGTCGGCGCACTGATCCAGCGCCATGACCCGCAACGGCCTCGCCTCAACACCCCCAGCCATGGCCAGAGCCGTAGCCCCGACCGCCAGCCCCCAGACAGGCCTCACGATTTCAGCAGGCCGGCGAAGACGGCGTCCAAGGTGGTTTTCACCAGGGTGTCGCGATCGACCCATGGGAAATAGGGTTTGGTTATCACCAGGGAGACCACGCCGTGGGTTGCAGCCCAGATCGACTGGGCGATGGTGCGAGGATCGCCCTTCATCCGCCCCGCCGCTACGGCCTCCACGACCAGTTGCTCGAAGGCCGAGAACACGCCCGCCCCCAACTCCTGCGACAGGCTCTGGGCCCCCTCGCGCGCCTCGCTGGGCCGCGTCAGATAGATCAGCCGGTAAGCGTTCGGATGGTCGAACCCAAACTGGGCATAGGCCTCGATCATCCGCCTCAAGCGAACCTCGGGCGGCCCGTCCAGCGCGGACAGGGCCGCGCCCGTCGCGATCAGTCTGCCGAAGGCTTCGCGACAAATCTCCTGAAGGATCGCCCCCTTGTCGGGAAAATGCATATAGAGCGCCGTCGACGACAGACCGACCTCATCGGCGATCTTGCGGATCGTCGCGCCCTCGTAGCCGTGCTCGACGAAGATACGCTCGGCGGCGGCGAGGATTTCTCCACGCCGCGAATGGCCTTCGCCCTTGGGTTTGCGATTGGAACGCGAGGATGGCGAAACGACGGGCAACGGCGACTCCGGATCAAGCTGCCGTTGAATAGCGACAATCTGTCACCGACGCCAACAGGCCTTGCATAACGCAGTTGCGCCAAGCGTGTATTCTGGGTTGTATGTTGATGCAGCGCAGGATGAACGGCATGGCAAGAAGCAGACGACGGCTGTCCGGCGCGGCGCGGCGAACGCCGACTCTATTGCAGAGCGTTTTCGCAGGCAGCCTTGGGGCAGGCCTTATGGGGGCGTTTTTCGCCTGGCCACGTCCTACCCTGATGGCGCTGGTCGTGGCGCTTCAGGTCGGCTTCGTGATCGGGGCATTGTGGCGCGCGGCGCTTGCGGTCGCCAGCCTTCGCCCTCTGTCGTTGCCGCGCTCCCCCGCTCGCTGGCCGCGCTACACCATTCTAGCCGCGCTTCACGACGAGGCGGCCGTTGTGCCCCAACTCATCCGCAATCTGTCGCGGATCGACTACCCCCGGCGTCAGCTCGAAGGCTTTCTGGTGCTTGAAGCCCACGACCATGCGACCCTTGAGGCGGCCCAGGCTGCGCCGCGCCCGGATTGGCTGCGGATCCTCGTCGTCCCTCCGGGATCGCCCCAGACCAAGCCCCGCGCGCTGAACCACGCCCTGTCATCGGCCACCGGCGAATTCGTCACCATCTATGACGCCGAAGACGCTCCCGATCCAGGCCAGCTTCGCGAAGCCGCAGCGCGCTTCGCAGACAGCCCCAAACTGGGCTGCCTCCAGGCGCCGCTCCGCATCCGGCGCAGCGGGGGGGGCCGGGCCCGCCGTCGCGGACGGCCCGTCGCGGTGGCCT
>JBKBXN010000134.1:0-242 GCA_046314055.1 Brevundimonas sp.
CCCGACACCGCCCAGGTTCAGGTCCAGAACAAGGTCCAGCAGGCGCTCAGCCGCCTGCCGTCGCAAGTTCAGCAGCAGGGGGTCCAGGTTACCAAGCGGAACTCCGACTTCCTGCTGATCGTCTCGATCTATGACGCCAAGGACCAGACAAGCGCCTCCGACATCGCCGACTATCTCGTCGCCAATTTCCAGGATCCGCTGGCCCGCGTCAGCGGCGTCGGTTCCAGCTCGGTGTTCGGTTC
>JBKBXN010000134.1:252-7418 GCA_046314055.1 Brevundimonas sp.
GGTCGCAGCAGCAATATTGAACTTTCCGACTATCTGATGACTCATCTGGAGCAGGACATCTCGCGGATTGAAGGCATTGGTGAAGTTGATGTTTTCGGTTCGCAATATGCGATGCGGATCTGGCTGGACCCGTTCAAACTGCGTCGGGTGGGCTTGATGCCGTCGGACATCACGGCCGCGATCGAAGCCCAGAATACGGAGGTGTCGGCCGGCCAGATCGGCGCCGCGCCCTCGTCCACGACCCAGCAGCTCACCGCGACGGTGACGGCCAAATCCAGGCTGCAGACGACCGATCAGTTCAACAACATAATCATAAAAAGCCAGACGAACGGCACGATCGTGCGGCTGTCCGAAGTGGCTCGCGTAGAAATGGGCAGCGAATCCTACGGCACCGACGCCCGTTATAATCGCCACCCCAGCGCCGGCATCGCCGTCCAGCTCGCCCCAGGCGCAGATGCGCTCGATACGGCCGAACTGGTCAAGGCGGAGGTGGCGCGCCTGTCGACCGACCTGCCCGACGGCTATGCGATCGGCTACCCGAGCGACTCGACCGCCTTCATCAAGCTGTCGATTGAGGAGGTGGTGAAGACGCTGCTCGAAGCCGTGGTGCTCGTGGTCATCGTCATGTTCATCTTCCTGCAGAGCTGGCGCGCCACCCTGATCCCGGCCATCGCCGTGCCGGTGGTGCTGCTTGGCACTTTCGGCGTGCTGTACGCCTTCGGCTATTCCATCAACACCCTGACGCTGTTCGGCATGGTGCTGTCGATCGGTCTGCTGGTCGATGACGCCATCGTGGTGGTCGAGAATGTCGAGCGGTTGATGGCAGAGGAGGGGCTGTCTCCCAAGGACGCCACGATCAAGTCCATGGATCAGATCAGCGGCGCCCTGATCGCCATCGGTCTGGTCATTTCGGCCGTCCTGCTGCCGATGGCCTTCTTCGGCGGTTCCACCGGCGTCATCTATCAGCAGTTCTCGGTGACCGTGATCACCGCCATGCTTCTGTCGGTGTTTGTCGCCCTGGTTCTGTCGCCCGCCCTCTGCGTCATGCTCCTGAGACCGAACCATTCCGATCCGCTGCAACGCAAAGGCATCGGCGGAAAGTTCAATCGCTGGTTCGATGGCGTCACGCACGGTTACATCGGCGGCACGAAGAAGATGGTCGCCCGCAAATTCCTGTTCGTCGGCGTCTTTGGAGGGATCGCTGTCGTCATGGCGGTTCTGTTCGTGCGCCTGCCGACGAGCTTCCTGCCGGTCGAGGACCAGGGCAGGGCCATCATTCAGTGGACCTTGCCTGCGGGCGCCACGACCAACCGCACCGCCGTGGTCGGTCAGGAGATCGAAGACTATTTCCTCGAAAAGGAAGCCGAGTACACCGAGGCCATTTTCGCCATCAACGGCTACAGCTCTGGCGGCTCGGGTCAGAACGCCGGCATGGGATTCGCCAGTCTCAAGGACTTTGATGAGCGCAAGGGCGACGAGGCTTCGGCTGACAGCATCACCGGACGCGCGACAGCCGCGCTCTCGGCGGTGCGCGACGCCCAGATCTTCGCCCTGACGCCGCCGGCGATCTCCGGCCTGGGCATGAGCAACGGCTTCACCTTCCATCTGCTGAACACTGGCGGTCTTTCACGCGAAGAGTTCAAGGCGCGCGAACAGGCTCTCCTGGCCGCCGCCGGGAAGGATCCCGCTTTGGCGGCGGTGCGGCCGTCCAGCCTGCCGGACAATCCGCAACTCAAGGTCGATCTCGACGAGGCCAAGATCGCGGCCCTCGGTCTGAACGAGACCGACGTGACCAATACACTGAGCACGGCGTGGGGCGGGTCCTATGTGAACGACTTCGTCGATCGTGGAAGGGTCAAGCGCGTCTATGTCCAGGCGGACGCGCCGTATCGCGCTCTGCCGACCGACCTCGATAACTGGGGCGTCCGCGGCCCTGACGGACAAATGACCCCCTTCTCTTCCTTCGCCACCAGCCGTTGGGACACCGGCCCGTCGAGCCTTTCCCGCTTCAACGGACAGAGCTCGGTCGAGCTTCAGGGCCAGGCGGCTGCGGGCGCCAGCTCGGGTGAGGCCATGGCGCGCATGGCTGAGTTGCAGGCCGAACTGGAGCCGGGCACGAGTTTCGCCTGGAGCGGCCTGTCCTATGAGGAACAACTGTCCAGCGGCCAGGCCCCCATCCTCTACGCCATCTCGATCCTGGCCGTCTTCCTCTGCCTCGCCGCCCTCTATGAGAGCTGGACCGTCCCCTTTGCGGTCTTGTTGGCTGTGCCTCTGGGCATTGTCGGCGCCGTGTTGGCGGTGACCCTGCGCGGGCTGGACAACAACATCTATTTCCAGGTCGGTCTGCTGACGACCATCGGGCTGACAGCCAAGAACGCCATCCTGATCGTGGAGTTCGCCGAGGCCTATTATCGAGAGGGCAGGGACGCCCTGACCTCGGCTGTGGATGCGGCGAAGATCCGTTTTCGTCCGATCCTGATGACCTCCATCGCCTTCATGGCGGGGTGCGTGCCCTTGGCGATCGCCACCGGCGCCGGCGCAGCCAGCCGGGTCGCCCTGGGCACCGCCGTCATCGGCGGCATGCTGACCGCGACCGTTCTGGCGATCTTCTTCGTGCCCTTGTTCTTCGTCCTTATCACCAAGGGCGTCGAACGGTTCTCGAAGTCTCCGCGACCCGTCCACGACGCTACGGCCGAAAGAGCCTGATCATGAAAAGATTGCTGCTAATCGCGGTCTCGGCGTCGGCGCTCGCGTCTTGTAATCTCGCGCCCGTCTACAATCGGCCCGATCCCTCCATCGCTTCCGCCTTTCCGACGGGCCCGGCCTATGCGCCGACCTCTGACGTCGCCTTGCGCGCCTCGTGGCGAAGCCTGTTGTCCGACGCTCGTTTGCAGACCCTGGTCGAGCGGGCTGTGTCCGAGAATCGCAGCTTCCGCCAATCTCTGGCTCAGGTCGAAAGCGCTCGCGCCCTTTATCGAGGGCAAAGGGCGGCGCAACTCCCGACGCTCAGCGCGGGTCTGGACTCGACCTTCAGCGGCGGCGCCGGTTCGTCGAGTCAAGACGGCGAGAGCCATCAGGCCAGTTTGAACATCTCCAGTTTCGAGATCGACCTGTTCGGGCGCCTCAAGAACGAGACGGCCTCGGCCTTCGAAACCTATCTGGCGACGGAAGCCGGCGCCCGGTCCGCCCACGTCGCCCTGGTGGCCGAGACCGCCAGCGCCTGGCTGACCCTCGCCGCCGACCAGGATCTGTTGCAACTGGCCCAGGACACGGAGGCGAGCGCGCAACGATCCCTGGAGCTTACCCAGACCCTGAACGGCCGCGGGCTGGTCAGTCGTCTGGATGTGGCTTCTGCGGAGCAGGTCGTCCAGCAGGCGAGGGCGGATGTCGCAGACTATACGCGCCAGGTGGCTCAGGACCGCAACGCCCTGGTTCTCCTGGTCGGAGGGCCGGTCGAGGACAGTCTGCTTCCGCCTACGCTGGTCGCGCTTGACCCCGTCATCGGCGTGCCGGTCGCGGGCCTGTCGTCGACCGTGCTGCTGGATCGTCCTGATGTGATCCAGGCTGAGCACCAGCTTCGCGCCGCGAACGCCGACATCGGCGCAGCGCGAGCCGCGCTGTTTCCCAGTCTCAGTCTGACCGCCTTGGCCGGGGTCATCAGCCCGTCCCTCTCGGACCTGTTTTCCGATGGACAGGATACGTGGTCCGTCTCGCCCAGTCTCTCGGCGCCGATCTTCACGCCCGGCGCGGGCGCCAACGTCGCCTATTCCCGAGCGCAACAGGACGCCGCTGTGGCCGCCTACCAACTGGCGATCCAGACGGCCTTCCGAGAGGTCGCCGACGGTCTGGCGCGCGAAGGCACGATCAGCGCGCAGAGGACTGCGGTGGTCGCGCAGGCTGACGCTGCGGCGGAAACCCTTCGTCTCAGCGAAGTGCGCTACCGCGCCGGTATCGACGACTACCTCTCCACTCTGACCGCTCAACGCTCGCTGTATTCCGCGCGTCAGGCGCAATCCGCCGTCTTGCTGGAAGACTTGCTGAACCGGATCACACTCTATCAGGCGCTCGGCGGCGCGCCGGAAGATTGGGCTCGGGATGAAGCGGCCTTATCGGCTCGGTCCTGACAGCGTCCTGGCGCATCCAGTTCCGCCGCTTGGTTCTGGGCCGGAACTGATGCAGAGGCCGTACGGGCCGGGCGAACGGCCTGGACGCGCTCCGCAGCGCGCGAGAGGCTTCAGATCCGGCTTGTCGTCTCCTATAATTCTATTATATTGGAATTATGGAACTGGAACCCGCCATCCTCGCCTTGGCTGCACTCGCCCAGACCACGCGTCTGGAGACGTTTCGGCTACTGGTGCGGCATGAGCCGGAGGGGCTCGCGGCCGGCGAGATCGCCAATCGGCTGGCGATCCCGGCCAACACCATGTCGGCCCATCTGGGCGTGCTGTCGCGGGCCGGGCTGGTCAGCGCCGAGCGGCGCAGCCGGTCCATCATCTATCGCGCCGATCTGAGCCGATTGCGCGACCTGACCGTCTTCCTGCTGGAGGACTGCTGCCAGGGGCGCGCCGATCTTTGCGAGCCTTCGCTCGCCGAACTCGCCCCCTGCCGCGATTGAGGACCCCATGGACGTCATCATCTATCACAACCCCGCCTGCGGGACGTCGCGCAACACCCTGGCGCTGATCCGGCATGTCGGGATCGAGCCGCATGTGATCGAATATCTGAAGACGCCGCCCAACCGCGCCCTGATCCAGGACCTGGCCGCGCGGACGGGCGCGCCGCTGCGTGATCTCCTGCGCGAAAAGGGCACGCCCTTCGCCGAACTGGGGCTGGGCGATCCGGCCGTCAGCGACGACCAGTTGCTGGACGCCATCGAGGCCCATCCGGTGCTGCTGAACCGTCCCATCGTGGTGACGCCGCGCGGCGTGCGCCTGTGCCGGCCGTCCGAGGCGGTGCTGGACCTGCTGCCCGAGGAGGGGCTCAAACCCTTCATCAAGGAAGACGGCGAAGTGGTGATCGACGCCGAGGGACGGCGGGTTCGCTGATGGTCGATACGCCCGTCGCCCCAACCTCTGCGGCCGCGCCACGGCGGCTGTCCTTCCTCGACCGCTGGCTGACCCTGTGGATCTTCGTCGCCATGGGTCTGGGGGTAGGGCTGGGCGCCCTGGTTCCCGGCCTGCCGGCCTGGCTGGACGGGCTGTCGGTCGGCACGACCAATATCCCCATCGCCATTGGCCTGATCCTGATGATGTATCCGCCCCTGGCCAAGGTGCGGTACGAGGCCCTGCCGCAGGTGTTTGCGGACAAGCGGGTGCTGCTGCTGTCCCTGTTCCAGAACTGGGTCCTGGGGCCGGTGCTGATGTTCGCCCTGGCGGTGATCTTTCTGCGGGACCAACCGGAATATATGACCGGCGTCATCCTGATCGGCCTGGCCCGCTGCATCGCCATGGTCCTGGTCTGGAACCAGCTGGCGCGCGGCGACAATCAGTATGTGGCCGGGCTGGTCGCCTTCAACTCCATCTTTCAGGTCCTGTTCTTCACCCTGTACGCCTGGTTCTTCCTGTCGGTCCTGCCGCCGCTGTTCGGGCTGGAGGGCAGCGTGGTCGCGATCCGTTTCTGGACCATAGCGGGGGCGGTGCTGATCTATCTGGGCGTGCCGTTCCTGGCCGGTTTCCTGACCCGCCGGGTGCTGATCGGCCGCAAGGGCGAGCACTGGTACGAGACCCGATTCCTGCCGCGCATCGGGCCGATGACCCTGGTCGCCCTGCTGTTCACCATCGTCGCCATGTTCAGCCTGAAGGGCGGCGAGGTGGTGGCCCTGCCGCTGGACGCACTGCGCATCGCCGTGCCGCTGACCCTCTATTTCCTGGTAATGTTCGTGGTCAGCTTCCTGATGGGCAAGCTGATCGAGGCGGATTATCCGCGCACCACGGCCCTGGCCTTCACCGCCGCCTCGAACAATTTCGAACTGGCCATCGCCGTGGCCATCGCGGCCTTCGGCCTGACCTCGCCGGTCGCCTTCGCCGCCGTGATCGGCCCCCTGGTCGAGGTGCCCGTGCTGATCCTGCTGGTGTCGGTCGCCCTGTGGATGGGCCGACGCTGGTTCGCCGACACGGCCCCGCCGACGGACGCCGCCTGATGGTCGCTCTGCAACTGGTGGAGGCGACGGATCGCGGCCTGAACGCGGCCCTGACGGAGGCCGGTCTGCCCGCGCCGGGCGCCGGGCGCTATTTCAGCGCGACGGAATACGGCGATCTGGTCGGCTATGTCGGGCTGGAAGGCGAGGGGAGACATCTGCTGCTGCGGTCGCTGGTCGTTCTTCCCGATGTGCGGGCGCGTGGAGCAGGCGCGCGCATCCTGACCGCCGTCGAAGCCGTGGCCGGGGATCTGGGCGCGGAGACCCTGCATTTGCTGACGACCACGGCCGAGACCTTCTTCGTCCGGCGAGGTTTTGTGCGGGGCCTGCGGGAAACCGCTCCCGACGCCATTCTCCGAACGCGGGAGTTCGCAGCGCTCTGTCCGGCCTCCGCCGCCTATATGACCAAGGCCATTCCATGAGTTTCGACCGTCTGCGGCCTCTGCCGGACCCCGACCATCTGCCCGCCCTGGACCCGGCCTATCTGGCGCGCAATCCGGCGGCGGGGCTGGGGCCGAACGACCCGCCGCCGCGGATCCTGCTGCTCTACGGGTCGCTCCGGGACCGGTCCTATTCGCGCCTGTGCGTTGAGGAGGCGGCGCGGCTGTTGCAGTGGATGGGGTGCGAAACCCGCATCTTCGACCCGCGTGATCTGCCGCTGACGGACCAGCATGTCGCCGACGACCATCCGGCGGTTCATGAACTGCGCGAACACGCCCTTTGGAGCGAGGGCATGGTCTGGTGCAGCCCGGAACGGCACGGTCAGGTCTCGGGAATCATGAAGCTGCAGATCGACCATCTGCCGCTCAGCCTGGGCGGGATGCGGCCGACCCAGGGCCGCACCCTGGCGGTGATGCAGGTCTCGGGCGGGTCGCAGAGCTTCAACGCCGTCAACACCCTGCGCCTGCTGGGCCGATGGATGCGGATGTTCACCATTCCCAACCAGTCCAGCGTGGCCATGGCCTTCACCGAGTTCGACGACGACGACCGGATGAAGCCCTCCAGCTATTACGACCGGATCGTCGATGTG
>JBKBXN010000135.1:0-7241 GCA_046314055.1 Brevundimonas sp.
GGTGTCAACGGGGTTATGCGCGCAATCGAAGCAGGCGCGCGAGGGGCGTTGTCGGAAGGGGTCGGGACAGGCTAAAAGCGCCGCTCGCTCAAGCAGGAGAAGCGTCCATGGGTTTCGCCATCGTCTGGCTGGTCAACGCCGTCATCAGTCTGATGATCTGGTTCATCATCGCCCAGGCGATCCTGAGCTGGCTGGTCGCGTTCGACGTGATCAACTACCGCAACCGTTTCGTCTATTCGGTCGGCACCTTCCTGGACCGGGTCACCGCGCCGCTGCTGGAGCCGTTCCGCCGCATCATCCCGAACCTGGGCGGAATCGACATCTCGCCCATCGTGGTGATCCTGCTGCTTCAGTTCGCCAGCGTCCTGTTCAACCGCACGGCTGCGCCGGCCCTCATCGCCCTTCTGGGCTGACGTCCGGGCGGACACGGCGCGAGGGATTCTCATGGGCAGGGGCGATTCCACCCTTGCGCCGCGCCGCCAGCTTCCTAAAGGTGCCGGCCCCGACCATTATTGACCACGGTTCATGAGCACGATCACCACAGTCGCCGTCCTGGGCGCCGGACAGATGGGCGCAGGCATCGCCCATGCCGTGGCCCTGGGCGGCTATTCGGTCCGACTCTATGACGTGAC
Source organism: Brevundimonas sp. (assembly GCA_046314055.1). Lineage (GTDB taxonomy): Bacteria > Pseudomonadota > Alphaproteobacteria > Caulobacterales > Caulobacteraceae > Brevundimonas. Next base: position 633 of record JBKBXN010000135.1, read on the forward strand.
CGCCGCCCGGCTGCCGCTGGCCCAGGGCGAGATCGCCGCCAGCCTGTCGCGCCATGTCGGGCGCGGCCTGGTCGATCAGGCCGACGCCGACGCCGCCCTGGCCCGGATCAGCGTCACCGAGGTCATCGCCGACGCCGTGACCGGCGCCGACCTGGTCATCGAAGCGGCGCTGGAGGACGAGGCGGTCAAGAAGGCGGTCTATGCTCAGGTGGCGCCCCATCTGGGACCGCAGACCCTGCTGGCCTCCAACACCTCATCGATTTCGATCACCCGCCTGGCCTCGGCCTCGGACCGGCCCGACCGGTTCATCGGCCTGCACTTCATGAAGCCGGCGCCGGTGATGAAACTGGTCGAGATCGTGCGCGGCATAGCCACCTCGGCCGAGACTCATTCGGCCGCCGTCGCCTTCGCCGAGAGCCTGGGCAAGACCACCACCGACGCCGAGGACTTCCCGGCCTTCATCGTCAACCGTATCCTGGTGCCGATGATGAACGAGGCGATCTTCGCCCTGTACGAAGGGGTCGGCAATGTCGCCTCCATCGACAAGGCGCTGCGTCTGGGCGCCAATCATCCGATGGGGCCGCTGGAACTGGCGGACTTCATGGGCCTGGACGTGGTCCTGGCCATCATGAACGTGCTGTACGACGGGCTCGCCGACAGCAAATACCGCCCCTGCCCCCTGCTGGTGAAATATGTCGAGGCCGGCTGGCTGGGCCGCAAGAGCGGGCGCGGCTTCTATGACTACTCCGGCGATACGCCGGCGCCGACGCGATGAGCCGGTTCGAGACCTATGCTGATCTGCCGGGGCAGGCGACGATCCATGCCCGCCCCGCGCCCCTGTATCCGATCCTGGCGTCGTTGGCTGGCGCGGCCTGGCCGCCGCTGCTGCTGACTCTGCCCTTCTGGCCGCCCAAGGTGGTCGGCGTGGGTCGCGATCTGGATTGGCGGCTGCTGGTGCTGATGATCGGCCTGGTCGTGGTTCCCGTGGCTCTGTGGCGCATCATGGAGGAACGCCGGCGCAGCGGCCGCCCGGGTTCGCGCCTGGGCGTGGTGTGGCGGTTCATGCTGTTCGGCGGCCTGGCTGCTGCAGCGGTTCAGGTGTTCTGGGTCCTGGGGATGACGATGTTCGGCTGGTTCGAGGCCGGAGACGTGATGCAGGCCCTGGGCGCGACGGAGACCACCTTGCTGATCTTCGGCGTCGGCGGCCTGCCGATCGCCATGGTCGTGGGCGTCAGCTATGCCTTGTGGGCGGGACTTTGCGCCGCCTTCATCGCCTTCGAGGCCAAACCGGCCGTGAAGGACAGACTGGGCCTGATGCCGAAAACCTGAGCGACGCGGCGGCCTGACCGCAGGGATTGGGGGATCCCATGTCAATGGAAACACAAGCGAGCGAAACAACGCCGAACCAGAGCGAGGCCCTGGCGCCCGTCAAGTCGGAAGCGCGGATCGTCACGCTGGACATCATGCGAGGCCTGGCCGTTCTGGGCATTCTCGCGGTCAATGTCGTGTCGTTTGGCCTGCCCTTCATGGTCTACAGCAATGCGGACCTGAGCCCGTTTCCTGTGACCGGGGCCAACGCCGTGGCGCGCTGGGCCGTGGACGTCTTCTTCCATCAGAAATTCATCACTCTGTTCTCCATGCTGTTCGGCGCCTCGATCTTCCTCGTCGGAGGCGACCGCGATGACGAGGCCCGGGGCCGGCTGCTGCGTCGCCGACTGTTCTGGCTGGCGGTCATCGCCCTGATCCACGGGCTGGCCTTCTGGTACGGCGACGTCCTGCTGCTCTACGCCTGGTCAGGTTTGTTCGTGATGCTGATGCGGTCGATGCCCGCGGGCGTGCTGATCGGGGTCGGTCTTGGGGTGACCTTGTTCCTGGGGGCCATGCAGGCGGGGCTGGCCTGGTTGATGGTCGCCGGGCCGCCCGAGGTCGTCGAGGCGATGAATCAAGGTCAGCCGCAGGACACGCTCGAAGCCGTGCAGGCCGCCATCGCCGCCTATCGCAGCGGTTGGGCGGGCGCCATGGGCCAGAATCTGATGTCGTGGGCGTTTCTTCAGGGCGCAAGCCTGACGATGTTCGTCTTCTCGACCGTGGCCCTGATGATGACGGGCCTGGGTCTGTTCAAGGCGGGCTTCCTCAGCGGACGGGCGCCGACCTGGCTGTATCTGGCCGTGCTCGCCATGGGCGGCGCCGTCCTGGGCCTTCTGGGCCTGCTGGAATGGACCGAGATCATGGCGCCGAAGGGCGCCCACCCGACAGGAGGGCTGGCGGAGGTCGTCGCCTCCTTCCCGATCTTCGTCACCCTGGCCTATGTCAGCTTGATCGTGCTGGTCGCCAGAAAAGGCCTTTCCTGGCTGGCGCCCCTGAGGCCCGTGGGTCAGATGGCCTTCACCAACTACCTGTCCCAGACCCTGATCATGACCACCGTCTTCTACATGCCGTGGGGACCGCGCCTGTTCGGTCAGGTCGATTATGTCGGCATGTGGGGGCTGGTGGCGGCCGTTTGGGCGCTGCAACTGATCTGGTCGCCGCTTTGGCTGTCGCGGTTCAGCATGGGGCCGCTGGAGTGGGTCTGGCGCTGTCTGACCTACGGTCGCCTCGTGCCGATCCGAAAAGAGGCCTGATCGCGCTTTTATCGCAGGCGCGAAGGGATTAACTGGGGGCCATGGCCGCCCCGGACACTCCCGCAGAAACCTTCAAGCGCGCGCTGGGCCATGCCGCCCGCGCCCTGGCCGAGCAGCCCGAGCTGGAGGTGGTGTTCGGGTCGGATGGTCCCAAGCTGGTCGGCGGCATCCTGACCCTGCCGCATCCGCCGCGCGACCCGTCAGGGCCCGAGAGCGCCTCCTTGCGAGGCCAGGCCGACCGAATGGCCCTGCGTCTGGCCAATCACGACGCCGCCATCAACGCCCGTATGCGCCCGCTCGACAGCAAGGCGGCCGAGGTGTTCGACGCGGTCGAACAGGCGCGGGTCGAGGCCGTGGGCTCCGAATATCTGGCCGGTGTGCGCGATAATCTGGGCGCCGCCCTGTTGACGCGGCTCGAGAAGACCGGCGCCCTGCGCATCGCCGAGGCGGACCGGGTGCCGGTGTCCGAGGCCGTGGCCCTGCTGGTCCGCGAACGCCTGACCGGCCGCCCCTCTCCCGACGGCGCCAAGTCCATGCTGGATCTGGTGCGCGCCGGCATCGAAGCCAAGGCGGGAGAAAAGCTGGACGCCCTGTCGGCGAGCGCCGGCGACCAGGCGGGCTTTGCCGAGAAGATGCGCGACGTGCTGCGCGCCCTGGACCTGGACCCCGGCGACGGACGGGGCGAAGACGCGTCCGAGGACCCTGGCGAGGACGAACCCGACCCTCAGGATCCCGAGGCCAGCGACGAGCCGGATGAGGACGAGGACGCACAGGGCGGCGAAGGCTCTCAGTCGATGGAGGGCGACGCCGACGACCAGTCGTCAGAGGAAGAACGCGACAGCCGCCCCGAAGGCGCGCCCGGCGACCCCCAGGGCGACGCCTCCGAGGACGGGCCGGAGCTGAACGAAGGCCAGCAGCCCAATCGCCAGCAGACCGCCGACGACGGCCGGGCGGTCGACTTCTACCGCGTCTTCACCACCGCCTATGACGAAGTGGTGGACGCCGCCGACCTGTGCGACCCGATGGAGCTGGAACGGCTGCGCAATCTGCTGGACCAGCAGCTGACCATCCTGTCCAGCGTGGTCTCTCGCCTGGCCAACAAGCTGCAACGCCGCCTGCTGGCCCAGCAGAACCGCTCCTGGATGTTCGATCTGGAAGAGGGGATGCTGGACACGGCGCGCCTGACCCGGATCGTCACCGACCCCACCGCTCCCCTGTCGTTCAAGGCCGAGAGCGAAAGCCCGTTCCGCGACACGGTCGTGACCCTGCTGCTGGACAACTCCGGCTCGATGCGCGGGCGACCGATCATGGTGGCGGCGGTCTGCGCCGACATCCTGGCGCGGACCCTGGAACGCTGCGGCGTCAAGGTCGAGATCCTGGGCTTCACCACCCGCGCCTGGAAGGGCGGACAGAGCCGCGAGGCCTGGATCACCGCCGGCAAGCCCGCCAACCCCGGCCGCCTGAACGACCTGCGCCACATCATCTACAAGGCCGCCGACGCGCCTTGGCGCCGGGCCAAGAAGAACCTGGGCCTGATGATGCGCGAAGGCCTGCTGAAGGAGAATATCGACGGCGAGGCCCTGCAGTGGGCGCACAATCGCCTGCTGGCCCGGACCGAGCAGCGCCGCATCCTGATGGTGATCTCGGACGGGTCGCCGGTCGATGATTCGACCCAGTCGGCCAACGCCGCCCTCTATCTGGACAAACACCTGCGCCAGGTCATCGCGGAGATCGAGGACCGGTCGCCGGTCGAGCTGCTGGCCATCGGCATCGGCCACGACGTGACCCGCTGGTACCGCAAGGCCCTGACCATCGTCGATGTGGAACAGCTTGCCGGCGCCATGACCGAGAAGCTGGCGGAACTGTTCGAAGCTGAAAGCGCCGGCGTCCCGAGCCGCCGGGTGCGCAAGAAGCTGGCCGCATGAGTCGTTTGCACCGCCTCGCCGTCGCCTGGGCCGCACTGGCGCTGACGGCCTGCGCCGCCACCCTCGGCCCGCCCCAGCCTGATCTTTCCCACGCCGATGGCTGGACCTTCGCGCCGGCCGAACTGAAGACTGTCGGCCTGGGCCTGCCGGGGGCCGTACTGGCGCCCGACGTCCGTTTCGCCGGTGGAGTGGAGATCGTGGCGAGCCTGGGTTCGCCCCTGCACGGGCTTTCAGATCTAAAGCTGACCGGCGACGGCGGCTTCGTGGCCGTGTCCGACGCCGGAGATCTGGTTCGCGGCGTGCTGCGGCTCGACCCTCGAGGCCGACTTGTCGGCGTCGATCGCCTGGCGTCGCGCCGCCTGACGCTGGAGGACGGCCGCCCGATCGCCGACAAGATCGACGGCGACGCCGAGGGTCTAGCCCTGACGCCCTCGGGCGACCTGTTGATCAGTTTCGAGCGCCGCCACCGCATCTGGAACTATGGCCCGCTGTCGGCCCCCCATGCGCCGAGGCCTGTGTCGTCGCCCGACGCAGCCTTCCCCGAGAATGAAGGCATGGAGGGTCTGGCCGCCGCCCTGCCGCGCCAAGGCGAAGGCTGGCGCACCCTGGGCGAAGGGGGCGGCGTCTGGGACTGCACGCCCGAACAGTGCCGCGTCGTGGTCTCGCCGCCGGCCGAAGCGCCCAAGGACAGCGAATATCGCTCCACCGGCCTGGATCGCGATCCCTCGGGCGACGGTTGGTTCATGGTCGAGCGCCGCTACTCGCCGCCGTTCGACATGCGCGGACGTATTCGCCGACTGGCGCCCGACGGCGCGAAGGGCCCCGTCCTAATCGAACTGAAGCTGCCCGGCACCACAGACAATTTCGAGGGTGTCGCGGCCGAGCGGCGGGGCCAGGCGACGCGGCTCTATCTGCTGTCCGACGACAACGCCAACCCGGCCCAGCGCACCCTGCTGCTGGCCTTCGACATCCGATAGGTCAGGCCGCGCCCGCCCATTGGGCGTTTTCCGGTTCGCCCTCAACCGCCAGCAGTCCCTTGACGAAGGCGTCGCGCCAGATGCCGACGTCGGTGTCGCGCACCACCTGCATCAGGGCCTCCCACTTCCGGATTCGCTCGGACAGGGGCATGGTCAGGGCCTTCTGGATGGCGTCCGACAGCTCCTCGCGGCTGTAGGGATTGACCAGCAAGGCTTCGCCCATCTGTTCGGCGGCGCCAGCGAAGCGCGACAGGATCAGCACGCCGGGATCCTCGGGGTTCTGCGAGGCCACATATTCCTTGGCCACCAGGTTCATCCCGTCACGCAGCGGCGTCACCAGCCCGACGCGGGCCGCGCGATAGATGCCGGCCAGCTGATCACGGCGATAGGTGCGGTTCAGATAGCGGATCGGCTGCCAGTCCATGTCGCCGAAGGCGCCGTTGACCCGGCCGGCCAGCGAATCCAGCCGCGCCCGCAGATCCTGATAGGAATCCACATCGTCGCGCGAGATCGGCGTCACCTGCAGCAGGAAGACCTCGCCCCGCATCGAGGCGTTATCGTGCAGGAACTGCTCATAGCCCAGCAGCCGTTCCTCCAACCCCTTGGAATAATCCAGCCGGTCCACGCCCACGATCATCGACCGGAAGGCGGCCGAGGCCGCCATCCGATCATAGGTCCGCGCCCCCAGGGTCGAGTTCCGCGCCGCCAGGAAGCCCTCGACGTCGATGCCGATGGGGAAGACGCCGGTCTGAACCCGCCGCCCGAAACACTCCAGCCCGCCATGGCCGAACAGCTCGCCCTGGGCTTCGCTGACCACATAGTCGGTGAACAGATCGCTCCATTCCTGTGTGTGGAAGCCGATCAGGTCGAAATCGAACATCGATTCCACCAGTCGCCGATGGTGGGGCAGGGTGACCAGCAGCTGACGCGCCGGCCAGGGCGTGTGCAGGAAGAAGCCGATCCGGTTCCTGATCCCAAGGCGGCGCAGGTCCCGCGCCATCGGGATCATGTGATAGTCGTGGATCCAGATGATGTCGTCGGGCTGAATAACCGGCGCCAGAACCTCGGCAAACCGGCGGTTCACCC
>JBKBXN010000136.1:0-7203 GCA_046314055.1 Brevundimonas sp.
AAGGGAGGGTCCGGGCGGGGTCAACAGGGATTTTTCGTCGGAGGTCTGTTTTATTTCGCAAGCGCGGCCGTAACCCCCGGCGGGTGGCCATTCGGCGGGTCTGCGACTAGGGTGCCGTCTGTTTTCCGCGCCTTCTCCTCCCCTTGATCGGTGCGCCCGTGATTCTGACCGTCCTTCGCGGCGGCGCCCTTGTGGCGCTGTTGATCCTGTTCGTCGCCATGCTCGGTCCCTTTCAGGGGGCCGAGGAGGGTATCGGCCTGACCGACAAGCCGGCGCACGCCATCGGCTTCTTCATCATCACCGTCTGCCTGACCCTGATCGCGCCCGGCCTGGGGATCTGGCGCACAGCCCTGCTGGCCCTGGCCCTGGGCGCGGGCGTCGAGGTGGTTCAGGGGATCAGCGGACGGTCGGCCAATCTTTTCGACCTGATGGCGGACGGGGTGGGCGTGGCGGCGGCCAGCGCCGTGCGGGTCTGGGCCGAGCGGGCGAGACCGGACCTGTTTTCCGCGCGTTAAGCCTGTTCGCTTACCCCGCTTTGAGGCCTGCCCCCTATGGATGGGGCATGGCGGACGCGTCCCTGATATCCCCGACGAAAGAGCGTCGCACCAACCCCCGCGCGGCCTATCGCAAGCGGCGGCGGCGGCGCGAGCGAGTGCATATGTTCGGCCAGCTGGTCGATCTGGTTAAGCCCGAGGAAGTGCTGCACCACGTCCAGGACGCCGTGGCCGAGGGCCGCAAGAGCCTGGTCGCCAACCATAATCTGCACAGCCTGTATCTGATCCAGAAACAGCCGGAGCTGGGGGCCTTCTACGACAAGGCCGAGATGATCGAGGTGGATTCGACGCCGATGATCTGGTTCTCGCGGGCCCTGGGCCTGCACAGCCGGGGCTTTCACCGCTGCACCTATCTGGACTGGCGCGACCATTTCTGGAGCGTCGCCAACCGCAAGGCCTGGCGCGTCATGTCGGTCGGCGGGGAGCCGGGCGTGGGCGAAGAGGCGGCGAAACGCCTGGGCGCCCGCTATCCTCGGGCCGAAATCCGCACCCGCCACGGCTTCTTCGACGCCTCGCCCGGTTCGGCCGACAACGCCGAGATCGTCGCGGAAATCCAGGCGTTCAAGCCGCACATCCTGTTCGTCGGCATGGGCATGCCGCGCCAGGAGCTGTGGACCCTGGCGGTGTACGACGCCCTGCCCGACTGCGTGATCTTCTCGGTCGGGGCCGCCTTCGACTATGAGGCGGGAACCCAGACGCCGGCGCCCCGCTGGATGGGGCGCGCAGGGGTCGAATGGGCCTATCGGCTGGTGCAGGATCCGCGTCGGCTGTTCCGCCGCTATTGCGTCGAACCCTGGACCCTGGCCCCGCTGGCGATCCGCGACCTGCGGGCGGCGCGACGGCGCATGATCGGCAAGCAGGCCCGACGAACCGAGGACTTCGGCGCCCCGCCCGTCGATAATTTTCCACGCGGCGTCTGATAGACATTCCTACTTGTTGGATAGGAATTTATGGCCATGATCGAACCCATTCGTCGCCCGCCCTGTTAAGGGTGGGGCGCCTCCGCAGGGAGGCTCGAACCGGGAGCGCCGATGCCGCACGACCAGGGACCGCATGTCGCCATCGTCGGCGCGGGCTTCAGCGGCCTGCTCACTGCGATCCAGTTGCTGCGACACGGTCCGGCGGTTCGGGTGAGCCTGATCGAACGGCGCGCCGTCTTTGGGCCGGGCGTCGCCTATGACACCGGCAATCCCGGACACCTGCTGAACGTCCGCCTGGACAATATGAGCGCCTTTCCCGACCAACCGGGGCATCTGGCCGACTGGCTGGCGGAACAGCCGGCGTGGCGCGCCCAGGACGGGTTCATCACCCGCGGCATGTACGGCGCCTATCTGCGCCATCTCCTGGACGAGGCGCGCGACGGGGCGGCGGAGCGGCTGACCCTGGTCTCGGGCGAGGCGTCGTCAATCGACGCCGCCGACGGAGGCTGGCGCCTCGTCGTCGGCGACCAGGCCGTGTCGGCCGACGCCGTGGTCCTGGCCCTCGGCAATCTGGAGCCGGCCTCGCCGTCGGGGATAGACGCCGCCGTTCTGGCCTCGTCTGCCTATGTCGACAATCCCTGGCGGATCGACGTCGAGCGCATAGGGGCGGCGCGGAGCATACTGGTGATCGGGTCCGGCCTGACCATGGTGGACGCGGTGTTGACCCTGCGACGCACGGGGCGGCGTTTCACCGCCCTGTCGCGCCACGGCCTGCTGCCGCGCGGCCACGCCACGGTCCCGCCGCAGCCCTTCACCGGCGAATTCTCGGGCGGCCCTGCCGAGGTTCTGGGCCAGGTGCGGAACGCGACCCTGACCCACGACTGGCGCGCCGTGTTCGACCGACTGAGACAGACCGCGCGACTCTTATGGCGCGGCTGGACGCCTGAGCAGAAGCGGCGCTTCCTGCGTCATCTTCGCCCTCTGTGGGACGTGCATCGTCACCGGATGTCGCCGGGAACGGCGCGAGAGATCGCGTCCCTGTTGGCTTCGGGCGAACTGACGGTGCTGGCGGGCAAGCTAACCGGCGCGAGCCTTGAAGGCGAAACCGTCGAGGCGTCCTGGCGTCCGCGCCATCGTCGGCGGCCGATCCGCGACCGGTTCGATCTGGTGATCAACTGCACCGGCCCCCTGGGGGTTATCCAGCATAGCGCCGAGCCGGTCATCCGCGACCTGTTGGCCAAAGGATATGGCCGGCCCGATCCCCTGGGCCTGGGTCTGGAGGTCGATGAGGCGGGGCAGCTGACAAACGCCGCCGGCGAACCGGCGGCGGGCCTTTACGCCATAGGGCCGATGACCCGCGGCGCCTTCTGGGAAATGACGGCGGTTCCCGACCTGCGGGGCCAGGCCCGTGACCTGGCCGCCACCATGACCAAAACGCTGCCCAGACCTTCGCCGCGTTAAGACGGGGCGGCGATCCGGGAGCGGCGGCGGGGCTGTGGCTCGCCCGACGACGTCGTCAGGGGATTTTCGACGACCGGACGCGCGGTGGCCGCCGGCGGCGGGGACGCCGCGCTGGAGACCGGGGCCTGCGCGGGTCGGGACGTGACCGGGGCCTGGACCGGCGCCGAAGGCGGCGGGGCCAGCGGCGGGGGCGCCATCGTGACCAGAACGGGCGGCGGCAACGTCAAGGACGGGTCTTCCAAGTCCAGCGGCGCGATCGGCGTCGCGACCAGAGCCATCTTCTCGATCGTCGGCTCCACGCCCGCATGACGACCGGTGAAGGCGGGCGGCAGGCCCCAGCCCCCGCCCCAGCGATAGAAGATGTGGGTGCCGATCTGGCGCATCTTGACCAGACGCTCGGCCCAATAGGGGGCGACCCAGTCGGTGTGATAGTGGGTCGCCATGCCGACGCCGGAGGCGACGAAGCCGTTCAGGGCGCCGCCGGCCGTCAGACGGGCGCGCGCCCAGCCCTCGGGCGAAGGGGGACGGGTCATGGCGCCGTCGCAGGTGAAGCTGAACTGGCAGCCGGTCGTGCGCTCCGAGCCCTGGAAGACCACGCCGCAGATGGTCTTGGGATAGGCCGGGTGACGCATGCGGTTGACCACCACCTGGGCCACCGCCGCCTGCCCCGCCGCTGTCTCGCTGGCCGCCTCGTAATAGACGGCGGCGGTCAGGCAATCGAGCGCGCGGGCATAGTCCTCGAGCTTGTCCGCCGGCATGATGAAGGGCTTGGCCGAGAGGATCGGCAGGGTCGAGAACGGAAGGGCGGCGTTGAAGGCCCGCGCCTCGTCCGGGGTGATGGGGCGGATTTCGTCCGGCGCCAGGGTGGTGTCCAGCATCTGTTGCATGCCGGCAGGGGTCTGTTGCGCCAGTCCCGTCGGTCGGACGACGGCAGGCGCGCCGCGCGCCGCGCCTTGGGACCGGAACACCAGAACCGCAGCCACCGCGAGCGCCAGGGCCAGAAGCGCCAGGCCGATCACATGAATCCGCCGAATACGGCGACGGGGCCGCTGCGACGGGCGTGGTCGGCGCGGTCCGGCGAAGGGCGGCGGCGCGGAAGGCGTTTCGCGGTCGATGGTCATTCTTGCTCCGGCAGAGGGGACGCAGGGCCGCGCGAGGCGTCCGATCTGTCCACACACAGCAAGTGCGGCGCCGCGATGACGACGCCGTCTTCAGGGTGAGGGACAAGGAAACGCCACGCCGCCCTGTGCCGTTTCGACCCAGTGCTGACCGCCGTTGTATCAGGACGGGAACAAAAAATCTTGCGGAAAGCGGGCTCAGCCCGCCATGCGGACCCACTCGAAGGTCTTGCCGGGGGCCTGGCGTTCGCGCCACCGGTAATCGGCCTGATCCCAGCGCGAGATGCGGCCGGTCAGATTGTCGAGGACGTAGTCGCCCCGGTCCGTGGCCACCAGAAGCACGGCGTGGATCTCGCCCCAGCGGGTCTCGACCACGGCGATGGACAGAGCCCCGACCGGATAGCCGGCGCGAACCAGGGCGCGGCGCTTGGCCAGGACATAGTCCTCGCAGTCGCCACGGGCGCGGTCGCCGTTCGGCACGGCCCAATAGTCGCCGACGCCGTAGACGCGCGCGTCCGAGCCGCTGCGGATCTGGCGATTGACCTGGCGATTGACGTCGGCGATGACCTTCCAGTCGCTGTCCGACAGGGCGATGACCGGGGCCGTCTTGACCGCCGCAGGGCGCGCCCAGGACCGGTCCAGATCCCTGACGCGGGCCGAGACGTCGCGACCGAAATCCTCGGCTGACGGGGCCGCGTCGCCCAGGGCAGCGCTGGCTTCCACGGCGGGCGTGGCGACGTCTTCCATCGCCACAGCGGCGCCTTCACGACGCGGATCCGAGACCGCAGGCGCGGCGGCGCGTTGGGGGAAGACCCGGCTCCAGTCGAAGCCGTTGGAAGCGTGCGCGGCACGCGTCGCGGCCGGACGGCTGTCGGCGACCGGCTCGGCGCGTCCGAAAACACCGGCCCAATAGAGGGAATTGGCGCGGGCGCGCATCTCGGCGAGGTTCACACGCTCGCCCGGAGCGAGGCAGTCGCGGGGCGAGCGCTCGCAGAAGTCGAGGAAGCCGACCGGGGCTGCGGCGGCAGGGCCGACCGGCATATGCGCGGGTCCTGCGGGTCGCGGTCCCGCCGCGGCGGCTCCGGAAACGAAGACGGCGGCGGCGAAGACGGCGGCGCCGATCACGCCAGAACGGCGCGGCGAGCGAACAATCGACATGGGCGATCCCTGTTTCATGGGATTACCCTGCCTGAGCCGTATCAATATGAGCCTTAGAAGTACGGTTTAGGGGGGCTGTAGAAGATTGGTTTCGGCCGCATTAAGCGCGTTTTCATTTTCGGCCCGATCTTTGCTGCGGCGCCGCATGCATCGCCTTGGAAACATCGGGCGGCTTGCGCTATGCTTGAACGAAGCGAGGGATGACGATCATGCGGAATTGGTTGAGTGCGGCTCTTCTGGGGCTCACCTTGATGTTCACCGTGGCTGCGTGCGGCGCGGGGCCTCTGGCGGCGGCCGGGTTGACGGATACGGCCGTGGATCCCAGCGTGGTCCGCACCGTGCCGGAATATCGGCTGGGCGCGGCGGACAAGGTTCGGGTCAACGTCTATGGCGAAGAAGGCCTGACGGGCGAGTTCATCGTCGGCGGCAGCGGCCGCATCTCCATGCCCTTGATCGGAGAGGTCCAGGCGGCCGGCCTGACCATCACCGAGTTCCAGACCGAGATCGCCGAGTCCCTGAAGAAGGGCTATATCAACGAGCCGCGCGTTTCGGCCGAGGTCCTGAACTATCGCCCCTTCTATATTCTGGGCGAGGTGAACAAGCCGGGCGAATATCCCTACACCAACAATCTGACGGTTCTGAACGCGGTGGCCACGGCTGAAGGCTTCACCTACCGGGCCAATACCCGTCAGGTCTATATCAAGCGCGCCGACGGCACGGGCGAGCAGGCCTATCCGTTGACGACGGCGACCCAGGTGGCGCCGGGCGACACCATCCGCATCGGCGAGCGCTTCTTCTGAGGCGACGGGCTTGCCAAGCCCCCTGCGGTTGCTGATCTAGGGGGATGTTCGCCAAACTGTTCAAACGCCGCCCTTTGGAAACCGAGCGCCGCAAGGCCTCGACGCCCGAGGACACGGCGGCTTGGGCGGTGGGGGACATCCACGGGCGGCTGGACCTGTTGTCGCCCCTGGTCGAGGCGATGATCGCGGATCTCGAGGCCTCGACCGCCACCCGCAAGCTGATGATCTTCCTGGGCGACTATATCGACCGGGGACCGGACTCGAAGGGAGTCATCGACCTGCTCGCCGGCCTGCGCAGCCGCGGCATGTTCGAACTGCACTTCCTGCGCGGCAATCACGAGGACCGGATGGAGGCCTTTCTGGTCGATCCCGACATGGGACCGGGGTGGTGCGACTATGGCGGTCGCGAGGCCCTGGCCTCGTATGGCGTGAGCCCGCCGTTCGACAAGACCGACGCCGCCGGATGGGCCGCCGCCTGCGAGGCCCTGAACGCCGCCGTCGATGAGCGCCAGCGCGCCTTTCTGGCCGCCCAGGAATACAGTTTCACCCTGGGAGATTACTTCTTCGCCCATGCGGGGGCCGAACCCGGCGTGCCGCTGGACCAGCAGGACCCGCAGCAGTTGATGTGGGTGCGACACGAATTCCTGAACCATCCCGCCCCGTTCGAGCGAGTCGTCGTCCATGGCCATACGCCCACGGAGACCGTCCACGCCGACCACCGCCGGATCGGCCTGGACACCGGCGCCTACGCCACCGGCGTGCTGACGGCCCTGAGGCTGGAGGGTGAGACGCGCGCGCTGGTGCAGACGGCCTCGGCCGGCGGACAGGTCAGCCTGAGCCGCCGCCCGCTCTGAAATCAGACGCCGCCGATCAGATCGGCATGGCCATGATTTCCTTGTAGGCGGAAATCACCTGGTCGCGCACGGAGATCACGGTTTCCAACGACGCCTCGGCCGAACTGAGGGCGGTCACGACATCGATCAGATTGCCGTTGCCCTGAATCGACTGGGTCATCTGGGTTTCGGCCGCCTTCGACTGCTGCGTCATGTCGGTCATGGCGTTCTTGACCATGGCCCCGAAGTCGAGACCGTCGGTCTCCTGCGCGCCACCGGGAGGCTTGATCGCCTGGTTCTGGGCCGCGGCGTAGGCCTTGGCTGCGGCGAGGGCGGTCATCATCGGTCAGGCCCTACTT
>JBKBXN010000137.1:0-7077 GCA_046314055.1 Brevundimonas sp.
ACGCCGCGGCCGGGCCCACTGGCGCGTAACCGCCACCCTTCTGGGATCGGTGCTGCTGGCCGGCGGCGCCCTGGCGGCCTTCAGGGGCGCCTGGCTGTGGGCGTCGGTCCTGGCGGCGACGGGCCTCTATCTGGCCTGGTCGTCGCGCATGCGTACCCCGATCCGCTCCGAACCGATCAGCGAGGCCGACGCCCGCGCCGTTCTGGGCGTCGGTCGCGACGCGACCGAGCCCGAGATCCGCGCCGCCTGGAAAAAGGCCATGGGCCGCGCCCACCCCGATCAAGGGGGCACGGAAGGCTTGGCGACTCGCGTCAACGCGGCGCGCGACAGGTTGCTGAAGAAGCCCTGACGCGGCCGACGCTGCGCGTCCTCAGCGCCCGGTGATGGCGCGCCCGAAACTCTTCCAGCTCAGTTTGACGTCCGACAGAGCGCCGGCGCGGAAGGCCCGACCCGCAATCCAGACCATGAAGCCGGCGGTGGCGAACATGCCGATCAGGGTCAGGACGATCTCGATCAGCGGCGGATCGCTAGGCGCGCGGGCGCTCATCAGGAAGGGCGTAAAGAAGGGGATCCAGGACAGAACCTTGACCGCCGGCGCATCGGGGCTGGTCAGGGCCATCTGCATGACGATGATCGGCACGACCAGAACCATCATGATCGGCCCCATCAGGGTCTGGGCGTCACGCGGCGTCTCGCAGAAGGCGCCGATGGCCGCGAACAATACCGCGTACATCAGATAGCCGCCGACCATATAGGCGATGAAATAGAAGACCAGGCCGTCATCCAGCAGCACCTGACCCACGGTCGCCGCCGTCTCGGGCGAGGCGGACACCAGTCCGAATGTCCCGATCCCTCCCCAGACCACCAGCACGCTGAGGGTCAGCATCGCCACCCCCAGCACCTTGCCGGTCAGGATCTCGGTCGCCGAGGCCGAGGACAGCAGCACCTCCAGGATCTTGTTCGACTTCTCCTCCATCACGCTGTTCAGCAGGATGGAGGCCCCGGTGATCACCAGGGACCACAGCAGGAAACCGGCCCCCAGGCCGATGAAGGAGGGGATGCGGTCGCGCATCGAGATCTCGCCGCCGCTGGCGGCGTTGGGCGAGAAGGCCTTCACCTCGGGTCGGAAATTCTGCACCTCCTGGGCCACGGCGGGCGCGACCCCGGCGGCGGTCAGCAGTTCGGTGCGGCGGGCGTCGCGCAGGGCGCCGCGGACGAAGCCGGCCACGTCGCCGTCATTGGCGCGGCTGGTCCAGACCTGGGCGGTAGGCTTGCCGTCGACGCGGCTCAGGAAGACGACGGCGTCCAGGCGACGGTCCTTCGGCGTCTCCTTGTCCAGCGCCGTCTTGATGGCGGCGTCGCGGGCCGGGCCCGTCGTATCCGCGATGGCGGGCGGCGGGGGGACCAGACGGATCTGGGGCCCGCTGATCGAGGCGACGGCGCGGCCGGCGCCGGCCTGCCCCTTTTCGGCGGCCTCGCGCAGCCGTTCGTTCTGGCGGTCGAGATCGGATTGCAGCGAGGCGCGCACGGCGGCGGCTAGGCCCGTGGCCGCCGGGCCTTCCTCGATCACGGCTACGACCTTGATCGGCTCGGCCGAGCGGATCAGCAGCGGAATGCCGCCGCCGAGCACGGCGAACAGCGGAAAGGCCAGCAGCGACAGCCAGAAGCCCACGGTCTTGGCGTAGGCGACATATTCGCGCCGGGCGATCAGCAGGGTGCGTTTCATTGGCTCGCCTCCGAGGGGGTGACCGGTTGATCGGGATGGTCCCCGGTCAGGCCGATGAAGGCGTCGTGAAGCGTCGGCTCTTTCAGGGTGAAGCCGCGCACGTCCAAGCCGTTCAGGAAGGCCGCCTTAAGCGTCTCCTGACCGCCCGCGCCGGGCGCCAGGGCGATCTTCAGCCGCCGCACCCCGT
The DNA here is from genome assembly GCA_046314055.1 of Brevundimonas sp. Taxonomy (GTDB): domain Bacteria; phylum Pseudomonadota; class Alphaproteobacteria; order Caulobacterales; family Caulobacteraceae; genus Brevundimonas. Next base: position 1,914 of record JBKBXN010000137.1, read on the forward strand.
CCTGGTCGGACAGGGTCTCGACCCCCGCTACGCCGGGCAGGGCCGCCGCAGCCTCGGGCGTGATGGCGCCGTTCAGATCAAGGAAGCGCGGCGAGGTGGCCTTGGCCTCGTCTACCGATCCCTCGAACGCCTTCTTGCCCCGCGCCAGCAGCACGACCTTGTCGCACAGCCGTTCGGCGTGTTGCATCACATGGGTCGAGAACAGGACGGTGGCCCCGTCCGCCGCCAGCCCCCGGATCATCTCTTCCAGCCCCTGCTGGTTCATCGGGTCCAGGCCCGAGAAGGGCTCGTCCAGGATGACGAACTCGGGCTTGTGGACCACGGCCGCGATCAACTGGACCTTCTGGGCCATCCCCTTGGACAGCTCTTTCATCTTCTTCTTCTGCGCCGCGCCCAGGCCCTGCTGCTCCAGCAGCAGTTTCGCGCGCTTCTTGCCCTCGTGCGTCGGCAGGCCCTTCAGGGCGCCGAAGAAGGCGATGGCCTCGACCGGGGTCATCTTCTTGTAGAGGCCCCGCTCCTCGGGCAGGAAGCCGATCCGATCCCGCACCGACCGCCCGTTGGGCGCGCCGAGGATATCGATTCGCCCCGCGGTCGCCTCCTGCAGCCCCAGGATCATTCGCAGGGTCGAGGTCTTGCCCGCCCCGTTCGGCCCCAGGAAGCCGCAGATCGACCCCTTGGGGACCTGGAAGCTCAGATCGCGCACGGCGTCGAAACCGCCGTACCGCTTGCTCACGCTCTCCAGCGTCAACGCCGCCGTCATCTCGTCTCCCCCCATAGTTGCAGACAGCCTAGCAAGGCCGAAGCGGTTCAGGCCAGCCGCTTCGGCGTCGCGCCCCTACTTCAGGACGGGCAGGTCGATATAGGAGGCGTCCTCGCCCGCATGGTGGATGGCGTTATCGGCGATCACGCCTTGGGTTTCCGTCTCGTTCGAACCGCCCGTGTTCAGGTTGCGGACGAACTTCGGGAAGTTGGAGCTGGTCACCTCCACGCGGATTCGGTGGCCGGGCTGGAAGGTGTTGCTGACCGTCATCGGCGTGGGCTGCACCGTCGCCACCTGTCCGGGGACCAGGGGAGTCGGCCGTGCATAGCCGTCGCGGTAACGGGCCCGCATGATGGTGTCGCCCAGAATATAGGCTGTCCCATCCGGCGCCACGTCCACCAGCTTGACCGCGAAGTCGGTGTCCTGCGCCGACGACGACACCTTCAGCACCGCGTCGATGAAGCCGGTCACCTGCATGGGCGCGGTCAACGGCTCGGACGTATAGACCAGCACGTCGTTGCGCGCCTCGATGGGCCGCTGATCGAAGGCGCCGGCTGTGACCAGGCCGCCGTTGCAGCAGTCGCCGCCGCCGATGGTCTGAACCGGGTTCATCGGATCATAGCGATAGCGGTCCGCCGCCTCTCCGGTCGGCGGCGCCTCCAGGCTGAGGCGGCCGTCGCCGTTCAGGCTGTTGGCCTCGCCGCCCGAGCGCAGATACATCCGAACCGTCTCGACCCCCTGCGGCGGCCACTGGGCGGCGGTGCGCCACTTGTTTTCGCCCATGTTGAAATATTGGACGTGCGGGGTGGTGGCGGGGAAGGCGCGAGCCTCGCCCTTCAGCCAGCGGTCGAACCAGGCGGCGACCAGCGCGTCGCTGTCAAAGCTGGCGTCCCCTAGGTCCCGGTCCCCGGAGCGGAAGTTCGGCCCCAGGCCGGCGAAGGCGCAGTGGTTGTTCGGTCCGACCACGACATACTGGTTCTCGGCCGCCTCGCGGTCCTGGGTGGTGGAACGGGCGTGGTTGAACAGCTCCATGTTCGGGCCGATGGACACATCGTACCAGCTGTTGAACCACAGCGACGGCACGCCCCAACCCATGTCGTCATGATAAAGGCCCTCCTCGCGCCAGGCCGGATCGTCCGGCGTGCGCGCAATCAGTTCCTCGAAGGTCGCCGGCGGCTCGCCCAGGTCCTTCAGCATCTCATTGACGGGCAGATGGCGGATCTGGCTGGGCCAGTTCACGTCCGGCTTCTTGGCGTCCAGGTCGTTGTAGCGGACCAGTCGGGCGCGGGTTTCCTGATCGATATCGCCAGGGATCTGGGCTCGCTGCGGATTGTCCACGCCGTACAGCCAGACGAAGAACAGGTTGCGGGGCACGCCGCCGGTGTACCAGTTGCCCTGTTCCTGGAACCGGCCGACCTTGCCGATGCCAGCGCCGGACGCTTGGGGGACCATGGCCGCGTGGGCCGGGTGGTTCTGGGCGGCCAGAGCCAGCTGCCACTCGGCCGAGGAAGAACAGCCCAGGGTGCCGACCTTGCCGTTCGACCACGGCTGGGTCGCGATCCAGGTCAGGGCGTCGTAGCCGTCTTCCTGAGGATAGCCCAGGATCTCGTACTCCCCTTGTGAGAAGTAGCGACCGCGTTCGTTCTGCATCACCAGGGCGTAGCCCCGGCTGACCCAGGTCAGGGCGCTGCGCGTCGAGCGGGCGTTATTGGCCAGTTCGTTATAGGGCGTCCTGACGAAGACGGTGGGCAGGGGACCCTTGGCACCCTTGGGCCGATAGATGTTGGTCGCCAGACCCACCCCGTCCCGCATCGGGACCATCACCGCCATTTCGACATCGGCGATGCGCGACAGTTCGGACTGGGCCGCCGCGTCGCTGTAGCGGTTGTAGTTCTCGGCCGAGGCGGCTGCGGGCGCAGCCGCCAGCACGGCCGCGACAACGGCGGCGACAAATCTGTTCATATCCGGGTCCCTCCTGAAGACGGAAGGTTAGGCCGACCCCGGCATCGGTCGCAACACGCGCTTGGCGTCAGGTCGCCGTTTTAACGGCCACCGCGAAATGCCGACCCAGGACCTTGGTCGGATTGACCTGGCCGTCGCCGCGCCGGACTTCGAAATGTAGGTGGGGGCCGGTTGAATAACCGGTGGAGCCAACCAGTCCGATCCGTTGGCCGTGCGCCACCGCATCGCCGCTGGCCACGTCGATCCGGCTGAGGTGGCCATAGACGGTGCTCAGGCCGTTGGGGTGGCGCACCTCGATGAAGTTGCCGTATCCGCCGGCGTCGTAGCCAGTGCGGACGATCCGGCCCTCGGCGGCGGTGAAGACAGACGTGCCCTTGGGCGCGGCGATATCGACGCCCTTGTGCGCGCGGGCGCGGGCCTCGATGGCCAGTTTGCGCAGGCCGAAGGGGGAGTTGATCGCATAGCCGCGCACCGGCGCCGAAAATTCGATCTGGCGCATCACCGGACCGGCGGCCTCGACTTCGGCCTTCACCGGCGGGGCGACGGGTGCGACCGAAGACGTCGGCGGCGTCTCGCGAGTAACGGCCGGCGCGGCGGCGGCGGCCAGCAGGGCGACGGCGGCGAAGGCCGCCGTCTGGCCGGAGTGGATCAAAAGGGTCTTGCAACGCGCCAGAGGCGCATCGGTCAGCAGGCGTCGCATTCGGCGGCGTCTCCAGCGTGTTCACGCTCTGGAATGGCGGGAGGCGGCGACCAAAAAGGCCGACCGGGCGTCCCGAGGGAGACGGGCTTATGCCTGCAGGCTGGGGCGACTTTTGGACCGCTATCAGGCGGCAGATGGTCGCATTTGACCGACGTCGAACCGCGTTAGGCGATGATGTCCGGCAGGATCTGATCCTCGATCTTCGCGATCTCGTCCTTGATCGCCAGTTTCTTGCGCTTCAGCCGGGCGATCATCAACTGATCGGGAATGGCGGCCTCGGACAGGGCTTCGATGGAGGCCGCGAGGTCGGTGTGTTCGAGGCGCAGCAGTTTGAGGCGAGCCTGAAGGATCGCCTCTTCCTTGCTGATTTCCGGTGCGTCGTCATTCATTGTGCAATCCCCGGCGCGCTTATAGCCACCCGCGCGTCAGGCCGGAAGGGCGTCCGCAAGTCGGATCAGGGCGGGACGCGGCGTCACCTGCGTCCACACCCGCGCCGTCGCGACCAGGGCCTCTATGGCAGGGCGCGGCGTTCCGGCCGTTTGCGGCGCGCCGTCGCTCGAAACCAGGTCTTCCAGCGCCTTGAGCAGATGGCGTTCCGCCTCCAGCTCCAGTGCCTTGACGCGATCCCGCACCGCCTGGCGCGGGCCGTCGTCGATATCAGGGATCGGCGCCTTCAAGGTGCGACGGACCGCGCGCAGCGGTGCCACCACAACACTGTCCCAGGCACGGGCCGTGTCGCACGCGGCCTCAATCGTTTCCGCATCCGGCTTCAGGCCGACGGCGGCGGTCCAGGCGGACCAAAGCAGCAGCGGCACGTTCTGCTCATGACTGTCCTGCAAGGCCACGCAGGCGTCGGCGACGCCCGGCGCCCCATAGGCCCCGACCGCCCAATCCCAAAGTGGGGTCACTTCAGACCCTCCCACCGCCGTACCGCGCTCCAGTCCAGGCCGAACAGATCCAGCGTCCGGCCGACGGACTGGTCCACCATCTCCTGGATCGAACCCGGCCGGGCGTAGAAGGCGGGCAGGGGCGGGGCGATGGTCGCCCCCATTTCGGCCAGGGCGGTCATCGTCCGTAGATGACCCAGATGGAACGGCGTCTCGCGCACCATCAACACCAGAGGCCGACGTTCCTTCAGTGTCACGTCGGCGGCGCGGGTCAGCAGGGACGAGGTCACGCCGGTGGCGATCTCGCTCATCGTCTTGACCGAACAGGGGGCGACGATCATGCCCAGGGTCTTGAACGAGCCCGAGGCGATGGTGGCCCCGACGTCCGCCAGCTTGTGGACCACCGACGCCTTGGCGGTCAGGTCGGCGGGCGACAGATCCGTCTCCTGCGACAATGTGAGCAGGGCCGCCTTGGTCACGACCAGATGGCTCTCGACCCCCAGATCCTTCAGCGCGTCCAGCACGCGCGCGCCGTAAATCGCTCCGGAAGCCCCTGAAATTCCGACCACCATTCGATAGGGAGGGTTCCGTATGGCTCCGTTCACATCATCGACCATTTTTGGGGTCAGCCTCCGTCGGGTTCGGCTAGGCGGGCCGTCACCGGAATGTGATTCCACAGCCCGCCAAACCGGGCGCTCACTCTACTGGTCCCTAACCTAAGGAGGCGCAAGCCATGACCATCGAGGCTCGTATTCGCGAACTGGGTAATCGTCATCGCACCCTGGATCAGACGATCCAGAAGGAGCTCACCCGTCCGTCCGTGGACACGTTGCAGGTCAGGGAGCTGAAGCAGAA
>JBKBXN010000138.1:0-7053 GCA_046314055.1 Brevundimonas sp.
GGGCGACGTGATCCGCGCCAAGACCCTGATGCACGGCAAGACCTCCCCGATCCTGCACGAGGGCAAGAGCGTCTTCGCCGGCCTGCCGTCGCCCTTCACCGCCACCCGCTATCATTCGCTGGCCGTGAAGCGCGAAACCCTGCCCGACTGCCTCGAAGTGACCGCCTGGACCGCCGACGGCGAGATCATGGGGCTTCAGCACCGCAGCCGCCCGATCCATGGCGTCCAGTTCCACCCCGAATCCATCGCCACCGAACACGGCCACGACATGCTGGCCAACTTCCTCGAGATCGCCGGCGTGAAGCGCCTCGCGGCCGCCTGATCGTGGCTGCCTGATCATGGCCGACGGGTTCAAGCCGATCCTCGCCCGACTGGTCGAGGGCCATCCCCTGACGTCCGAACAGGCGCACGACTTCTTCGCCGCCTGCCTGCGCGGCGAACCGACCCCGTCGCAGGTCGCGGCCGCCGTCACCGCCCTGCGGATTCGCGGCGAGACCGTCGACGAGATCGCCGCCTTCGCCCAGGCCATGCGCGACGCCGCCCTGACGCTGGACCATCCGTACGAGGTGATCGACACCTGCGGCACCGGCGGCGACGGCCAGCACACCTACAACATCTCCACCGCCGCAGCCCTGGTCCTGGCCGGCGCAGGCCTGAAGGTCGCCAAACACGGCAACCGGGCCATATCCTCAAAATCCGGCTCCTCCGACGTCCTGTCGATCCTCGGCGTCAACCTGGCCGCCAGCCCGGATCAGCAGCGCAAGGCGCTGGACGAGGCCGGAATCTGTTTCCTGTTCGCCCCCGCCTACCACGGCGCCATGCGCCACGTCGGGCCGGTGCGCGCCGAGATCGGGTTCCGCACCGTTTTCAACCTGCTGGGCCCTCTGTCCAACCCGGCCCAGGCGAAACGCCAGGTCATGGGCGTCTATGATCCCCGCCTGCTCGAGCCCCTGGTCGAGGTGCTGGGCCGGCTGGGCGCCACCCGTGCCTGGACCGTCCATGGCCAGGGTCTGGACGAACTTGCGACCTCGGGTCCGACCGAAGTGGCGGAGTGGAAGGACGGCGCCGTTCGCCGCTTCCAGGTCACGCCCGAAGACGCCGGCCTGCCGCGCGCCTCCATCGACGCCATCCGCGGCGGCGACGCCGAGGAGAACGCCGCCGCCCTGCGCGCCCTGTTGGCGGGTCAGACGGGCCCTTACCGCGACATCGTGTTGCTGAACGCCGCCGCCGCCCTCGTGGTATCGGATCGGGCGACGGACCTCGCCGAAGGGGCCGTCCTCGCCGCCGCCGCCATTGACGACGGCCGGGCCGCCGAGGCGCTGGAGCGTCTGGCCCGCATCACCTCCACGCCGCTGGATACCGAAGACAAAGCATGACCGACGTCCTGGACCGCATCGCCGCCTACAAGCGCGAGGATGTCGCCGCCCGCAAGGCCGCGACCTCCCAGCACGCGATCGAGACCCTGGCCCAGGCCGCCTCGGCCCCGCGCGGCTTCCGTGCGGCCCTCGACCGCACCGTCGAAGAAACCGGCCGCCCCGCCCTGATCGCGGAGATCAAGAAGGCCAGCCCGTCCAAGGGTCTGATCCGGTCCGACTTCGACCCCGCCGCCCTCGCCATGGCCTACGAGGCCGGCGGCGCCACATGCCTGTCGGTCCTGACCGACGGCCCCAGTTTCCAGGGCGACGACGCCTACCTGGGCCAAGCCCGCACCGCCACGGCCCTGCCCTGCCTGCGCAAGGACTTCCTGGTCGATCCCTGGCAGGTGGCCGAGAGCCGCGCCCTGGGCGCCGACTGTATCCTGATCATTCTGGCCATGGTCGAAGATCGGCTGGCCGCCGAACTGCTGGCCGAGGCTGAACGGTTCGGCATGGACGCCCTGATCGAAACCCACGACGAGGCCGAGATGGCGCGGGCTTGCGCCCTCGTCTCGGATCGGGGGGACGCTCTGGTCGGGATCAACAACCGCTCGCTGCGGACCTTCGAGGTCGATCTGGACGTCACCGAACGCCTGTCGATGCTCAGCCCCGTACGCGCCCTGCTGGTCGCCGAGAGCGGCATCTTCACGTCCGACGACGTGGAGCGCGTCTCGGCCGCTCACGCCCAAGCCATTCTGGTCGGCGAAAGCCTGATGCGTCAGGACGACGTCGAAGCCGCCACGCGCAAACTTCTGGCCGCCTGATTCAACCCGACGCGCGTGGTGAAGCGACGCCGTTAAGTTGACATTAGGAAGGAACACTTACAGAACATCGTCAATGTTCACGGCCCGTTCCGATTCGAGGGAAGGGCCTATGAGGGCCTGGCGATGCTCACGCGCAAGCAGCACGAACTGCTGATGTTCATCCACGAACGGATTCAGGAGACGGGCGTCTCCCCCTCGTTCGACGAGATGAAGGAGGCGCTGGATCTGGCGTCCAAGTCGGGCATTCACCGGCTGATCACGGCGCTGGAGGAACGCGGATTCATCCGCCGCCTCGCCCACCGCGCCCGCGCTCTGGAAGTGACCAAACTGCCTGAACAGGCCACCGCCGGCGCTCCGCGCGGCCGGGCTGGGTTCAAACCCGACGTCATCGAGGGCGGCGGCGGCGCTTCCCGTCCCGCAGCGGCATCCGCAGCCAACGACACGCGCGAACTGCCCCTGCTGGGCAAGATCGCCGCCGGCACCCCAATCGCCGCCATCCAGCACGAGCAGGAGCGCATGTCGGTGCCCGAATCCATGCTGGGCAAGGGCGACCATTACATCCTCGAGATCGAGGGCGACTCGATGATCGAGGCCGGCATCCTGAACGGCGACCTGGTGGTCATCCGGCGCGGCGACACAGCCAACAATGGCGAGATCGTCGTGGCCCTGGTCGAAGGCGAAGAGGCCACGTTGAAGCGTCTGCGCCGCAAAGGGGGCTCCATCGCCCTGGAACCCGCCAACCGCCACTATGAGACCCGCATCTTCGGTCCCGACCAGGTCGAGGTCCAGGGCAAGCTGGTCGGCCTCATGCGCCGCTATCACTGACATTCGGATCCGGCTGGCGCGCCCAGGGTCGATTCCCGCGCGCGTCGGCCGTCCAGACCGCTCTCCAGCGGTTCGCCCCAGCCGATCCGTCGCGCCATAACTCCACCGCCCCGCCGCGCGCGAAATCGGCCCCATCCAGCACCAGCCGGCCCTCGCATGCGCTCGGCAAGGCGTGGACGACCGCCCGCAGGCTGACGACCGGCGCCGCACGGCACAGGGCCTCCATCTGCTCCACATCCGGCGCCCGACGTCCCCACCACAGGGCGACCGGCCCCGCCTCGGGGGTCTCGGGCCGGCATGAATATCGGTCGCAGGCCCAGCCGGCTTCCGGTCGATCCGTCGTCGCCAGACCACGCCGCCGTGACCACAAATCGACAGCGAACTCGCGCACGCCCGGCCGGATCACGATCGCCTCAGCCTGACGATGGAAGGCCGCATTGGTCCCGCCGTCGCCGATCCAGACATCGGGCGTCGGCGCGCGCGGCCAGACCAGCACAGCCGCCGCCAGGGGCAACCCCAGCCACCGCAGCCGCCCCTGCCACAGACAGACGAACAACACGCCCAGAAAAGCGAGGGGCAACACATAATCGGGCGCACTGGCCACCGTCTGCACAGCGCCCGGCAGCCCCGCCGTCCAAGCCCCTATCGCCAGCATCAGATCGACGCCCCACCCCGCCACCGCCAGGAAAGGCCCGCCCAATCCCAGAGGCTCCAGCGCCGCCCCCAGGGCCAAGGCCGGCATTAGGACGAAGTCCGCCACCGGCGCAGTCCCCAGATTGGCCAGCAGGCCGTACATGGCCGTCCTGTTGAAATGCTGCATGGCGAACGGTCCGGTCGCCAGTCCCGCCACCACGCTGGCCGCCACCGCCGCCGCCAGCCACCCGCCAAACCTCTGCACCGCCAAAATGGGCCAGGGCGCGGAAATCTCGCGCACCCGCTTTGGCCAGGCCTCGACCAAGGCCACCAGCGCCGCCGTCGCCGCAAACGACATCTGGAAGCCTGGCGTGACGATGGCCTCCGGCTGGATCGCCAGCACGGCGAACGCCGCCACCGCCAGCCCGTGCATGGTCACCGCCTGCCGATCCAGCAGAATGGCTAGGAAGGCGATGGAGGCCGTAATCGCCGCCCGCTCGGCTGGCGGCGGCGCGCCTGAAACCACCAGATAGGCGCCCACTGCCGCCAGACCTGCGACGGCCGCGACCTTCTTGCCTGGAACCCGCAGCGCCAGCCAAGGCCAGGCCGCCACCCCCAGCCGCGCGGCGAAGAACACGAACCCGCCGACGATGGCCATGTGCAGGCCCGAGACCGACAGAATGTGGGCTAGGCCTGAATCCCGCATCACATCCATGTCCTCCTGGCTGATCCAGGCTTCGTGGCTGGTGGTCATGGCCGCCGCGATCCCGCCGGTCCGCTCCCCAAGCCGCGCCACGATCCGTTCCGCCAGGGCGTAGCGCGCCCCGTTCACCGCCATGGCCAGCCGCAGCCGCCACGTTGCTGGAGGCAGATCGATCCGGCGCGTCTCCCCCAGGGCGAAGGCCACGCCCCCCATGCCCTGGAAGAAGGCGTTGCGGCCAAAATCATAGGCGCCTGGGCTGGCAGGCGCTGGCGGCGGATTGAGGATGGCGAACAATCGGATCGCCTCTCCTGGTCTCGGCGGCTCGCCCCTCACCGTGGCCCGTAGCCGCACCGGCGTCCGCTCCGCCTCCACGCCTCGGATCCACACCGGCGCCACCACCACACGCGCGCCGTTCTGGCCCGGGCTGTCGACATCGACCACCCAGGCCTCAATGACCGTCGCCTCGCTCAAGGCAGGCGCAATCGGCGCGGCCACCACTTCAGTCCGCACCTCAGCCGCTGCTAGGCCGCCTAGCAGACAGGCCAAGATCATCAGAGGCCAGGTCCGCGTCCGCCGCCAGCCGCGCCGCTTGGCGGTCAACCAGGCCGCTGGCGCCAGTCCGGCCGCCGCCAGCAGCGGCCACAACAGCGGTTCAACCCGCATGGCGAAATAGATCGCGCTTCCCGTCCCAAAGGCCACCGGCGCCCACAGCCGCCACCTCAAAGTCTGGGCTGCGACCTCTTCACCTAGCCAGACCCTCAATCTCGCACCGGGGGTAGGCTTTGACGCGTCGGGGCGTATAAGGGCCTCGCTTACGGACCCTTCCCCCATGACCTCACCTTCCTCGACAGTCGTCACCCGCTTCGCCCCTTCGCCGACAGGCTATCTGCATATCGGCGGTGCGAGAACCGCTTTGTTCAACTGGCTGTACGCCAAGAGACACGCAGGGCGTTTCCTCATCCGGATAGAGGACACCGACCGCGAACGCTCGACCGACGAAGCGGTGAAGGCCATCTTCGACGGCCTAAGCTGGCTCGAGCTGTTCGCCGACGAAGAACCGGTATTCCAGTTCAGCCGCGCCGACCGCCATCGCGAGGTCGTCGATCAGTTGCTGGAGACCGGCCACGCCTATCGCGACTTCACGACCGCCGAGGAAACCGGCCGCCTGCGCGACGCCGCCAAGGCCGAGCGTCGGGCCTTCGAATCGCCCTGGCGCGATCGGGCGCCGACTGTCGATGACCTGGCCCTGCCGCACGTCGTGCGCTTCCGCCGGCCGCAGTCCACGACCGTGACCGTCGCGGACGAGGTCCAAGGTTCGGTCAGTTGGTCGACCGACGACCTCGACGACCTGGTCCTGCTGCGCTCGGACGGGGCCCCGACCTATAACCTCGCCGTGGTGGTCGATGACCACGACATGGGCGTGACCCACGTCATCCGCGGCGACGACCACCTGAACAACGCCGCCCGCCAGAGCCTGATCTACGACGCCCTCGGCTGGACCCGCCCGACCTTCGCGCACATCCCGCTGATCCACGGGCCCGACGGCGCCAAGCTGTCGAAGCGCCACGGCGCCCAGGCTGTCCACGAATATGCCGAGATGGGCTATCTGCCTGAGGCCATACGCAACTATCTGGCCCGCCTGGGCTGGGCGCACGGCGACGATGAGCTGTTCAGCGACGCCCAGGCCGTCGAATGGTTCGACCTGGGCGGAATCGGCAAAGCCCCGGCGCGGCTGGACTTCGACAAGCTGGCCCACGTCAATTCGCACTGGCTGCGCTTGGCCGACGACGAGCGCCTGGCCAAGCTGACGCTGGATGTTCATCTGGCCCGAGGCCGCAGCCTTGCCGAAGCCGACGAGGCCAAGCTTCAGCGCGCCATGCCCTTCGTCAAGGATCGGGCCAAGACCGTGCTGGAACTGGCCGACCAGACCGAGTTCGTCCTCAAGACCCGGCCGCTCGCCATCGACGAAAAGGGCCGCGCCCTTCTTTCAGGCGAAACTCTGGAGCGCTTGGCGCGCCTGCGCGACCGGCTGGCCCTGTTCCAGTCCTGGGACGTCTTCGCCCTGGAAGCCGAGCTCAAAAGCTTCGCCGAATCCGAACAGGTCGGGTTCGGCAAGATCGGTCCGCCCATGCGGACGGCCCTTACCGCCGGGTCAACTTCACCCGATATCGCACGAACTTTGTCCGCTCTTGGGCGCGACGAAAGTCTCGGGCGCTTGGATGATGCGCTGCAACAGACTAAGTGACACCCATAAACCAAAAAGCGGCCGACGCCTCCCCGCGCCTGGACGTATGATGCAAAGGGGCATTCATGACTGAACAAGCCAATACCGCCGGCTCGGCGACCCTGTCCTTCGAGGGCAAGACCATCGAGTTGCCGGTCCTTTCGGGCTCCACCGGCCCGGACGTCATCGACATCCGCAAGATGTATGCGGGTACGGGCGCCTTCACCTTCGACCCGGGCTTCACCTCCACCGCCGCGTGCGAGTCGGCCCTGACCTATATCGACGGCGACGCCGGGGTGCTGCTGCATCGGGGCTATCCGATCGACCAGCTGGCGTCGAAGTCGAACTTCGTGGAGGTCTGCCACCTGCTGCTGCACGGCGAACTGCCGACGGCCGAGCAGTTCGAGAAGTTCGAAAACAGCATCACCATGCACACGATGCTTCACAGCCAGTTCGACCGCTTCTTCGAAGGCTTCCGCCGCGACGCCC
>JBKBXN010000139.1:0-6898 GCA_046314055.1 Brevundimonas sp.
GAGGATTTCGAGGTTCTGAAGCATGGCGGCGGTTTGCAGTCTGCAAACCGCCGGGTCAACCGCCTATCCTTCCCCGCTCCGTCAGCCCCTGGCGGCGATGACGATCACCTCGACCTTGTAGTCCGGCGAGGCCAGCCGGCTTTCGCCCGTGGCGCGGGCCGGCGGATTGGCCGTATCGACCCAGGCGTCCCAGACGCTGTTCATGGCGTCGAAATCGGCGATGTCGGCCAGCCAGATCTGGGCCATCAGGATCTTTGACTTGTCGCTGCCCGCCTGGGCCAGCAGGGCGTCGACCTCGGCCAGCGCCGTCTTCGTCTGGGCGATCACATCATCGCCGGGCTCTCCGACCTGTCCGGCCAGATAGACGGTGTCGCCGTGAACCACAGCTTCGCTCATGCGGGCGCCGGGCTGGATGCGGGTGATCATGGGGAGGGCTCCTGATTATTTCGTCCCCCTACCACACTCCGACACCCTCGGGCGTTTGTTCACCTGGACCGACAATGGCTCGCGGTCGTAATCTGAAGGTCTGTATCTGGGGCCTGTGCTTCTGGCTGCACGGACGCTACGATTTGGTTGTCTGGAAGCCTTGAAACGCCGTCCGTTTTCCGGACGAGACGTCGGCGGCGTGATCGAATCCGATCGAACGCTTAACATCGGCGGGTCCTGAGCCTAGCGCCGTCGGATACGTATCAGCAAAACACTCACCTCTATACGTAATGGTCCGTACATGTCGGCGGCCCATTTTGATAATTAGACGCATCCATAATTTTACGTGAGGAAGTTATTATTCGGATTAAGGCGCGCAACAGGCGATGAGCTTGACCTTTATATCTCGAGATAGGTGTTGACCCCTGTGTTCCTAAATCTTGCAGTAACGAATCAGTCTTAATTCTTGGCGAGCGGACGGTGAGTGTCCCAGGAAAATGGCCGAGATGATCATGTGGGGTAAGGGGAAGCGGCCGGCGGCCGCGTTGCTGGAAACCGCCGTTGAAGCGCTGCGCACCAACGTCATGTTGGCCGATCCAAACCTGAACATCACCTACCTGAACCCAGCGGTCCGGGAACTGCTTCTGGCGGCGGAAGCTGACCTTCGGTCTGACCTGCCCGACTTCAGCGTCGACCGGCTGGTCGGGGCCAATATCGACGTGTTCCATAAGAACCCGTCCCATCAGCGCAACATGTTGGCGACCCTCACCAAGCCTCATGAGGCGACGATCCGTGTCGGCGGTCGGGCCTTCGATCTGTTGGTCACGCCCTTGCTGCTGGGCGGCAAGCGGGCCGGATTCGTCGTCGAATGGGCGGACGCCAGTCATAGGCTGGCCAGCGAGGATTTCGCGAACCAGATCGCCGCCATTGGACGGTCGCAGGCGATGATCGAATTCACTCTGGACGGTACGATCGTCAACGCCAATCCGCTGTTCCTGGAGGCCCTGGGCTACAGGCTGGAGGAAATCGTCGGCCGCAAGCACGCCATCTTCGCAGAGCCCTCTTACCGTGACAGCGAGGACTACCGTCAGTTCTGGACGGCCCTGTCGAGCGGTGAGTTCCAGTCCGGTGAGTTCCGACGCGTCCGTAAGGACGGCAAGTTCGTCACCATTCAGGGGTCCTATAATCCCATCATCGGACCGGACGGCAAGGTTGCCAAGGTGGTCAAGTTCGCCACCGACGTGACCCGGCGCGTCGAGGCGGTGGAGCAGATCGGCGACGCCCTGACGAGCCTGGCCGATGGTGACCTGGAACGCCGGATCACGACCGCCTTCATTCCCGAGCTCGACAAGTTGAGAACCGACTTCAATGCCGCCGTCGACGCCTTGCAGGCGACGATGAGCAGCGTGGGCCAGACGGCCGGGGCGATCCGCTCCGGCGCGGACGAGATCGGGGTCGCCTCCGACGACCTGTCGCGCCGGACGGAACAACAGGCGGCCAGTCTGGAAGAGACGGCTGCGGCCCTGGATCAACTCACCGCGACGGTGAACCGCAGCGCGGCCAACGCCCAGAAGGCGGCCGCCGTAGCGGCCGGCGCACGCGGCGACGCCGAACGCTCGGGAACCGTGATGGACGAGGCTATCGGCGCCATGGCGGAGATCGAACGCTCCTCCGTCGAGATCAACCAGATTATCGGGGTGATCGACGAGATCGCCTTCCAGACCAATCTTCTGGCCCTGAACGCCGGGGTTGAGGCAGCCCGCGCGGGCGAGGCAGGTCGAGGCTTTGCGGTGGTGGCGTCCGAAGTGCGCGCTCTGGCCCAACGTTCGGCGGAAGCGGCGAAAGAGATCAAGGGCTTGATCGCCGGGAGCACGACCCAGGTCGGCAAGGGCGTTAAGCTGGTCGGCGAGACCAACCAGGCCCTGTCCGTCATTGTCGAGCGGGTCGCCGAGATCGATGGACTGATCAACGAAATCGCCACCTCGGCGCAGGAGCAGTCGACCGGCCTCAGCGAGGTCAATACGGCGGTCAACCAGATGGATCAGGTGACGCAGCAGAATGCGGCTATGGTGGAGGAATCCACGGCGGCCTCCCATTCCCTGCGACAGGAGACCGAGAATCTGGCGGCGATGATCGGACGTTTCCGCCTTGGCGCCGGCTCAGTGGCGTCCGCACCCCGCGCCTCTGCCTCTCCTCCTCCAGCCGCAAGGGCGAGGTTGGCGGCCGTTGGCGGCCATCGGGCTTCAGCGGCTCCCAGCGCGGCCTCCGATTGGGAGGCGTTCTGAGGCAGGTTACGTGTCCACGCTCGCCACAGGCTGCTTGGTCGACCAAGGTTCAGATATGGTCACGCCTTGTTTTCCGTCTATAGGCCGGCGCCACGTTCCTCTGCAGCGTTATTACCGTCCCCTTTGACCAACGACGCTGATCGGGTTCACGGACGCAGAAAATCCCGATTGATGCGATCGAAGAGGCGGGCCATCGCTTCCTCGGTTTGAAGATCGGGCGTGCGATTCATCAGGACGATGATGGCGTTCCCCTTCGCCGGATCAAAATAGAGGCTGGTGTAAACGCCCTGGTCCGAACCCGCATGGCCGGTGAGCCCATTGCGATCCCGCCAGAAGAAGCGCTGCCGGTCATCGATGCTGGGCGGCAGTTGGAGCTTCAGCATCTCGTCGAACGATGCGGCGGACAGCAGGCGGCCGCGGCTTGTCTTTCCCCCCGCCAGCATGCTCTGGGCCAGAGCGGCCAGATCCCGCGCCGACGCGTTCACGCCGCCGTCCGGGTAGTTGGGATTTCCGAACTGCGGATAGGTTTCGAAGTGACGATCGGCGGCGGCGGGCCGGAAGATTTTGCGGATGAGGAAGTTGCGCTTCGGTTGTTCCGTGCTTGCGCAGAGACCGGTGAACGGAAGGCACTGCGCCACGTCGTATCGTGTCGCCAACTCGCCCGGGCGATAGTCAGCCAGAAGCCAGGAAGCGTTCGTCATGCCGAGAGGCTCGAACACGTTCGTCTTGGCGAGCACGGCCAGTGGCGCGCGCCCGACGGTCTCGGCTACGGCGCCGGCGACGCCGGCGCCCAGATTGCTGTACTCGCGTTCGGCTCCGGGCGCTGTCGTGAGATAGTGAGCGCCGCCTTCATAGCGTGCGCCTTCTGGCGTCAGGAGGCCGCGAAGATGATCGACCAAGGGCGTCGGCGAGTCGCGCCCTTCCTGGTAGTCCGCGACATCATAGAAATCTGCGATGCTGGATGTATGGGTCGCTAGTTGGCGCACTGATATCGCCTGGCCGTCGGCATTGGGATTATTCACCCGGAACGGCAGCATCGCGTTGATGTCAGCGTCCACATCCAGCAGGCCCTTGTCGTGAAGCTGCAACAGGACGATCCCCAATATGGGCTTGCTGATGGATGCAATGTTCATGGGCGTGTCGGCGGTCATCGGCTTGCGCGCTTCCACGTCGGCGAACCCGTAGCCCTGCATGTGGACGACTTGGTGATCTCTCACGACCGCGATGGCCAGGCCTGGAATCGCCTCCTCCTCCATCAGCGCAGGAACGAAGTCGGCAAAATCCTGCGCGCCTTCGGACCGCATCACCTGCTTTGGTGCAACGAGCCAATAGACCAATAGGGCCGCCAGAACGGCGCCCATGACGATGAGTGTTTTTCTCACGATTGATCTCCGGGCGACTGGGGAAGTTCGAAGCGATCATCCATCGGCCGGGCATTGAGAGCCGCCATGGCGCGGTCCAGAAGATCGCCGAGGTCGGCGCCGATGTCGGCGTCCAGACCCTCGAAAACCGCAGCGGCTTCCACGTTGTACTGGTGCAGGAGACTGGCCTGCGCCGTACCGAATTCAGTGAGACAATATTCGGTGCGTCGGCGGTCGGCGGCGTCGGTTCGCTTTTCGATGACGTGCAGTTTGCTGAGCGTGGCCAGGTGTTGCGCTACCGTCTGATGCGGGTGTTCCAAAGCCCGTGCGACCTCCGTCACGGACGCCGGCCCCTTCTTGCTGAGATGCAGCAATGTGGACGAGCAGGAGACAGGAAAGACCATCCCGTTTCGGGCGTAGACCTTCGTCACCTGGCCCTGAATCAGGAAGGCGAGGTCCAGCAGCTTCTTGGCCGTGTAGGCCTTCCGCACGATGGCGCTGTCGTAGAAATCTCGATGGGTCATTCCTGCTTGATATCAATGCGCAGGGTATTGCGCAATAGACTGCGCAACTGGCCTTATCGCTCCGGCCTCTGAGGTCCGCTTTCCACCCCAAACAGACGATGGGAAGGTCAGCTGTCAGGCGCGGGCGACCGGCTTTTCCAGCATCGATCTACGCCCCAATCTCAGAACTTATCCCGAGGGTGACGGGTTTTAAGACCGCACCCGCTCAGCGCGATCGGTCGAACGCTCCGACCGCCCAGCTCACCACCGCCGCCCCGGCCGCCACAATGATCACATCCTCGATGAGACCGCTCTTCGTCTGCCCGATCTGTTTCATCGCCTTCTTGCGCCCCGCCAACCCCAGATAGGCCAGGGGCACGGCCGTTCCGACCGCCAGGGCGGCGCCCAGTTTCTCACGCCCGCGCGGCGCCAGGGCCGAGCCGGCGATCCCGGCGCTCATCACCCGCGCCAGCAGGCCCAGGAACACCGTCCGGTCCGGCGCCGACTTCATCTTGTCGCCGAACAGCTCGCCCACCCCCATGGCCAGACCGCCGAACTTGAACAGCGGATGATCCAGCAGCAGCAACCGCCCCGGCGTGTTCCGGTGCGCCAGCCGCGCCCCGGCTATGGCGGCCATGGGCGTCATGGAGCGGGCGCTGGCGACGGCGCCGATGAGGACAGACGGGAGGAGTGCGAGGGTTTTCATATTCCATCAAAACCATGGGCACGAAAAAGGTTCAGCTTTCTCACCGCCATTACACGCAAGCTGAAAATCGTTAGATTACGCCTACCAAATAGGAATCGCCTGCCTTGAGAAACCAACGAAAAAACAAGTTCGAAGTGATGATCGAAACTTGGCGATTTCGGCATACCCCCCGAATTGCGGGAGCATTGCTATCTGCTTCAACGTGGATGGCTCGACGACGTATAAAATCGGAAAAGCCACTTCGAATTCTTGTAGATAGTACAATTCTTCATCACGCAGTAACTCATGAAACAGGTTGGATCTCGACCGGCACATCGCTTTGGGGAGGAAAGCACCCTATCGATACTGGATATCTAGCGCGAATTCCTGTTCATCATCCAAAAACAGACAGACGCGAATATCACGACATCAAATTTTTGGCGGGATTGATAAATCTAAGTCGAACCGGACATGTGAAACTATTCACGTCGGTTGAGCTGGCTGCGGAACAAGAATATCAACCGCCTCGCCGCTTCCGCGCGATTGGCATGTTCGATTTCACGCTCTTGCAGCAACACCAGCTAGAATGCGTAGATGGCAGCCCTTGGACATTGGTTCTGAGTCAATTTGAGCGAGGTCGAGAAGCACAATCTCGGCGCCTGGATTCCAAAGAAGACGCTATGTATCATTCTTTGGTGAAAATTCTTGGACGAAAAAATTCTCAAGATACATGGCACTTATTGACGGCAGAAAAATACCAATTAGATTTTTACTTAACAATGGATTACAGCTTTATTGAAAATATTAAAGCGCAACGGAAGAATAAGTTAGTTCAATCCTTAGCTACACGCGTTGTAACTCCTGCAATTCTGGGCAAGGAGCTTCAAATCGTCCCATTTCCTCCTCTCCTACTTAGCTATGACAATGCGTCTTATCCAGTCAGGCCGGATTTGAATTTACCTAACAGTAAACGCGGCCCATCGGTCAGGAGGCCACAGTAGATGGGCTTGACCCCTCGTCCCGCCCATGGCCTTTGCCCCGCCTGATGAAGACCGCCGATTTCGACTTCGACCTGCCCGAGACGCATATCGCCCTGCGCCCCGCCGATCCGCGCGATTCCGCCCGGCTGCTGGTGGTGAAGGACGGCGCGCTGGACGACCGCGTCATCCGCGACCTGCCCGACTTCCTGAGGCCCGGCGACGCCCTGGTCTTCAACGACACCCGCGTCATCCCTGCCCGTCTGTCGGGGGTCCGCACCCGCCCCAACCCCAATCCTGGCCCGGACGGCGAGACCCTGACGGTCGCGGTTGAGGCCACCCTGCACCACCGCGACGCCCCCGACGTCTGGTCCGCCTTCATGAAGCCGGGCAAGCGGATCAAGCCC
Source organism: Brevundimonas sp. (assembly GCA_046314055.1). GTDB lineage: Bacteria > Pseudomonadota > Alphaproteobacteria > Caulobacterales > Caulobacteraceae > Brevundimonas. The sequence goes on from JBKBXN010000139.1 coordinate 6,645, forward strand.
AGTGACAGGATCGCTTTCCAGACGCTGGAAGCCACCGTGGCCGACAAGGGCGACGACGGCCTGATCACCCTGAGGTTCGACCTGTCCGGCCCGGCGCTGGACGACGCCATCCGCGCCGTCGGGGTCATGCCCCTGCCCCCCTATATCGCCGCCAAACGGCCCGAGGACGACCGCGACCGCTCGGACTATCAGACCGTCTTCGCCGAACACGACGGCTCGGTCGCCGCCCCCACGGCGGGCCTGCATTTCACCCC
>JBKBXN010000140.1:0-6877 GCA_046314055.1 Brevundimonas sp.
ATCTCCCACCCCGTGGTGTTGGCCATGTTCAGCGGCAGGCAGCGATAGGGGTGGCGGCTGATGAAGGCGTCCATCCAGTTGCGCGACTGGCGGCCGGGCACCAGATCCGGCGGCCGGGCCGTCATCGGATAGCATTCCAGTTCCAGCGGGCGCGTCTGCACGGTATCGACCATGGAACCGTTCCTAACGCCGCAAACGCGACTGCTCAACCATGACGCCACACCCCGCCTTCGACCGTGACGCCCTGACCGTCTGGCTGACCGAACACGACGTGGCCCACACGACCCACGACCACCCGGCCGTCTTCCGTGTCGAGGAGGGCCTGGACCTCAAGGCCGGCCTGCCCGGCGCCCACACCAAGAACCTGTTCCTGAAGGACCACAAAGGCCGCCTCTGGCTGATCTCCGCCCGTCAGGACACGGTCATCGACCTGAAAGCCGCCGCCGCGGCGATGGGCTCGGGCCGCCTCTCGTTCGGAAACGAGACCCTGATGTTCGACACCCTGGGCGTCCGCCCCGGCTCGGTCACCGCCCTGGCCCTGATCAACGACACGGACCGCCGCGTCACCTTCGTCCTGGACCGCCGCCTGTGGGAGGCCGACATCGTCAACTTCCACCCCCTGACCAATACGGCCACGACGGCGCTTGACCAGACGGCCTTCCGGCGGGTGCTGGCGCTGCTGGGGCGGGATCCGGTGGTGGTGGATTTCGGGGCGTTGGGGTGAGGGCGGGGCGCGTGAACGTCTAAACTACGCAGGCCCCCCCACGCGCCTTCCGGCGAGGAGAGGTGACGCCGCCCTTCTTTCGTCATTCCGGGCGAAGCGCAGCGGAGACCCGGAACCCAGCGGCGCCGAAGGCGAAATCTATCCGCCGCAGTGTCTCAAGATCTAATCCGCGACAGTTTCGCGCTCTCGCGCGCCGCTGGGTTCCGGGTCTTCGGGCCAAGCGGCCCTTCGCCCGGAATGACGAAAGAGAAGGCGTTGCGCGCACAATGACGCTGGCCCGCCCCGAACGATTCCAATGACTTGCAGATATCTGGCGCCCAGCGACCTACCGGTGGCCGGCGGCGTGAGATCATTCCGGCATGGGAACCGACACTCCAGCTTCGACCAATCGCCCCCGCGCCATGTTTGGCAGGTCTGGCGCCTTTGGCGCCTTGGCACGGTGTTTTCGCGCCATTCGCGCCAGAACGGGCGTCCCGCTAAGAATGTACGAAAATAGACTCCATTTTTTTCGAGTGGATTCCGTCTATTTCGGCCCTCAAGCCCGCTCGGTCGCGCCGCGACCAATTCGCCGCTTGATGCCGAGGCATCCCGACGCCATCTGGTCCGTTACGACCTTCGAGCCTGCACGGACCCGTCATGACCCTGATCGACCCCAGCCTGTCCCCCAACCGCTCCGGCGACGACCTGATCAAGGAAGGCACGGACGCCTCATTCATGACCGACGTGATCGAGGCGTCGCGGCATCAGCCGGTCATCGTCGATTTCTGGGCCACCTGGTGCGGGCCGTGCCGGACCCGGGGCCCGGCGCTGGAGAAGGGCGTGCGCGCCGCCAAGGGGGCGGTGAAGATGGTCAAGATCGATGTGGACGCCAATCCGGCCTATGCGGGCCAGCTGCGGGTCCAGTCGATCCCCACCGTCTACGCCTTCGTCGACGGACAGCCGGTGGACGGCTTCCAGGGCGCAATCCCCGACAGCCAGATCAAGGCCTTCATCGACAAGCTGACCGGTGGTCAGGGGGCCTCGACCGAGACGGCGCAACTGCTGGAGCTGGGCGAGGAGTCGCTGGGCCTCAACGACTTCGGCGGCGCGGCCCAGGCCTTCGCCCATGTTCTGTCGATCGAGCCCGAGAACGAGAAGGCGATCGCCGGCATGGCGCGAGTCTATCTGGCCAACGGCGATCCCGAACAAGCGCTGCAGACCATCGCCATGGCCCCCCAGGACTCCAAGGAGCCCACGGTCCAGAGCGTGCGCGCCCAGCTGGCCCTGGCCGCCAAGGCCCCGACCGGCGCCTCCGCCGAACTGGAGGCCAAGGTCGCCGCCGATCCGACCGACCACCAGGCCCGCTTCGACCTGGCCGAGGCCCAGAGCGCGGCCGGCGACTTCAAGGGCGCGGTCGACAATCTGCTGACCATCATCCAGGCCGACCGCGAATGGAACGACCAGGCGGCGCGCAAACAGCTGCTGGTCATCTTCGACGCGGCCGGCGTCAGTTCCGACGTGTCCAAGGACGGCCGGCGCCGCCTCTCGTCCATCCTGTTTTCCTGAGCAAACGGCCTCAAGTAGCGCAAAGCGCGATAGGCCAAGGAGAGAAGATGCCCCAGGGCTATGTGCGCGCTTTGGACCTGCCGCAGGTGATCCCGGTCTTCCCCCTGGGCGGGACCATCCTGCTGCCGCGCGGGCAACTGCCGCTGAACATCTTCGAGCCGCGCTATCTGAACATGGTCGACGACGCCATGGCCGGGGACCGGATCATCGGCCTGATCCAGCCCAAGGGCGGCGACCCGGCCCAGCCGGGCCTGTCGCCGGTCGGCTGCGCCGGGCGGATCACCAGTTTCGCCGAGACCTCGGACGGCCGCTATCTGATCACCCTGACCGGGGTGTCGCGGTTCCGCATCGCCGCCGAATTGCCGTCCAAGGCGCCCTATCGCCAGGTGCGCGCGGCCTTCGACGCCTATGAGGACGACCTGGCGCCCCCGCCGGAAGAGCCGGACTTCGACCGCCACGCCTTTCTCGACGCCCTGCGCGCCTATATGACCCACCGCCTGCTGGACATCGACTGGGACACCGCCGAAACCGCGCCGATGGAGGCCCTGGTCAACAGCCTGTCGATGGCCCTGCCGTTCGAGCCGGCCGAGAAACAGGCTCTGCTGGAGGCCATGGGCCTGATGCCCCGCGCCGAAGCCCTGACCGCCCTGCTCCGCATCGACGCCGCCGACGCCGGTGACGACGCCGCGCCGTCCATGCAATAAGCGGCCACGCTTTCAGGAAATCCCCATGAGTGACGCCTTCAACACCCCTGTTTCGGTCGATCCCCGCCTGCTTGAGGTGCTGGTCTGCCCGGTCACGCGCGGCAAGCTGACCTACGACCGCGATGCGGGCGAACTGATCTCGGCCGGCGCCAAACTGGCCTATCCGATCCGCGAAGGCGTGCCGATCATGTTGGCCGAGGAAGCCCGTCAGCTGGACTGAACCGCAGCAGACGACCCTTCACTGGCCCTGAGCGCGGCGCGCCAAACGGGCCTCAAGTAGCGCGAAGCGCGATAGGCCCAAGACACCATGACCCTCAAAGTCGCCATCCAGATGGACCCGATCGAGGCCGTCGACATCTCCGGGGACACCAGCTTCCTGATGGCCGAGACGGCCCAGGCGCGCGGGCACCAGCTGTGGGTCTATGACTTCCGCACCCTGGCCCTGGAAGAGGGCCGCCTCTACTGCCGCGCCCGGCCGATCAAGGTGCGGCGCGAGGTCGGAAACCACGTCGACTTCGGCGACTGGGTGCGACTGGACCTGGCCGAGGACGTGGACGTCATCCTGATGCGCCAGGACCCGCCGTTCGACATGGCCTATGTCACCGCCACCTATCTGCTGGAGACGGTCCATCCCAAGACTTTGGTCGTCAACGACCCGGCCCAGGTGCGTTCGGCGCCCGAGAAGCTGATGGTCACGGCCTTCCCCGGGCTTCAGCCCCCGACCCTGATCTCGGCCGACCCGGTCGCCCTGACCGCCTTCCACAAGACGCACGGCGAGGTGGTGCTGAAGCCTCTGCACGGCAACGGCGGCTCGGGCGTGATCAAGCTGCGTGCCGACGATCCCAACCTGGACGCCCTGATCGAGATCCACGCCGCCGGCAGCCGCGACCCGCTGGTGATCCAGAAATTCATCCCCGCCGTGTCCAAGGGCGACAAGCGGATCCTCCTGATCGACGGCGAGCCGGTGGGCGCCATCAACCGCGTCCCGGCGGCCGGCGCCGTCCGCTCCAACCTGCACGTCGGCGGCACGGCCATGCCCGTCGAACTGACCCCGCGCGACCTGGAGATCTGCGCCGCCATCGGCCCGACCCTGAAGGAGCGCGGCCTGATCTTCGTCGGCATCGACGTAATCGGCGACTATCTGACCGAGATCAACGTCACCTCCCCCACCGGCGCCCAGCAGCTGAAGACCTTCACCGGCATCGACGCCACGGCCCTGATGTGGGACGTCATCGAGAAGAAACGCGCCGCACAGGTTGCGTGACCACCACTTGAATTAGATTTCAGTTCATGGTCTGTTCTCCCGGGAAGCGGGAGAAAGTCATGGTCGCGCGGGTTGTCACGGTCGCCTTTGACGGGGTCGAGGCCCGGCGCGTGGATGTCGAGGTCCAGCTGGTCGGTCAGGATCAGCAGACGGTTTTCACCATCGTCGGCCTGCCGGACAAGGCGGTGGCCGAGAGCCGCGAACGGGTGCGCGGAGCCTTCGCCGGCATAGGTCTGGCCCTGCCGGCGCGGCGGATCATCGCCAATCTGGCCCCCGCCGACCTGCCCAAGGAGGGCAGTCATTTCGACCTGCCCATCGCCCTGGCCCTGATGGCGGCCATGGGGGTGATCGCGCCCGACGCTTTGGACGGCTGGGCCGCCATCGGCGAACTGGGTCTGGACGGACAGATCGCACGGGTGGGCGGCGCCCTCCCGGCCGCCGTCGCCGCCGACGCCATGGGGCTGGGCCTGATCTGTCCCGAGGCCACGGGCCCCGAGGCCGCCTGGGCCGGCGGGGCGCGCATCCTGGCGCCGCGGTCCCTGATCGCCCTGGTCAACCACTTCAAGGGGACCCAGGTCCTGCGCGCGCCCGAGCCCGGCCCGCTGGCCAGCGGCAAGCCCGTGCCCGACCTGCGCGAGGTCAAGGGCCAGGAAGGCGCCAAGCGGGCGCTGGAGATTGCGGCGGCCGGCGGCCACAACCTGTTGTTCATCGGCCCCCCGGGGTCGGGCAAGTCGATGATGGCCCAACGCCTGCCCGGCCTCCTACCGCCCCTGACCTCGCAGGAACTGCTGGAGACCTCGATGGTCTGGTCGGTCGCCGGCCTGATCGAACGGGGGGCGCTGACAAGGGACCGCCCTTTCCGCAGCCCGCACCATTCCGCTTCGATGGCGGCCCTGACCGGCGGGGGGCTGCGCGCCAAACCGGGCGAGGCGTCCCTGGCCCACAACGGCGTCCTCTTCCTCGACGAACTGCCCGAGTACAGCGCCCAGGCCCTGGATTCGCTGCGGGCGCCGCTGGAGACGGGCGAGATCGCGGTGGCCCGCGCCAACGCCCACATCCGCTATCCAGCCCGGTTCCAGTTGGTGGCGGCGATGAACCCCTGTCGCTGCGGCATGGGCGGGGCCGGGCGGGGGGCTTGCGGCAAGGCCCCGCGTTGCCAGCGCGACTATCAGAACCGGGTGTCCGGCCCGATGTTCGACCGGATCGACCTGACGGTCGAAACCCCGCCGGTCACCGCCGCCGACATGACCCTGCCGCCCCCGCCTGAAGGCACGGCTGAGGCCAAGGCCCGCGTCGCCGCCGCCCGCGCGATGCAGGAAGACCGAGTGCGTGAGGCGGGATTGGACCCGGCCCAAGGCCTGAACGCCCGCGCCTCCGGCGACACCCTGGACCGGTTCGCGACGCCCGACGAGGCAGGGCGGATGCTGCTGATGCGGGCGGGCGAGGCCAGCGGCCTGACGGCGCGCGGCTGGACCCGAACCCTGCGGCTGGCCCGCACCATCGCCGATCTGGACGGCTGCACCGGGGTTCTGCGCCGCCACATCGCCGAGGCCCTGATCTATCGCCGCAACACCGTCGGCGCCGAGGCCGACTTCAGTCGACGCCAGGCCCATCGCGGCGAAGCCTCTGAGATCCGCGAGGCGACGCCGGACCAGGCGCCCTTCCTCTATTCGTGAGGCCCTCATCCGGACCGCCCCGGTCCGTCAGGAGAGAAGAACAATCCTTAACCCGGCGCGCCTATGCTCCCCGGCTTGCGGAGACCCTGATGGCGCGACGGACGGCGACGAAACGGATCGAGACCCAGCCGACGCCCCCCGTCGAGGCGGCGCAGCAATTCCTGCGCCTGATGAGTCACGAGATGCGCACCCCTTTGAACGGGGTCCTCGGCATGATCAATCTGTTGCAACGCACTCGACTGGACGGCGCCCAAAGGGCCTATGCCGAGAATGCGCGCCAGTCGGCCGAACATCTGCTGGGCCTGGTCAATGATCTGCTGGACTATGCCCGGCTTGAGGCCGGCGCGCTCGAGTTCGATCTGGCCCCGGTCGATCTGGAAGGTCTGGTGCGCGGCGTCGCCGAACTGCTCAGCCCGCGCGCCCACGACAAGGGGCTTGAGATCGTCTGGTCGGTCGCGGCCGACGCCCCCGACATCCTGGCCGACGAGGGCCGGCTGCGGCAGGTGCTGTTCAATCTGGCCGGTAATGCGGTCAAGTTCACCGAGGCGGGCGGCGTGCGTCTGTCGGTCGAACGCGTCGCCCCCGATCCGACCGATGCGGACGACGGTCGCGTCCGTCTGGCCTTCATCGTCGACGACACCGGTCCCGGCGTGCCGCCAGAAGCCCGCGCCCGCATCTTCGAGGAGTTCGGCCACGCCGATTCCTCCGACGCCGTGCGCCATGACGGCGCGGGCCTGGGCCTGGCGGTGGTGCGCAAACTGGCGACGGCGATGGGGGGGACGGCTCGGGTCGAGGATCGACCGCGCGGCGCCGACGCCGATGCTCGCGGCGGAGCCCGTTTCCGCTTCGAGGCCGGTTTCCTGCCCGTCGCCCGCCAGCGCGACACCCCGCTGCACGGCCAGACGGTCTGCATACTCTCGCCCGATTCCTTCGTCCGCGCCGCCGCCGCCGATCAGATCAAGGC
>JBKBXN010000141.1:0-6762 GCA_046314055.1 Brevundimonas sp.
TATGCGACCGTCAGCTATCTGTCCTCGGCCATCGTCGACATGGACCTGCACACGCAAGCCACGCCGCCGACCGACATCGACGCCTTCGAGAAGGCCAGCCTGGCCCGCATCGGCATGCCCAAGGAGATCGTGATGCGGCACCGCCTGCCGCAGTTCAATCACCTGTTCACGTCCGACGGATATTCGGCCGGCTATTACAGCTACCTCTGGTCCGAGACGATGGACGCCGACACCTGGGCCTATTTCGAGGAGTCGGGCGACGTCTTCAATCCGGACATCGCCGGCCGGTTCAAGTCGATCATGCTGGCGCCGGGCAACACCACCGACCGAGCCGAAGCCTATCGCGCCTTCCGCGGTCGCGACCCGGACGTGGCGGCCCTGCTGAAGGTCCGAGGCTTCCCGGTTTCCTGATCGAGCAGGTTTAGGGCGAAAGCCGAGAACGGGGACGCCGTCGGACATCGGTCCGGCGGCGTCCTGCGTTTCAGGCCTCGAAAGAGCGGCTGCCCCGGGCGTATTCGGTCCGGGCCTGCGCCGGCAGGTTCGACAGGGCCTCCTCGCGCACGCCTGCGCGGCAGGACAGGCGCTGGACGGGCGTACGGTTGTCGCAGAGCTGGTTGGCCAGTTGGCGAATGCGGGTGTCCAGCCGCGCCGCGCCTTCGCGGGTGGTCAGGTCGAGATCCCCATAGGAGAGGCGAAGGTCTGAAGCGGAGGCGGCGCTCGCAGCCAGGACGGCGGCGGTCGCTAGAGAGGCAATCCTGAACATGATCCTGTTTCCTTTTTTCCCGCCCCTCTATCGGCTGGGGCAGTGCAAGGTCGCCCAGAACCGCAGCCAAACGGCGAAGCTTCCGCGGCGGAAACACGGCCGAGTCATAATTCGGCGTCATGACATTTCGGACAGATGAGCGTCGCTGGGACGGTCACGAGGCCGGCTCGCTCCTCGAACGCATTTCGTCCGGCGCCGGCATGCCCTAAGGCGTAGGCAGCGCATCCGCTTGCGGGAGATCTCATGTCTGTCGTCGCCTCCTACATCTATAAGGACGGCCAGCGTGTAAGGGCGGCCGCTCTGACGCCGAAGGGGCTGGCGCTGAAGCCGGGCGAGTTCGTCTGGATTGGTCTGCACGATCCGACCGACGCCGAGTTCGACGTTCTGGTCAAACGGTTCCACCTCCACCCGCTGGCGGTCGAGGACGCCCTGTCGGCCCACCAGATGCCGAAGGTCGAGGTCTATGGTCGCGAGCTGTTCGTGGTGGCGCGCACGGCGGAAAAGCTGGACGACCATATCAGCTATGGCGAGACCCACGTCTTCGTCGGAACCGACCATGTCATTACGATCCGCCACGGCTCGGATCGGTCGCACACGGCCCTGCGCGCCCAGCTGGAGGCCGCGCCTGACCAACTGCGAGCCGGGCCGGACTTTGTCCTGCACGGGGTGCTGGACTTCATCGCCGACGCCTATGTGCCCATCGTCGACGGGGCTGAGGACAGCGTGCTGGAGCTGGAGCAGAGGGCGCTGGACACCTTCCTGTCCCGCTCGGAAATCCGCCGACTGTTCACCCTGCGCCGCGAACTGCTGAAGTTCCGGCGCATCCTGGGGCCGATGGAAGAGGTGGCGGGCAAGCTCCAGTCGCTGGATCTGCCCTGTATCGACCCGGACATTCGCCCCTATTTCCGCGACATCGGCGACCATGTGCGGCGGGTCAACAGCCGGTTGAACGGTCTGACGGAAATCCTCGCCTCGGTGTTCGAGGTCGCCAATCTGCTGGAGCAGCAGAGGCAAGGCGTCATCACCCGGAAACTGGCGTCCTGGGCGGCGCTTCTCGCCGTGCCGACGGCCATCGCCGGCATCTACGGGATGAACTTCGAGTTCATGCCCGAACTTCACTGGCGTTACGGCTACGCGGCCGTGATGGGGCTGATCGTCGCCGTCTGCGTCGGGCTGTACATCACCTTCAAACGCACGAAGTGGCTGTAGGCCGATGAACCGGCGAAGGGCGGCGCGCCCTCCGCCGGCTTCGGATCAGCTGTTGGCGAACAGGCCGACGACCTGGGCGACCTGACGGGCGTCGCGCGGGGCGCGGGCGTAGTCGACCTGGCGCGAACGCGGCAGTTGGCGCATCGCCTCGGCGCGAACGGCCGAGCGGCAGGCCTCGCTGCGAACGATCCGGCTGCCCGGAATCGTGAAGTTGCGGCACAGGTCGGCCGCGGCCCGGTCGATGCGGTTGTCAAAGGCGGCGGCGCCGGCGGCCGAGGACAGGTCCAGATCGCGGAAGGCGATCCGCGCGTCATCGCTTTGGGCCAGGGCGGGGGACACGGACAGGACGGCGACGGCGAAGAGAACGGGGGAGAGAACCTTCATCGCTTTGCTCCTAAAGAGAAAGATAATCGCTCAAAACGGCGACGAAGGCGCAATACGCGTGTTGTGTAACAGCTCAATGAGGGTTCAGCCGCCGATCCAAGACAGGCGGGTTAAATCGGCGTCATGGTTGCGGCCGCAATCAGCCGCTGTTGCGCAGCCCCGCCGCCACCCCGTTGATGGCCAGCAATATGCCCTCGCGAACACGGGGGTTCTCGTCGCCGGCGCGGCGGCGGCGGATCAGCTCGATCTGCACATGGTTCAGCGGCTCGACATAGGGCATCCGCAGTCGGATCAGCCGATCCAGCTCCGGCTGGCCGCCCAGCAGCTTGTCATGACCGGTGATGGCCAGGATGGCGTCGTGGGTTCTCTGCCACTCGTCGCGGATCTCGCCATAGATGCGCGCCGCCAGCGACGGGTCGGGCACCAGGGTGGCGTAGCGCCGGGCCACGGTCATGTCCGACTTGGCCATGACCATCTCCATGTTCTGGACCAGGGTGCGGAAGAAGGGCCAGGCCTCGGCCATGGCCTTCAGTTCGCCCATGTCCTGCCCCTCGACCGCCGAGCCGAAGCCGAACCAGCCGGGCAGCATGACCCGGCTCTGCGACCAGCTGAACACCCAGGGAATGGCGCGCAGATCCTCGATCCGGGTCGAGGCGGTGCGCGACGACGGGCGCGAGCCGATCTTCAGGTCGGCGATCTCGGCGATGGGGGTGGCGGCGCGGTAATAGTCGACGAAGCCGTCGGTCTCATAGACCAGCTTGCGATAGGCGGCCATCGACCGGGCGGACAGGTCCGACAGGGTGGCCCCATGGTCGGCGGTGAAGACATGATCCTTGCCCTGGCCCAGCGAGGCCAGGACGGCGCCGCAGGTCAGGGCGTCCAGATTGCGCAGGGCGATCTCGGGCTCGCCGTATTTGTTGGCGATGACCTCGCCCTGTTCGGTGGTGCGGATCCGGCCCTGGACCGTGCCCTCCGGCTGGGCCAGCACCCCGGCGAAGGACGAGCCCCCGCCGCGCCCGACCGTGCCGCCGCGCCCGTGGAACAGTTGCAGCTTCAGACCGGCGGACTGCGTCACCTCGACCAGGGCGCGCGAGGCCTCGTGCAACTCCCAGCCCGAGGTCAGATAGGAGCCGTCCTTGTTGGAGTCGGAATAGCCGATCATCACCTCCTGCACGCCGCGCGCCTTGGCGACGGCCAGGGCGGACGGTTCCTTCAGCAGCCGCTCCAGGGTCGGACGCGAGGCGCGCAGATCCTCGATGGTCTCGAACAGGGGGGCGGCCTGGATCGGACAGGCGGCGGGATCCTCAGGACGATAGAGGCCGACCTCCTTGAGCAGCAGATAGACCTCCAGCAGGTCCGAGGCCGCGTCGGTCTTGGACACGATATGGGTCCGGATCGCCTGGGGTCCGAAGGCGGCCAGGGCGGCGGCGGCGGCCTGGAGAATGCCGCGCTCCTTCAGGGTCTCGGCCTCATAGTCGGCATAGGGGCTGAACAACTGGCGTGGCGAAGCCAGTTCGGCGGCCAGCACCGCCAGACGGCCCTCTTCGTCCAGACCGGAATAGTCGGCGCAGACCCCGGCCGTCTTCAGCAGGTCGGCGACGACCCGTTCGTGGACGTCGGAGTTCTGGCGCAGGTCCAGGGTCGCCATATGGAAGCCGAAGATCTCGACCGCCGTGATCAGATCGCTCAGACGGTCATTGGCGAAGACGCCGCCGTGGTGGTTCACCAGGCTGTCGTGCAGGATCCTCAGATCGGCCTCGAAGGCGTCCGGGCCGGGATAGGGTTCAGCCGCGACGACGGCGCGGCGCGGCGGCGGGGTTCCGCCCCGCGCCTCGTAGGTGGCGGCCAGACGCGCGTAGACCCCGGTCAGGGCGCGTCTATAGGGCTCGTCGGCGCGCTGGGGCGAGGGATCGTGGGCGGCGTCGGCCAGGGCGGCCAGCTCCGGCGAGACCTGGGCCAGTTCGGCCGCCAGGCTGAGTTCCGCCCCCAGGGCGTGCGCCTCTTCCAGATAGAAGCCCAGCACCGCGCGCGACTGGGTGCGGAAGGCGGCGGCCAGGACCGTTCCATCGACGTTCGGATTGCCGTCGCGGTCGCCGCCGACCCAGGTGCCGACCCGCATGAAGGGCTGAAGCTGCGGCGCCTCCAGCAGGCGACGCCAGGCCGACAACTGCTTGGGCGCGACCCGCAGGAAGATGCGGTCGAGGAAGGAGACGACGGTGTCGATCTCGTCCTGCACCACCAGCCCCTGGGTGCGGACCAGACGCGTGGCCCACAGGATGACGATCTGACGGCGCAGCGGCTCGTTGATCAGGGCCGGCGAACAGGCGTCCCCCGCCTTGTCGCAGGCGTCCAGCATGTCGGAAATGGCGGCGATCCGGTCGATGACGCTCTTGCGCCGCACCTCGGACGGGTGGGCGGTCAGGACCGGCGAGACCAGGGCCTCCTCCAGCAGGGCGCGCACCGCCGCCTTGTCCACCTTCTGCTCGGCCAGCCGCTGCAGGGCGCCTTCGGGCGTGTCGGGGCGGGCGCCGGCGACGGCCTGGCCCTGGGCGCGACGGCGGGTGGCGCGGTCCTCGGCGATATTGGCCAGAAGGGAGAACAGGGCGAAGCCATGCGCCAGACCGGCGGCCTGATCGACCGACATGGTGGTCAACAGCTTCTCCAGCCGCTTGGCCGGATGCGAGGCCGGGTCGCGGTGATAGGCCACCGAGGCCTGACGCACGGCCTCGACGTGTTCGAACAGGGCCTCGCCGCCCTCCTGACGAATGACGTCGCCCAGAATGCCGCCCAGCAGTCGGACTTCTTCGCGCAGGGCGTCGTCGGCGGCGGGCGTCATCATCGGCTTGTCCTAGGCGGGAGCAGGGAGACGGCCATGTGAAAGAGCCGAAACGCCGCCGTCAACGCACGATCCATGACAAGCTTCGATAGAAGGAATGATGGTGAACGGCTGTTAGGCTTTCTTAACCGGCGGGATGCGAGACTGGCTGTGAAGGATTCCGCCCCGTGTCCATGTTCGCCAAACGCCAGTCCGCCCTCGCCGCCGCCGCCGGCTCCCCGCCCGCGGCGCGTGGAAAGCCGAGCCTGAAGCCCGTCGTCGCCGCGCTGAAGAAGCCGCCGGTGATCGCCGGCCTGGCCGGCCTGTTCCTGCTGTCCACCACCGCCCTGTTCCTGACCGTGCTGGGCGATCCGCATGCGGGCACGCCCTCGGCCCGTATCGCCCTGCACCGCGAGGCGGCGGCGCCCGCCCCGGCGCCGACCGGGTTCGAGGCCTTCTCCATGGGGGCCATGGGCCTGTATCAGGATCTGACCGGAACCGGCGATCCCTCCGGCGCAGCAGGCGGCGAAGCCGTGATCACCCTGCCGGACGGCGCCACCGTCGCGGGCGGCGCCAGCTATACCGCCCCGGTTCAGCCCGCCTCGCCCCTGCCCAAGGCGCCCATCGCCGGCCTGTCCCAGCCGGGGCCCAGCGGCGCCCTGCCGATGATCGCGCCCGACGGCCGCGTCCCGGCCCAGGCCTATGCCCGGCCCTTCCGTTCGAACGGCAAGCCGCGCGTGGCCCTGATCGTCGGCGGTCTGGGCCTGAACGCCGTCACCACCCGCGCCGCCATCGAGCGCCTGCCGCCTGAGGTGACCCTCAGCTTCGTCCCCTATGCCGACAATCTCCAGTCCTGGATCGACCAGGCCCGCGCCCAGGGCCACGAGGTCATGCTGGAAATGCCGATGGAGCCCAGCGGCTATCCCGACAACGACCCCGGCCCCTTTACCCTGTTGGCCAGCGGAACCCCGGACGACGTCCAAGCCAAGATGGACTGGCTGCTGGGCCGCGCTGTCGGCTATTTCGGCGTGACCAACTATCTGGGGGATCGGTTCGCGACCTCGGACACGGGGATGAACGCCTTCCTGTCGACCCTGCGTCAGCGCGGGATCGCCTTCCTCGACGACGGCTCGTTCCAGCGTCGCCCCGGCGCCTGGGCCCGCGCCAGCGCCGACAAAGTGATCGACCAGACCCAGTCCCCCGCTGCCATCATCGCCGCCCTGAACAGTCTGGAAGCCCAGGCCAAGCTGCGCGGCTCGGCCTTGGGAACCGGCTTCTCCTATCCGGTGACGGTCGAGGCCGCCGCCCGCTGGACCGCCGGTCTGGAACAGCGCGGTCTGCAACTGGCGCCGGCCTCGGCGATGACCCTGCGGCCCGGCCGTTAATGACCGACCTCAGCCTGTACCGCCCCAATGTCGGGGTCGTGCTGTTCAACGCCCAGGGCCAGGTCTGGTACGGCCGTCGCCACGCCACGCCCGGCCCGCATAACTGGCAGTTTCCGCAAGGCGGCGTGGACGACGGCGAGGATCTGCTGGCCGCCGCCCTGCGGGAACTGCGCGAGGAGACCGGGGTCGTCTCGGTCGAGTTCCTG
>JBKBXN010000142.1:0-6711 GCA_046314055.1 Brevundimonas sp.
ATGGTCCGACACCGTCCAGGGTCAGGGTGACGGAGCCGCCCGACGGGGTGAACTTCAGCGCGTTCGACAACAGGTTCAGGGCCATCTGCTTCAGGGCGCGGGAGTCGGCCTGAACCATCAGGGGGGTGGGGGGCAGAACCGGGGCCAGGTCCACGCCCTTTTCGTCGGCCTGGACGCGGATCAGCGCGACGGCGGCCGAGACGGGGTCGCGCGAGTCCAGGTTTTCCAGCGACAGTTCGTAGCGTTCGGCCTCGATCTTCGACAGGTCCAGAACGTCGTTGATCAGGTCCAGCAGATGGCCGCCGGCCTGGTGGATCGAGTCGGCGTAGCCGGCGTAGCGGTCGGGCAGGGGGCCGAACAGGCGTTCGCGCATGATGTCGGCGAACCCGATCACGGCGTTCAGCGGGGTGCGCAGCTCGTGGCTCATATTGGCCAGGAAACGGGTCTTGCCCGCGCTCTGGGCCTCGGCCTCGACCCGGGCGCTTTCCAGTCCCAGTTCGCGGGCGAACTGGGCCGTGCCGTCGAAGGCCTGGGCGATCAGCTGAGGGCGGTCCCCCGCATGGTCGAAGCGGCGCAGGATCATGACCACGCGACGGTCCAGGGCGACGCGGGGGCTGAACAGGATCTCGGCGGGCTGGCCGGCCAGGGCGCGTTGCAGGGCGGCGCCGACGGCGGGACGGTCGGGGGCGTGGACGGCGGCGATCAGCCCCTGGTCGAACAGGGCCTCGACCGACAGGGACGGGGGCGGGGTTCCCCAGGCGGCGACGGCGCGGCCGGCGGGATCGAGCAGCAGGGTCAAGCCCGGCTGGGCGTTCAGCACCGCCTCGACGCGGCTGCTGGTCACCTCGGCGGCGGTCAGCCGAAGCTGGCGCTGGCTCCAGGTCAGGCGGATGGCGGCGGCGGTCGCGGCCAGGGCCAGCAGGCCGGACAGGGCCGCAAGAACCGGGGGCTGGGGGGCGGCGCCGTTCAGCAGGGCCGAGATCAGACCCGACGCCAGGGGCAGGCTCAGAGCGGCGATGCCCACCTTGGTCAGTCGGCCGTCGCCGATACGGGGATGCTCCAGCGCGATCCCCGCCGCCAGCGGCATGACCAGCAGGCCAGGCACCGCGCCGGTCGCGCCGCCCGTCAGACCCGCCGACGCCACCGAGGCCAGCAGCCAGGCCGCCATCAGGGCGAAGCGCAGGCCGACGGAATCCCGGGCCATCAGGGCCACCCCGCCGACGCCGGGCAGGGCCATGATCAGCAAGGCGGCCAGAACCTCGCCCCGCAGGCCGCCCAGGCTTTCGCCGACGAAGGCGGTGAAGCAGACCGCCACCGCCCAGCAAGCGTGCCACATGGCCAGCAGCGACGGGGCCAGCAGTGACGGGGCCAGCAGGGAAGGGTCGAGCAGGGAGGGGGACGACAGCGACGGGGGCGCCGTCGACGGGCGCGGGGCGTCCGTCGGGGGCAGGCTCTGCCGGGGTTGTCGGGTGTGGACGTGCAAGCGCGTGAAGCCGTTTTTCTCGCTCTAACCCGAGCCCTACGGACGAGTCGGCGCGAGGCCGCTCCCGTTCCAGGCGAGATACTGACGGGCGTTCACCATGAATATCGGGGGACAAAACGGCCGGTTGTCGTTAACGGCGGCGCGGCCTATCTGGCGGTCATGACCGATCGCACGCCCCCGACCGAAAGCCTGGACCAGACTCTGGCGGAGCTGGCCGAGGATTTCGACCTCCTGGGCGACTGGGAACAGCGGATCGAATATGTGATCGAACTGGGCAAGGGACTGGCCCCGCTGGACGACGCCGACCGGGTTGAAGCCAACAAGGTGCCGGGCTGCGCGGCCCAGGTCTGGCTGGCGACCGCGTCGGACGGCGGGCGGCTGTGGTTCGCCGCGGACAGTGACAGCGCCCTGTCGAAGGGCAATATCGCCCTTCTGCTGAAACTCTATTCCGGCCGTACGCCCGCCGAGATCCTGGCCTTCGACGCCAAGGCCGCCCTGGATCGACTGGGCCTGCCCTCGGCCCTGACCCGCCAACGCGCCAACGGCCTGAACAGCATGGTGGGGCGTATCCGCGAGACGGCGATGGCGGACGGGACGGCGACCGGGTGACCTGAAACCGCTACGCTTGCCTCCGGGCTCTGCGCCGACCACCATCGCGGGTCTGGAGGAGTGAGGCGGAATGGACCTGCTGAAGATCCTACGCAGTTTCGAGGAGTTTCTCTTCGAGGCCGTCAGCTGGCTGGTCTTCTATCCCCTGACCCTGTGGCGGATCCTTCGCGGGCCGTTGGCCGCGATGGACTATTCGGACCGCGAGCAGAGCGACAGCGAGGAGCATCGTTACGACGACACGTTGAGCCCGCCGCTGTTCCTGCTGGCGACCATCGTCCTGACCAATCTCATATCCCTGGCCCTGCACGTGCCGCCGCCGCCTGAGTCGACGGAGTTGACGAAGGTCGTTTACGCATCGCAGCAGAACCTGATCCTGTTCCGCTCCCTGGCCTTCAGTCTGATCCCGCTGGTGGCCGCCGTGACCCTGCTGCGTCGTCAGAAGCGGCGGATCAGTCGCGAGACCCTGCGCGCGCCATTCTACGCGCAATGCTATCTGGCGGCCGTCTGCGTCGCCTTCGTCTCGGTCGGCGGGGCCATCTTCCAGAGGCCGGAACTGCCCAATCTGGTCGGCGCTGCGATCATGATCGGGGGAAGCCTGTGGTTCCTGTTCGTCCAGTCGCGGTGGTTCGCCCGGCGTCTGAACCTCTCCGTCATCAATGGGGTGGGCGTCGCGGTCTGGGCGATGGTTCGGGCGCTGGTCTATCTGTTGGCGATCCTGATCCCGATCGCCTCCCTGTGAAGTCTCAGTAAGGTTCCATGGCGCGGACGTCGCCCGAGGCCGAGACGACGCAGCGCGAGCGATACGAACCCGTCGCCATGGTCAGCTCGTAGTCTCCGCGACCCAGGTCGCGCACGCCGATGGGCACGCTGGAGCCATAGGGGCGGCTCTGGAACTCGTCGGCGCGGCGCGAGCACGCCTGACGCGCGGCATAGGGGGCGGTCTGTATCCAGCTGCTGTTGGCGTGGCGGCGGTTCTGACCCTCGTCCTCGCCGGCAAGGAAGCCTTCGTGATAGCCCTCGGTCTCGTGGCGGGCGTCGTAGTCGGCGCCGTGCAGCGCGGCCTCGTAGCCCCGCTGGTACTCACGGTCGTGATCGGCGTCGGCGTCGCGGTGGCGGTTGTTGTGGGCGGCGATGGCGGCGGCGAGACCGACGATGGCCACCCCCGCCGCGATCGCCGTGGCGTTGGAGCGATCCGACCCGCCCGATCCGCATTCGCTGCGGCCCGCCTGGTTGATCGAGGCGTAGCGGCCGTCACGCGTCATGATGGACACGCAGTCGTCGCCGCGCCGCCAATAGGTCATGCGGCCGTCGCCGACGACTTCGGACCGGTTCGTGGCCTGGTAGCCGCGACGGGTCAGCTCCCCTTCGGCCTGACCGGCGCGGGCGCCGACCAAGTCGTTCAGGGACGAAGGCGTCTGGGCCGACGCCGGCAGCGCCGTCGCCAGCATCAGGGTGGACAGGGCGCAAGCGAGGGGGCGGGACATCGGCGTATCTCCGGTGGTGACGCGCCCAAAACGCCGCAAAGATCGAGTGGTTTCGACGAACCTTGATACGGTTGATCGGCTGAGAGCCTCACCCGATCCCGTAGTGTTCGGCCAGAGCCTCCAAAGCCTGTTTGAGCAGGGTTTTGCCCTGGCGGCGGCGCAGGCCCAGGCCGGTTTCCGCCAGTTTCAGACTGTCGCCGTGGATGCAGATCCGGGTCAGCATGGGGCGCAGGCGGGGGCCGACGGCGCGCAGGGCTTCTTCCACCCGCCGTGCGGCGCTCAGGGCGCGGTCGCCGGGCTCGAACCGTTCGGCCGATCCGGCCCCGACGCGGGGCAGGGCGTCCCAGCGCATGGTCAGGGACGGGCCGGCTCGAGCCTGTTCGACCTCGGCTCGCAAGCGTTCGCCGGCGGCGGCCTCGGCCGGGGTCAGCCAGGGGCGGCCCAGGGCGTCCTTGCGGCGGGCGAGCCAGGCGATGGGGCTTTCGCCCAGATTGGCGGCGTGGCGCGTCATCCGGCCGTCGGGGCCGATCAGGTCGCGTTGGCCGTCGATGACGCCGGGGCGTCCGGGCGGCGGACTGGCCCCGGTGTCGGCGGCGGGGCGGGCGGTCCATCCGCCCTGAGGGCGGCGGCGCAGGCCGGGGCGGTCGATCAGGGCGCGGAACTCGGGCTCGGCCAAGGTCAGACTTATGCGGCCGCGCCGGTCGGCGCCCAGACGCAGGGCGTAGACCCCGTTCTCGGCCGCCAGCCAGGCGCCGGAGCGGTCCAGAAGGGCGCGGGCGCGTTCAACGGACCGGCTCATGGCTGACGTTCCGCGCGCGGCGCGTAGAGGCCCGAGATACAGGCCTCCAACTGGTTCAGCAGGTCGTCGACCTCGCGCGCGTCGCGCTCGTCCTCGGCCCAGCGGCAGGCGGTTCCGGCGGTGGCGCGGTTGACGCCGAAGACGTGGCCCACCCGCTCCAGCGTCCAGCCGAAGGCCACATGGGACAGATACATGGCCATGCGACGGGCGCGGGAGCTGAGCGGGTCCAGCCGCCCGCGCGCCGTCATTCGCTCGGGCAGGGCGCCGGTGCGCACCGCCACCAGATGTATCGCCAGACCCGCCTTGCGCCGATCATCGTCGCCAACCGGCGCCCTGTATTCCTCCAGCATCACATGCCTCCCGTCACAAACCTTAGATGCCCCATCCTAGATCGGCGGGCGCCTATGATAGGAATATCGTCCTAACAAACGTCAGAAGCGGACGTGCGGCCTTTGCGGACTTGAGGTTGCGACGTGGGGATTGTGAGCGCGGGGCGGGCGATGCAGGGGCGGTCAGAAGCGGCGGGCGGCGAATATGGTTAATAAATTTCGAATCATTGACTCCGGACTCTCGACGGCGATTCGCAAATCAGCTTAGGAACGACTCAATCGCCCGGCGTTAACCCTTCTTAAGGTTTTCGGGTCTTAACCTGCGAACAAGGTTACCCAGTCGTGCGGCTGGGTGGTTACCGCAAAGCTTTTGCCTGGAGGGGCACGAATGCGCGTCCTGTTGATTGAAGACGATCACGCAACTGCCCAAAGCATCGAGCTGATGCTTAAGTCGGAAGGCTTCAATGTCTATACGACCGATCTGGGCGAAGAAGGCATCGATCTGGGTAAGATCTATGACTACGACCTCATTCTGCTGGACCTGAACCTGCCGGACATGAGCGGCCTTGAGGTTCTGCGCCAGCTGCGCGTCGGCAAGATCAATACGCCGGTCATGATCCTGTCGGGCAGCCACGAGATCGAAACCAAGGTCAAGACGTTCGGCGGCGGCGCCGACGACTATCTGACCAAGCCCTTCCACAAGGACGAGCTGATCGCGCGCACCCACGCCGTGGTCCGTCGTTCGAAGGGTCACGCCCAGGCGATCATCCACACCGGCGAGATCGCCGTGAACCTGGACGCCAAGACGGTCGAGGTGAACGGTCACCGCGTCCACCTGACCGGCAAGGAATACCAGATGCTGGAGCTGCTCTCGCTCCGCAAGGGCACGACCCTGACCAAGGAAATGTTCCTGAACCACCTGTACGGCGGCATGGACGAGCCCGAGCTGAAGATCATCGACGTCTTCATCTGCAAGCTGCGCAAGAAGCTGGCGACCGCCGCCGACGGCAAACACTATATCGAGACCGTCTGGGGCCGCGGCTATGTGCTGCGCGATCCGGCCGAGGGCGCCAACAGCGTCGCCGCCTGACCTTCGAGGTTCTGCAAGTTTGAAGCGCCCGCCGGAAACGGCGGGCGTTTTGCGTTTCTCCCTCCCCCTGCGGGGGAGGGGGGCGAAGGCGGAGCCGAAGCCGGGTGGGAAGGACCGGGTGACCGAGCTCTGACTTCGACAGATCCGTGCGACTTCGCCCTGCCGCCCCCACCCCGTCGCTGCGCGACGCCCCTCCCCCGCAGGGGGAGGGAGAGAGGCCCTACCGCTGGAACGCCGTCGCCAGGGCGGCCGCCATCGGATTGGGGCGGCTGAAACTGTCGAAGGGCAGGGGTTTGTCGCGGCCGTCGTCCTTGGCGCCCTGGCGATACCAGCTGTCGGTGTCGCGCAGGCCCCAGACGGTGAAGGCGAACCGCTGGGCCGGAGGCAGGGCCATGAAGGCCTCGGCCATCTCGGTGACGCGGGCGGTCTGAAGCGCCAGCCGGTCGGCCTGGGAGCGCAGATCCAGCCGGTTGTCGGTGCGCAGGGTGCAGTCCAGTTCGGAGATGTGGATCGGCAGGCCGAACTGGGCGATCTCGCGCATATAGGCGGCGATGACGCCTTCGGGAATGTCGATCCACAGGTGGGACTGCAGCCCCAGCCCCTGGAGCGGACAGCCGGCCTTCAGCAGGCGTTCGACCAGTTTTAGGAACTGGGCGCCCTTGGCCGGGACGGATTCCTGGTTGTATTCGTTCAGGAACAGAACGGCCTCTGGGTCGGCGATCCGGGCTTTCTCGAAGGCGCGCAGGATATAGCCGTCATGGCCGTAGCGGGCGCTCCAGTGGCAATCGCGCATGGCCGAACCGTCGTCGAGGATCGGTTCGTTGACCACGTCCCAGCTGCGGACCTTGCCGCGATACCGGCCGGCCATGGCGGCGATATAGCCGTCGAAGGCGCGGTCGAAGGCGGCGCCGGTCAGG
>JBKBXN010000143.1:0-6631 GCA_046314055.1 Brevundimonas sp.
GAGGCCCCCTCGCCCGCCCTGTCGGCCGAGGGTCGCAAGCAGATCGGCGAGACGGTCAACAAGGCCATCGCCGCCATCGGCTATCTGGGCGTCGGCACCATCGAGTTCCTGTGGGAGGACGGCGAGTTCTTCTTCATCGAGATGAACACCCGCCTGCAAGTCGAGCATCCCGTTACGGAAATGATCACCGGCGTCGATCTGGTGCGCGAACAGGTGCGCATCGCTGCGGGCCTGCCGCTGTCGTTCACGCAAGACGACATCGAGTTCAAAGGCCACGCCATCGAGGTGCGGATCAACGCCGAGAACCCGGAGACCTTCACCCCTTCGCCGGGCAAGATCACCGACTTCCACGCCCCCGGCGGCCTGGGCGTGAGACTGGATAGCGCCATCTACGCCGGCTATTCGATCCCGCCCTATTACGACAGCCTGATCGGCAAACTGATCGTCCATGGCCGCGACCGCGAGGAGGCCATTGCGCGCCTGAAGCGGTCGCTGAACGAGATCGTCATCGGCGGCGTCGACACCACCATCCCCCTGTTCCAGAAGCTGTTGCAGGAGCCCGACATCCTGTCCGGCGACTATGACATCCACTGGCTGGAGAAGTGGGCGGCCCGCCAGAAGGGCGACGCCTGACGCTGGCTTGATCAGAGGAACCGGCCGATGCGTATCGCGGTCTTTGCGACCAAGGCCTACGACCGCCGGTTCCTCGACCTGGCCAATGCCGAGTTCGGCCACGACCTGACCTGGTTCGAGGCGCGGCTGGACGACACCACCGCCCCTCTGGCCGACGGCTTCGACGCCGTCTGCGTCTTCGTTAACGACCGGCTGGACGCCCCCGCCCTGGCCCGCCTGGCGCAAGGCGGGGTGCGCGCCGTGGCTCTGCGCTGCGCCGGCTACAACAACGTCGATCTGCGCGCCGCCGAAAGCCTGGGCCTGACCGTGATCCGCGTGCCGGCCTATTCGCCCGAGGCGGTCGCCGAGTTCACCCTGGGCCTGCTGCTGGCGATGAACCGCAACATCCCCCGCGCCTCGGCCCGGGTGCGCGAGAACAACTTCGCCCTGGACGGCCTGATCGGCCGCAACCTGTCCGGCCGGACGGCCGGTATCGTCGGCACGGGCCGGATCGGCGCCCTGGTGGCGCGGGCGCTGAAACTGGGTTTCGGCTGCGAGGTGTT
Organism: Brevundimonas sp.; assembly: GCA_046314055.1. Classification (GTDB taxonomy): domain Bacteria; phylum Pseudomonadota; class Alphaproteobacteria; order Caulobacterales; family Caulobacteraceae; genus Brevundimonas. Next base: position 1,176 of record JBKBXN010000143.1, read on the forward strand.
GGCCCATGATGTGGTCGAGGACCCGGCCCTGACCCAGATCGGCGTCCGCTACGTCGACCGCGAGACCCTGCTGCGACAGTCCGACATCATCAGCCTGCACTGCCCGCTGACGCCGGATACGCGCCACCTGATCGACGGTCCGACCCTGGCGGCCGCGCGGCCGCGCGTGATGATCGTCAACACCAGCCGGGGCGCGCTGATCGACACCCAGGCCCTGATCGACGCGCTGAAGAGCCATCGTGTGGGCGGCGTCGCCCTGGACGTCTACGAGCAGGAGGGCGACCTGTTCTTTGAGGATCTGTCGAACGAGATTATTCAGGACGACGTGTTCCAACGCCTGCTGACCTTCCCGAACGTCCTGGTCACCGGCCACCAGGCCTTCCTGACCGAAGAGGCGCTGACGGCCATCGCCGTGACCACCCTGTCGGGCCTGGCCGAGATCGAAGCCGGCCGCGTCCCCGCCAATCGCGTCACCACCGATCAGGTCCGCCCCGCCCCATGAACGAGCCCGACTACAGCGCCCAGGGGCCTTTCGGCGGGTTCGGCCCCGAGGACCTGCTGGGTTGCTACGCCCGGGGCGTTTTCCCGATGGCCGAGACGCGCGACGATCCGCGCGTCTTCATCATCGAGCCGGAGCAGCGGGGCGTCATACCCCTGGACGCTTTCCACATCCCCACCCGTCTGCGCCGCACCGTGCGCGGCGAGCCGTTCGAGGTGCGGGTCGACACCGCCTTCGAGGCCGTGCTGGACGGCTGCGCGGCGGCCCAGGGGCCCGAACGCGAGGACACCTGGATCAACGCCCCGATCCGCCGCCTGTACGCCGCCCTGTTCGCCCAGGGCTTCGTCCATTCGGTCGAATGCTGGAAGGACGAACGGCTGGTCGGCGGCCTGTACGGCGTTTCCCTGGGCGGCGCCTTCTTCGGCGAGAGCATGTTCAGCCGCGAACGCGACGCCTCCAAGGTGGCGCTGGTGCATCTGGTCGCGCGGTTGCGCAAGGGCGGGTGGACCCTGCTGGACGCCCAGTTCCTGACCGAGCACCTCAGCCAGTTCGGCGCGGTGGAGACGCCGCAGGCCGCCTATCTGAGGCGGCTGAAGCCCGCGTTGAAGGTGGCGGTGGACGACACGGCTCTGACGGCGCCGATGACCGGGACAGAGGCGGTGGACTGGGCGCTTCAACCCGCCTGACCTCTGTCCGGACACGGTTTCCGACCTGTCCGGACAAGCCTGAGCTGGCGCAGACCCTCTGCTTTGCGGCCTACAAAGGGCATGACCCAGACCACCAACGCCGTCGCCGAAGCTCCCCCCGTCGCGTCCTCCTTGCGTGAAGCCAGAGAGGTCGGCGTCACCCTAGCCGCCGCCCTGATCCTGGCGCTGGCGATCCGCATCCTGCTGTTCCAGCCCTTCACCATTCCATCCTCGTCGATGGAGCCGGGGCTGGTGACCGGCGACTATATCGTCGTGTCCAAATACGCCTATGGCTGGAGCCGGGCGTCCCTGCCCTTCAACCCGCCCCTGCCCGACGGCCGGGTGCTGGGACGCCAGCCGAAGCGGGGCGACGTCGTGGTCTTCCAGCGCCCCCACGACCCGGACCAGGTCTGGATCAAGCGCGTCATCGGCCTGCCCGGCGATACCGTTCAAGTCCGCAGCGGCCAGGTATTCGTCAATGGACAGGGCGTCGATCAGACCCCTCTAGGCGAGGTCGGCGACCACGACGCGCCCCAAAGACGCGTGCGCGAAGTGCGCGAGACCCTGTCTAGCGGCAAGACCTATGTCACCTACGACGGCGGGCCGGATCAGCCGGGCGACGACACCCCGACCTATCGCGTGCCGGCGGGTCAGTATTTCATGATGGGCGACAATCGCGACAACTCGCTGGACAGCCGCTGGCCTGCGGATCTGGGCGTCGGCCTGCTGCCGGTCGAGAACATCGTCGGGCGCGCCGAGATCGTGGCGGCCTCATGGAAGCCCGGCGCCGGGCTGTTCAAGCCCTGGACCTGGCTGAACCTGCAATGGGGCCGGTTTCTGAAGCCCATCCGCTAGCGGACGCGGAATTCCTCGAAGCTGACCGCGCCGTCATGGTTCCGATCCAGGCGCTCGAACGCCGTCCGATCCGGGGTCACGGATTGGGCCAGGGAGGGCGCGGCGACGGCGCCCAGGGCCAGTCCGGCGACAGCGGCCGCCAGCAATTGACGCCAGCCCATGCGGATCGACGACCGGCTTGTGGTCGAGCGGTCCAGCTCGCTGTCGATGAAGCGGCGGATGGCGTCGCTGGCCGTGCGGCCCTCGGCGCGGCACTTGTCCATGAAGGCGGTCTTGGTCGCGTGCGGCAGCCGGATCTCGACCGTCTCGCTCTTCTTGAGGGGTCTTTGGCGGTTCATTCCAGCCTCCTCGCGCTCAGTTCTTACAGCCCACCACCCAGGCGTCGTAGTTGGGGCTTTGCAGGCCGCTGACGGCCGGGGACGAGGCGAACATCCAGCCTCGGAAGAGCTGCCGCGGATCGGCCGGCTGGTTCACGCCGCGCGACTGGAGCGAGACATCGACATAGGCGATGGCGTCTTCGGTCAGTTCGTCAGGCGTGCTGACTTCGCAGGCGCGGACGCTGAAGATCAGGTTGCGGTTGAAGCGCACGGGACGGCCGCCGACCTCGACCTCGAACTTCATGGTCTCGGCGGTGGTCTTGTCGATGGCCTGGATGACCGCGAACTTGCGGCGCTGACGGCGGGCGGGCGTGGCCGGCTGTTCGATGGCCTTTTCGACGACCGGCTTCTCGGCTTCAGCTTCTTCTTCGGCCTTTTCGGCGACGGCGGCGTCTTCGGCGATGATGATGGACGGCGGCGGGGTCACGACCACCGGGGAGGCTGGCGCCGGCGCGCCGGCGGGCGGCGTTTCGGCCGGAGCGGCGGAATCAGGCGCCGCCGGCTCCTGCACCGGACGGGCGTCACGCGGCGAATCCTGAAGGACGCTGGCCGTCACGGCCCCGGCGCTCAGCACCGCAGCGACGGCCGCCGCGCCCAGCAGGAGCCGATTCGATCTCACTCGGGCGTCCAGGCCTGATAGTCGCCGGTCGCGGCGGGACGCTTGGCCTCGGCGGCCAGCGAACCCTGCGGCCGCCACGCCATGGGCGTGCCGGTGAAATTGGGCAGGTGATCCTTTTCCCAGGCGCGGCGCGGAAGGGGCGCCTCGGTCGGCGGCAGGTCGAAGGTGTAGCGCAGCCAGCCGTGCCAGTCGGCCGAAACCTTGGAGGCGTCGGCGTAGCCTTCGTACACGACCCAGCGGCGCTTGCGGCCGTCGTAGCTCGAGTTGTCCTTGGCCTCGTAATATTTATTGCCGATCTCGTCGGTCCCGACGTAGCGGCCACGCTTGGCGATCGTGAAGAGGGTGCCGATCGTGGCCCCGTTCCACCAGGCGAAAATCTTGTTCAGCACGTCGTCAAACCCACGCGATAGACACCGCAGAAAAGACCCGACGGCTGAGGCGGATCATAGAAACACTCGCCCGCTTCGTCCAGCGGCGGTTGATCTATTCCAGGTTCGGATCAACCGATGGCGCGCGAGGCGAGCGCGACCCTCAGACTTCGAGGCGGTAGCCCACGCCGGCTTCGGTGACGACCAGAGCCGGCTCCGCAGGATCAACCTCCAACTTGTGCCGCAGTTGACCGATCACCACCCGCAGATACTGAACGTCGGCCAGGTGCCCGGCGCCCCAGACGGTGGTCAGAAGATCGCCGTGCCCCAGCACCTTCCCGGCGTTTCGCGCCAGATAGGCCAGCACCTCATACTCCTTGGGTCTCAGCTTCACGCGCTCGCCCGCGCGGGTGACAATGCGGCGGTCCAGGTCGATCGACACATCGCCGGCTGTGACCACTCCGCCCGCGACGGGCTTCAACGCCCCTTGTCGCAGCCCCGCCCGGATGCGCGCCAGCAATTCGCCGACGCCGAAGGGCTTTTCGACATAGTCGTTCGCGCCGAGGTCGAGGGCCGCGATCTTCTCCGCCTCGCGGTCGCGTGCGGACAGGATGATGATCGGTCCCTTGTAGAACTCGCGCGCCCGCAGCAACACGTCCTTGCCGTCCATATCGGGCAGGCCCAGGTCCAGCACCACGGCGTCGGGGTTCCACAGGGCGATGGCGCGCAGGCCTTCCTGCCCGCTGTCGGCGCGCTTGGGCTCATAGCCGGCCGCGTCGAGGGCCGGGGACAGGAAGCGGTGGATCTGGGGCTCGTCGTCGATGACGAGGACCTGGGGGCGGACGGCGGGCATTACAGCAGATCCGGGTGGGTAGCGATGGACTTGGGCAGGCTGATCAGGATTCGGGTTCCGCGCTTCTCGCCGTCTGGGTCGTCCTGGATCGGGCTGGCGGCGGCAATACGACCACGCAGAGCCTCGACGAAACCCTTGGCGATGGCCAGGCCCAGGCCGGCCCCCTGGACGCGATCAGGGGCCCGGTCTGTGGACTCTTCCATGCGCCGGAACTTGTCGAACACCCGTTCCAGTTCGGCGGTGGGGATGCCCCTGCCCTCGTCCTCGATGGAGATCACCACCGCGCCCCGGTCCTCATAGGCCGCCAGTTCGATGGTCGTCCCGTCGGGGCTGTAGGCGATGGCGTTTTCCAGGATGTTGACCACGGCCTGTTCCAACAGGCCCGGATCGGCCTCGACCATGCTGAGTTGGGCGGGAAAGTCTCGTGTGATACGCCGCGCGCCCAGTCGGCGAGACACCCGTTCGGCCGCCGCGTTCAGGATGTCGCGCACGTCGGTCCAGTCGGTGCGGACGTTCAGGCCGCCGCCCTCCAGCCGGGTCATGTCCAGCAGGTCGCCGACATAGCGCGACAGGCGCTCGGCCTCTTCGCGGATGCTCAGCAGCAGGTCGTCGCGCACCTCGGGCTTGAGGCTGGCCCCATAGTCGATCAGGGTCGTCGCCGAACCCAGCACGGTCGACAGGGGCGTGCGCAGGTCGTGGCTGACCGAGTTCATCAGGGCGGCGCGGAACCGGTCGGCCCGGCGCAGAGTCTCGGTCTCCAGCGCCTGACCCGCCAGGTCGGCGCGCTCCAGCGCCACGGCCCCTTGATCGAGCAGGGCCAGGGCCAGCCGCTCCTCGTCCGATCCCGCCGCCACGGCCGAGGCGTCGATCCCCGCCACCCCGGCCCGGCCGCGCACGCCTTGCAGGGGTTGGAACCGCCAACGGCTCTGCGGCAGGGTGCCCGTGCCGTGGCCCGCGACCTCGCCATGCATCCAGGCCCAGCGGGCGGCCGCCATGGCGTCGGCGCCCAGGATCACGCCCTCGGGACTGGCGGCCGTCAGGACGATGTCGTCGCCGTCCGGCAGCAGGACCACCGCCCCCGCCCCGGCGGCGGCCGAGGCCTGTTCGGCCAGGCTTCGGGCCGTGCCGGCGCGATCCTGGGCCGCCGACAGGGTCTGGCTGGCGGCCAGCAGGGCCGACACGGCGGCGGCGCGCCTCTG
>JBKBXN010000144.1:0-6516 GCA_046314055.1 Brevundimonas sp.
CTGGCTGGGCGCGCCCCTGGCCCTGATCGCCGGCGGTCTGATGGCCGCGACCCTGCCGACCAGCCGCCCCGACAGCCGCCTGTCCTATCCCGCCCTGCTGCGCACCCTGGTCGATCTGTGGCGCGAGTTTCCGACCCTGCGGCTGGCCGCGGCGACCCAGGCCCTGCTGTTCGGCGCCTTCGCCGCCTTCTGGACCATACTGGCCCTGCATCTGCAGGAGCCGCGCTACGATCTGGGGGCCGATGCGGCGGGTCTGTTCGGGGTGGTCGGGGCCGTGGGCATCGTCGCCGCCCCCATCGCCGGACGGATCGCAGACAAGCGCGGCCCGCACGAGGTGATCGCCCTGGGCGCGCTGCTGACCCTGGCGTCCTGGATCATCTTCGGCGCCTGGACCTCCATCGCCGGCCTGGTGGTGGGGGTGATCCTGCTGGACTTCGCGGTGCAGAGCGCCCTGGTCTCGAACCAGCACGTCGTCTACGCCCTGCGGCCCGAGGCGCGCGGTCGGCTGAACACCCTGTTCATGGGGTCGATGTTCCTGGGCGGGGCGGCCGGATCGGCCCTGGCCACAGTGGCCTGGACGCGGTTCGGCTGGACCGGCGTGGTCGTGCTGGGCGCCGCAGCGGCCGTCCTGGCGACCGGGCTTCAGGTCCGCAACCTGGCCAGGGGGCGCTGAGCCATGAAGGCGGTCATTGTCGGCGGCTCAATGGCGGGCCTGTTCGCGGCGGCGCTGCTGATCCGGGACGGGCATGAGGTGGTCGTGCTGGAACGGTCGCACGGACAGTTCGGTCGCGGCGCCGGTCTGGTGGCCCAGCCTGAAGTCTTCGACCTGATGAAGGCGGTCGGCCGGGGTGATGTCGCCGAGAAGGGCGTGACCGCCCGTGAGCGCATATTCCTGGATCGCTCGGGCGCAATCGTCGGACGGTTGGCGCAGCCGCAGATGCAGACATCGTGGGACGCGCTTTACGGCGCCCTTCGAGACGTGGTCGGCGCCCAGGCCTATCGCACCCGACAGCCCGTGTCCTCGGCCTGGACCGAAAGCGACCGCGCCGGCGTCGTGCTGGAGGACGGCGCCGAGATCGAGGCCGATCTGGTCATCGGCGCGGACGGCATGGGATCGGTCGTGCGCCAGGCCGTGCTGCTGCAAGCGCTGTCGCCGCCCCGCTACGCCGGCTATGTCGCCTGGCGGGCCCTGATCGATGAGGCGGCGTTGACGCCCGCCGCCGCCGCCGTCCTGTCGGAACGGTTCGCCTTCTATGACGCGCCGGGCGAACAGGTGTTGGGGTATCTGGTCGCCGGACCGGACGGCGAGATCGAACCGGGGCGGCGGCGCTACAACGCCGTCTGGTACCGGCAGGCCGATCTGGACACGGTGCTGGTGGATCGCGAGGGCCTGCGCCGCCGCGCGTCCCTTCCGCCGGGCGCCCTGTCGGCGACGGCGATCACAGGCCTCAAGGCGGACGCCGAGGCCCTGCTGCCGCCGGCCTTCGCCTCGATCTTCGCCGAGGCGGCCCAGCCCTTCGTCCAGGCCATATTCGACATGGAGGCCCCGCGTATGGCGCGGGGGCGTCTGGTCCTGATGGGCGACGCCGCCTTCGTCGCCCGGCCGCACACCGCCATGGGCGTGGCCAAGGCGGCCGGCGACGCGATGGCGCTGCTGCTGGCGACGCGCGAGGGCGCCCTCGCCCCGGCCCTGGGGGCCTATGAACACAGTCGCATGGTGGCGGGGCGGACCATCGTCGCCTATGGCCGGCGTCTTGGGGCCGCGCTGTCGCTTGATGCGACGCCCTAGGCCGATTGTGGCGAGATCGATACGGGACGGATTGCGCGACGCCTTTTCGCGAGGCATGACCTTTGCCGGGCTCCGCTGGATTTGATCCGGGAGCTCCGCCTGGCGAGGCTGGCGTTCGGGATGGTTTGGAGGGGCGTTTGGGCGGGACGGAACAGCAAACTCCGGTGGTGATCGTGATCGACGACGATCCGATGGTGCGCCGCGCCCTGGACTCGCTGTTTCGATCGATCGGCCTGGCGACCGCCCTGTATGAATCCGCCACCGCCTTTCTGGCGAGCGAGCCGCCGAAGGCCAACAGCTGCATCATCACCGATGTGCGGATGCCCGGCGTCAGCGGTCTGGATTTCCAGAAGACCCTGACGGCCCAGGGGGTGACGACGCCCGTCATCCTGATCACCGGCCACGGCGACGTGCCGATGTCGGTGCGGGCGATGAAGGCGGGGGCGGTGGACTTCCTGACCAAACCCTTCCGCGACCAGGACCTGATCGACGCGGTCAACGAGGCCCTGGAGCGTGACCGTCGCACCCGCGAGCGGGCCAGCGACGTCGCCGGCGCCGAGGCGCGCTACGCCCAGCTGACCCCGCGCGAGCGGCAGGTGATGGACCTGGTCGTCGCGGGCCTGATGAACAAGCAGACGGCGGCCGAGCTGGGCCTCAGCGAGATCACCGTCAAACTGCATCGGTCCAGCCTGATGCGGAAGATGGAGGTCCATACGGTGGCGGATCTGGTGCGCCTTTCCCAGGATCTGAAGTCCCAGGCCCAGGCCTGAGCGCCGGTTCACGCGTCTGGCGAAGCCGGAACCGTGCTTACTGAAACGGTCAGGCCCCAGGCGGATCCGACAGAAGCGGCAGGCAGATCGACAGCCGCGCCCCGGCGCCCGGCTCGGAGACGATCCGGACGGTCCCCTCGTGGGCTTCCACGGTGGAGCGGCAGATGGCCAGGCCCAGGCCCATCCCGTCCGGGCGGGTGCTGAAGAAGGCGTCGAAGGCGCGCTGGGCGCTGTCCGGATCGAACCCAGGCCCGTTGTCGATGACGTCGATGACCGCATGGCCGTCTTTGAGGCAAGTGCGCATCTCGATGGTCGGGGCGGGGGTTCCGGCGGCGGTCATGGCCTGGGCGGCGTTCGTCACCAGATTGACCAGCGCCTGCTGGAGCAGCACGCGGTCGGCCTGAATATATCCGTCGGCGGCGGAGAGCGTGACGCGCACCGGAATGTTCAGGCGTTCGAGATCGTGGCGAACCAGCCGCAGGGCTTCGACGGCCAGGGCGTTGACGGCGACCGCCTCGGTCTCGGGACGGGTGCGGCTGACCAGCTTGCGCACCCGTTTCACCACGCCGGTGGCGTGTCGGGTGGCGTTCAGCACGTCCGTCAGGGCCTCACGCGTCTCCTCCAGGTCGGGCGGAGATCGGTTCATCCAGCGCAGCGCGGCCTCAGACGAGGTCATGATGGCGGCCAGCGGCTGGTTCACCTCATGGGCGATGGAGACGGACAATTCCCCCATGGCGGCGGCGCGCAGGGCCTGTTCGGCCTCCTGTTTCGCATGGTCGATAGCGAGCTGCAGCCGGCGCCGTTCGGTGATGTTCAGCACCACGGCCTGGACCCGGTCGGCTTCGCGCCCGGGCGGGGGGAAGGTGATGGCGACGATGATCGGGATGGTTTCGCCGCGCCGGTTCAGCACCTCGGTCTCGGCCTGATAATAGCTGCGGCCCTCGTCGAAGGCGATCAGGAAGTCGATGAAATTGCCCTCCGACGCCGGGAGGATTTCAGACAGGCTGCGGAAGAAGTCTTCCTTGCGCTCGACGTCCATCAGCTTCAGGGCCGTGTCGTTGACGTCTGTGATGGGGATCATCTGCTGGGCGTCGCGGACGAACTCGGGATGCTGCAGCAGATAGGCGTGCAGATCCTCCACGCCCGATTCCCGCAGCCCCTTGAGCGCCGCACGCAGAGGGCCGAAGTCATGCTCCCAGATGCCGACGGCCAGGGTGTTGAAGATGTTGCGATACCGGACTTCGCTGTCGCGCAGGGCCGCGTCAGCCGCCTTGCTGGCGGTGACGTCCGTGTTCGATTCCAGAATGACGGGGGGCTTGCCGGGATCGTGGTCGTCCAGGGTCCAGCGGCTCAGCACGATCAACCGGCCGCCGTCCCGGCATTGATGACTGATCTCCCCTTCCCACAGGCCGTTGGCGTGCAGATGGTCGTCGATCGCCTCCAGCGACGTCGGGAAGCGGGACTGAAGAAGTTCGTGGGAGTTTCGCCCGACGGCCTCCTGCCGGCTCCAGCCATACAGGCGCTCGGCGCCGCGGTTCCAGAACAGGATTAGACCGTCTGGCGAACGCGTGAAGATGGCGTCGTGGGTCACGTCCAGAAGGGCGGCCTGACCGACCAGGGTCTGGCGGTCGCGCAGCGTCTTGACGATCAGAAAGCCGGTGATGCTGATGGCGGCGACGCTGACGCAATAGCGCAGCAGGGTCGCGAACTCCGGGTTCAGCCCGTGGTCGAACAGCAGGCTGAAGGTCGCCAGGCCGATCATGCCGAAGAACAGAAGCTGGACCCGGCGGATCGACAGGAAGTCACCCAGCATCAGCAGCGGCACGACATAGAAGACGGCCACGGCGCTGACCAGCGGGGTGAAGGTGTCGAGCAGGAAGATGATGAGGATCAGCACAGGACTGATCATCAGACGCAGGCGGCGCAGGACGGCCGCAACTGAGAGACTCTGATCGTTTTGGACTGAATTCACCGGCAGTCCCTCCCGACCCCTGTTTGCCTCATCACGCTAATCAGCACGCGGCGTCCGGGCAATGACAGGCTTCGCCCCCGCGTCGCAAGACCATGCGTCTGTTCAAATTCCACGCGTCCGATGCAAGAGCCGCAGGGCTGGCGGGCCTAACGTCCAGATCACAGACAAGCCCCCAAAGGAACCGTCATGGACCGCCAAACCCTCGAAACCCGCCGTCTGGCCCCCCTTAGAACCCCCACGGGTCTGACGGCCGAGGCGACCCAGGACATCAGCGGCGCGATGAACGCCCTGTTGGCCGATGTCTTCGCCCTGTATCTGAAGACCAAGAATTTCCACTGGCACATGTCGGGGCCCCACTTCCGCGACTACCATCTGATGCTGGACGACCAGGGCGATCAGATCATCGCTATGACCGATCCGATCGCCGAGCGGGTGCGCAAGATCGGCGGCGTGACCCTGCGCTCCATCGGCCAGATCAAGACGCTGCAACGCGTGCTGGACAATGACGCCGACTATGTCAGCCCCGAGGACATGCTGGCCGAGCTGCGCGACGACAACGCCGACCTGGCCCAGCGCATGCGCGCCGCTCACACGGTCTGCGACGAGCTGGGCGACGTGGCCACCACCAGCCTGCTGGAGAACTGGATCGACGAGACCGAACGCCGCGTCTGGTTCCTGTTCGAGATCAGCCGTCGCGGAAACGCCTGACTCATTGGCGGTCTCCTTTCGCGGCGCAGAGAATTCCGCAATGCAATCGCCCCCTCTGATCGCGGTCGTCGATGACGACGGCATGGTCCGCACCAGCCTCACGCGGTTGCTGCGGTCCATGGGGTTTCAGGTCCAGGCGTTCGAGTCCGGCGAGGCCTTCCTCACGGCTTCGAACCCTGAGATCGATTGCGTGATTTCCGACATGCAGATGCCGGGCATGAACGGCCTGGCCCTGCAGCATCGGATCGTCGCCGAACGTCCGGATTTGCCGGTCATCTTCATGACCGCCTTTCCGGATGAGCTGACGCGTTCGCGCGCCATGGCCGCCGGGGCGGGCTGCTACCTGGAAAAGCCCTGTTCCGCCGACGCCCTGTCGCGCTGTATCGACCGCGCGCTCCATCCTGAAACGAGGCAGACATGACCTGTTCGCACCTGAACACCATCAAGCGCGTCACGCCCAGCGCGGCGGGGTGCGAGGAGTGTCTGAAGATCGGCAGCTGGTGGGTGCATCTGCGGCTATGCCGGGAATGCGGCCATGTCGGCTGCTGCGACGAGTCGCCGAACCGGCATGCGCGCGCCCATTTCCACGCGACCCGCCACCCGATCATCGAAGGCTATGACCCGCCCGAGGGTTGGGGCTGGTGCTATGTCGATGAGCAGGAGGTGGATGTAGGCGCGCCGACGCCGCATCCGGGACCCATCCCCCGCTTCGTCTGAACAGACTTGAAAACAAGACGGCCGCCCCCGATCCGGAGGCGGCCGTTCTTGCGTTCCAGCCCTCAGTCGCGGCCCAGCGAGGCCAGATAGGCGTGAATGGCCTGGACCACGACCGAGCCTTCGCCGACGCCGGCGGCCACCCGTTTGACCGAGCCGGAGCGGACGTCGCCGACGGCGTAGATCCCCGCCCGCTCGGTCTCATAGGCCGAGGCCCCGGGCCGCAGGTCCGGCGTCTGGCCCGGCCGCAGACAGGTGACGACAAAACCGCTGTCGTCCAGCGCCAGGCAGTCCGCCACCCATTGGGTATTGGGCCGGGCGCCGATCATGACGAACAGGGCGTGGGCGGGGATCCGGGTCGTCTGGCCCGTGCGGCGGTCGGTCCAGGCCACGCCGGACAGCAGCCGTTCGCCCTCCAGCTGCGTCACCTCGGTGTGCGGATAAAGGGTGATGCGGGGCGAGCGCAGGATGCGCTGGACCAGATAGTCGGACATGGTCTCCGACAGGCCGGGGCCGCGCACCAGCATATGGACGTGGCCGACGTGGCGCGACAGATACATGGC
>JBKBXN010000145.1:0-6395 GCA_046314055.1 Brevundimonas sp.
CCGGTGCGAAGCTCCGACACCTGGCTCGTCGCCCAGCGTTGCGGTCAGCAGTCTGGATCGGACATCCGCATCTTCTCCGCCGAGCCAGGATTGCAGAGCCTCATAAAGGGTCGATCCGCTCGCCTGGCTGAACAGACGACGCGCTCTTTCTGATCCCACGGATCGGAGCATGATCAGAAAGCCCCTGAGGGCGACCCCCCCGGGCGGACCTCTGAGTATCTCTCGCGCTGCACGCTCAGGAAAATCCGATCGGCTTCCCCATAGCGTCACCCACTCCCGGGTGGAGACGCTCAGCGCCTCGACAAACAGGTCATCCTTGCTTCCGAAATATCGATTGACGAGGGCCGCATCCACACCGGCACGGGCGGCGACCGCGCGCAAACTAACCGCCTCATAGGTTTCCCGAGCGAAGCAATCGAGCCCGGCTTCAAGGAGCGCCTTGCGGGTCAGATCCGCGTTTCTCGGTTTGGAAGACGAGCCGGCCGGGGACGACCGAACCCTGCCCGCCTCGCGCTCCGCAGACGCGAACGGCGGAGGCGGTAAAGCCGTTGTCCCCGGCTTCATGGCGATCCGTCTTCGCCTGACTATCCCAGCGCCTTGAGAGCCTGAACCGCCGGCGTTCGCGACAGGGCGACGATGTTGGCTTCGCCTTGCCTGAGGGCCGCGCTGGAGGTGTGGACCGAGTAGGATCCCATCACGAGGGGGTGGGGGTGGCGCGCAGAGGAGGCGATGACCAGTTCGACATCGCCCTCCGCGACCAGTTCGATCGGGATCGGACCGTCCTCGAAAACCGCCATCTCCCGCTCCAGCACGACATCGCCGATCCGCAGACGGCCGCTGTTCAGCGCCACCCAGGCGACATCATGATCGGACGACGGCTCGTAAACCCAGCGTTCTCCGTCTTTCAGCCTGACATGCAGATAGGTCAGTGACACAGGCAGACGAATTGGGCTGGTCAGATTTTGATACTGACCGAGCAGAAGGCGGGCGGGACCGACCTGCTGCACCGTCTCGGCGCCCAGATACTGGCTTTCAGGCGGTGACAGTTCGAGCGCCTCCGGCAAGGCGAGCCAGAGCTGATAGCCGAGGATCGGCTTGCCCTCGATCGGGAAGCCGGTGTGCCACACGGCAGAGCCGGCGCGCATCCACTCGATCGACCCGTCAGACAGCGTCCCCGCCTGACCGGTCGAGTCGCCATAGCCCACTTCGCCCTTGAGGAAGGTCGTGTGGGTCGCGATGCCCGAGTGGGGGTGGGGCGCAAAGACGCCACCCAGCGAGTCCGCCTCGAACAGGTCGAGGAAGACGAAGGGTTTGACGACCTGACCGAGATCGCCGGGGCTCATCAGCCGCGTGATGGGACCGTGTCGGTGTCCGCGCGTGCGATGAACGATCTTGCGCGCCGGAGACGGCGACGTCGCGCCGGCCAGGGTCGAGGGCGCTGTCGTGGTGGAGGTCATGATGGCGTTCCTTCCATGAGAGGGTCAGGCGGCAAGGGCCGCGATCTGGGCCTGGGCTGCGGCGACGCCGGCGGCCCGTTGGTCCGGCCCGACGGCAATACCGTCCGCCCATACGACTTCAGGATTGGTCACGCCGATGAAGCCCAGCGTGGTGCGGATGTGGCTCTCGGTATGCTCCCAGGCCGCCATCGGCGATCCGGCGGCGTAATATCCACCCCGGGCGACGGCCAGGATGATCCGCTTGTCGCCGGCCAGTCCCTCAAGCTGCCCCTCGGCCGTGTAGCGGAAGGTCTGGCCGCTGATGAGAACCCGGTCGATCCAGGCCTTCAGCTGGGTGGGCATGCCGAAATTATACATGCCGACGCCGATCACGACCGTGTCGGCGGCGAGGAATTCCTGCAGTACGGCTGCGCCGATGGCGAGATCGGCTTCGATCTCGGGCGAATGGCCGCCCCCGCTGTTCTGCAGCGCGCCCAGATACTCGCCCGACAGGTGCGGGATGGGGGCGGCGGCGAGGTCGCGATAGGTCACGACGACATTGTCGTTCTGCTTGGCGATCCGGTCGACGATTTCGGCGGAGAGCGCGCGGCTGACCGAGCCTGCGCCGAGGATGCTGGAATCGATGTGGAGAAGGTTCATGACTGCGCTCTGGGTGGTATAGGTTTGTGACTAGAGCTATATGAGTGACCTTCAAAACCCCGCCAAGGAGGCACATTTTTGAAACCCGAGCACACGGATGTAACCGACGGCGTCGCCGCTCATCTGCCGAACCGGTGCGATGACATCGGTCTCGTGCTGGCGCGAGTCGGCGACAAATGGACGGTGCTGGTGGTGATGATGCTGGCCGAGGGACCGATGCGGTTCAATGTCCTGAAGCGCCGGATCGGGCGGGTGTCCCAAAGAATGCTGACCCTGACGCTGCGCGGGCTGGAACGTGATGGGCTGGTGTCGCGAACGGTCTTTCCAACCATCCCCCCGCGGGTGGACTATGAGCTGACTCCGCTCGGGCACTCGCTGAAAGTTCCGGTCATGGCGTTGGGCGAATGGGCCTTCGCCCATCTCGACGTCATGGACGCCGCGCGTCGGGATTACGATGCGCGACAAGATTAGTCGGGCCGCCGGGGGACGCCGCCCGGCGCACAAGAGAAATCGTCGCCAAGCGACCCGAACCGCTCCGGCTCCAGGTCTCGGTTACATCCGTGTGCCTTCTTCACAGTTCGGCGGACGATCTTAGGGTGATCGGATAGAGGTCTAATCGCCTCGCTCTGGAGATCCGCAATGAGCACCCCCGCATCGGCATCATCTTATCGACGACTCGCGAAGGCCGCTTCGGCGCGCGGGTCGCGGACTGGGTTCACGGCATCGCAACGCGCCGCGATGACCTGACGTTCGAAATCGTCGATCTGCGACGATCATTCGATATTATCGAACGTTATTTGTCATATTATCCGGATTTTCGGGATGCCGTCGGCGTGGGAGTTTGAGCTTCCACGGCCGCACGGCCTGAACCCTGAGGATTTTCGCCATGACCACCACCCTGTCCACCCCCCGCGACGCCGCATCGACCCTTCAAACCGCAGCAGGTCCGCTTGTCGCCCGCGTGCTCCTGGCGCCGTTGTTCCTGCTTTCGGGCGTAAGCAAACTGACGGCCTCGACCGCCACCATCGGCTACATCGCCTCCGTCGGCCTGCCCTTCCCCGAAGTCGCCTTCGCCGGCGCCGTGGCGGTCGAGGTGATCGGCGGGCTGTTGCTGATCGCCGGCTACCAGACCCGCTGGGTCGCCCTGGCCCTGGCCGTCTTCACCCTGGTCACGGCCTTCCTGTTCCACAGCGCCCTGGGCGACCAGAACCAGCTGATCCACTTCCTGAAGAACATCGCCATCACCGGCGGTCTGATCCAGGTCGCATCCTTGGGCGCCGGCCGCTGGAGCATCGACGGCCGCCGCGCCTGACCCCAGGGCAGCGACGCCTTCAGGCGTCGCGCCTCTTCTTCATCGAGAACCGGAAACACGCCATGTCCGACATCCACGCTGATACTGCGTTCACGGCCGCCCCACCGGCGAGCCACCCCTTCGACGTCGTGATCATCGGCGCCGGGTCCGCCGGAGCCGTCCTCGCAAACCGCCTAAGCGCGGATCCCGCGCGACGCGTCCTGTTGCTGGAAGCCGGGCCGGATTTCGAGCCCGATCGCTATCCTGAGGCGATCCGGAACACCGCCAGCGTCGCACCGGCCGACTACGACTGGGGCTACAGCAGTGAAGACGTGGACGGGCGGGGACAGCCGCTCTCCAGCCCGCGCGGCCGCGTCGTCGGCGGCAGTTCCGCCGTCAACGGCTCGGTCGCCATGCGCGCCAGGCCCGCCGACTTTGAGCGTTGGGCGGGGCGCGGCATCGAGGGCTGGGCGTGGAGCGACGTACTCGCCGCCTACAAGGCTTTGGAGAACACCCCCCATGGGCATGACGATTGGCATGGCCGATCCGGTCCCTTCCCGGTCCGGCAAAGACAGGACGTCGAGAACACCCCCTCGGTGCGGGCGTTCGTCGCGGCCGCGAAGGCCTCTGGCCTGCCCTATGTCGAGGACTTCAACGGCGCCGATCAGGAGGGCGTGGGCGAATATCCGCTGAACGTCATAGACGGCGTCCGCATCAACACCGGCATGGCCTATCTGACCGCCGACGTCCGCGCCCGTCCGAACCTGACCATTCGCGCGCAGGCCCAGGTCGATGCGGTCATTCTCGAAGGGACCCGCGCTGTGGGCGTCCGACTGATTGACGGTGAAATCCTCCACGGCGATCAGATCATCCTCTCGGGCGGCGCCTTCGGCTCGCCCGCCATCCTGATGCGATCCGGGATCGGCCCTGCGGATCATCTCAAGGAACTGGGCATCCCGGTGGTGGCCGATCTCCCCGTTGGTGATCGGCTGAAGGATCACCCCTTCTTCCCGGTCGTGCTGGCGCTCAAGCCGGAGGCGATCGCCATGACGCCGCCGGCCGGCGCCTTCGTCTGGGCCGCTTCGGAAACAGCGCAGAGCGACGAACTCGACCTGCACGTCTCGGTCACCCATTACATCGACCCGGCCTTCAGCCCGACTGGAGGCGCCCTGGTGCTGGCGGCGGCCTTGACCCTGCCGGACTCGGTGGGCTCTTTCCGCCTGTCCAGCCGAGACCCCAGGGTCGCGCCCCGGATTCGCTACAACTTCTTCGAGGCTCCGGGTGATCTGGAGCGGCTGGTCGAGGGCGTTCGCCTGGCGCGCCGGGTCGCGGCCGCCTCGCCGCTGGCGGAGTTGATCGACCAGGAGATCCTTCCGGGATCCGCCATCGACGACGCCGCCTTGGAGGCCTTCGTTCGCGGTGGCGCGATCTCCTACGCCCACCCGACTTCGACGGTCCCGATGGGCGCGGACGGCGATGCGACGGCGGTCGTGGACGCTTGGGGCAGCGTCCGAGGCATCGACAATCTGCGCGTCGTCGATGCGTCGATCTTCCCGGACATTCCCTCCGTGGCCACCAACCTCACCACCATCATGCTGGCGGAACGGGTCAGCGCCCGGCTGGTCGGCTGAAGCGTCCGTTGCGATTCACCGCCGCCTGGTCCTGGTTCGCCCGACAAGTGACGGGTCGTGGCCGGGCGACCTCCCCAAAGCCCATTCACTGACCGATCAGACGGCAGTTTCTGCGCGTTCAGGTCCGGATAGAATTCTTATGACCCAAAGTCGTTCGACACCTTCGGCTACCCTCCGGTTTCAGGTCCCTCAAACCCTGTCGCAGGAAGCGGCCCAAGTCCTCGCGGTCGTCTATGAGGTCGGACGGAACGCGGAGCCGCCCGTCCAGCCTTCGTCAGTGGCCGATTTCGATCGGGCGAACGTGCAGATGAACGCGGCCTTCGCGCCCTCGAACCAGGCCATCGCTGCGCAGTTGGGAACAACCATCCGGCGTGACGTTCTGGGCGGCTTGCCCGTCGTCCGCATTCTGCCGCGCGGGGGCGTGTCCGGCGGTCGGGCGCTCGTCTACATCCACGGCGGCGCCTACATCTATTTCTCGGCCGAGACGCTTGTCGGCCTGCCTGCCTTGATTGCCGAGGCCACAAGCGCCGAGGTCATCTCCGTAGACTACACCCTGGCGCCGCGCGGTCGCTGGCAGACTGTCACCGACGAAGTCCTGACGGTCTGGAAAGCCTTGATCTCAGAGGGCTACGAGACGGGGTCTCTTGGGCTGTTCGGCGATTCCGCCGGCGGCGGCCTGACGGCTGGGTCGGTGTTGAAGATGCGTGACCAGAATCTGCCGCTCCCGGCGGCCTTGTGGCTTGTCTCGCCGTGGTCCGACATCAGCGGCGCCGGAGACACCTACGAGACCCTCGGCGCAGTCGACCCGATCCTGACCCTGGACGTCCTGTCGTGGGGCGCTCAGGCCTATGCGGATCCCGCCGACCAGCGCCATCCCTACGTCAGTCCGATCTATGGCGACTATGCCCGCCCCTTTCCGCCGACCCTGATACAGGGCGGGACGCGGGAGATGTTCCTGAGCAACTTTGTGAGGCACTACCAGGCCATCCGGGCTGGCGGCCACGAGGCGGTGCTCGACCTGTATGAAGGTCTGCCGCACGTGTTCCAGAGCGTCGCGCCTGAGGCGCCGGAATCGAGGACGGCCATCGCCCGGGCCGCGGCCTTCTTTGCCGAACACCTGCATCGATAGAGGCAGACGATCCTCGCTCTGCGACGTGGCAGCGGGCGTCCCTATCGATTGAGCGCCAGATTGGCGTTGAGCGCCGACATTTCGGCGCGGCAGGCGTCCGCGAACGCTTGGAGCGGATTCATGCCACAGGCCTGAACCCGGGGCGGAAGGGCGTGAAGCGGAATATTGGGCGCGAGATAGGCCGCAATGATCTTCTCCAGCGCCTCTTCAGCGGCGTCGATCACGGCCATCGAGGACAAGATCCGCAT
>JBKBXN010000146.1:0-4329 GCA_046314055.1 Brevundimonas sp.
CGTTCAGTTGGGGCGCCACTTGCCCGCCTCGGAATGGATGGCCTTCGTGAGGTCCTCGATCAGGCGGGCGGTGATGCGCCGGCGCCGCCAGAAAAGCGGTACACTGACGATTACGCCAGGAGCGAGATCGTCCAAGCGGCCTGATGCAATCAGCGGAGCGGCAAAACATTCCGGGATCAGAGACCAAGAGGCCCCTCGCCAGGGTGAAATCCAGAAATCCCTAGGTAGCCGGTAATGGGTCGGCCCTTTGACCGGGCGTCCGGCGACTTTTCCGATCCACTGGAGTTGCAGCCGGTCTCGCCGGCTGAAGCGGAGCATACCGGCCTCCACCGCGCGCAGCCGCAGAGCATCCAGCGCCAAGGTCGCGCCGACGAGGTCGACAAGGTTTTCACCAAGGTAGGGGCGTCCGTCGAGATGGACGCCTGACACAGGTTCATAGCCGTAATGCTGCGCCACTACCCTTTCGGCTCTGGCGTGGAAGGCGGCGCGACTGGCCGGCGACCAACCAGTCGCGCATGTTGGCGGCCCGCACGTGCACACCGGCTATCCCCGGTCTTATCGGCCGCGCCCAGCCCTTGGCCTTGGTTGGGGAGAGGCCTTGGCGATGCCTGAAGACCGCCACACACGCCCGCGGTTTGTTGCGATGCAGCAATCTACAGAATGAAATTGAATAAATAAAACGAAGTATATTTCGATATAAAAACAATATTTAGCATCATTGAAATGATGTAGTGTCAATAATACGACACTCTCGCATCAGGAATGCGTCGGCGCGATAAAGTCTATTGCTGCAATCTGATCGCTAGCTAACGTCGCTCAGCTTGCGAGGAAAAGAGACCAACATTCTCGCTCATTTTGTTCCGCCACCTTCGAGGCGGCGGCGTGATCGTCTTTTGCCCCAAAGAGGAGACTTACCTTGATCTCAGAACAAAGCCGCCGACGTCTTCTGGCGACGACCATACTTGCGGGGACGATTACACTTGCCGTCTCCACGCCGACCCTGGCTCAAGACGCCCCGGCTTCGCCTGAACCGGACGCCGCCGCCGTCGATGAGATCGTGGTCATCGGATCGCGCATCCGTCGTCAGGACTATGTGGCCAGCAGCCCGGTCGTCACCGTCGGGCAGGAAGCCCTGCAGAACAACGGCGCCGTCACGGTCGAAAAACTTCTGAATGAGCTGCCGCAGTTCGTGGCCTCGATCACGGACACCTCCAACAACCCGTCGAACGGCGGGCAGGCCAACGTCGAACTTCGCGGCCTGGGCACCACACGCACCCTGGTGCTGATCAATGGCCGTCGCGCCATGCCGTCGAACGCCACGGGCGTCGTCGATCTGAACACCATTCCGAGCGCCCTGGTCGAAAACGTCGAGATCCTGACCGGCGGCGCCTCCGCCATCTACGGTTCGGACGCCATCGCCGGCGTGGTCAACTTCCGCCTGCGCGACGATTTCGAAGGCGTGGAAACGGACGTCCAATATGGCCTGACGGACCAAGGCGACGGCGAAACATGGAGCGCCAACCTGACTGTCGGCGGCAACTTCGACGACGACCGCGGCAATGCGGTCTTCTCCTTCGGCTATGCCAACCGCGCGGCCGTGATGGCTGGCGACCGTGATTTCTCGGAAGCCTCCAGCGGGTCGGGAACGATCGAGGAAGGCAAATATGTGGTCAGCGCGACCAACCTGCCCTCGCAATCCGCGATCGACTCCGTCTTCAGCCAATATGGCGTGGCCGCCGGCACCGTGGTGCGGGGCAGCAACCTGGGCTTCAACGAGAATGGAAGTCTGTTCGGCTACACCTCCACAGGCTCGACGGTGAATGTCGATGTCGCCGACGGTTCGGAGTTGGACGCCGACACCGGGAACTACAACTACGCCCCGGCCAACTATCTTCAACTGCCGCTAGAGCGGTTCTCGGCCTATTCGTCCTTCAACTATGATCTGACCGATCGGATCGAGGCGTTCGGCCAGTTCAACTTCAGTCACACCTCCTCGGCGACGGAGCTGGCTCCGACGCCGGCGACGGGACTGACGGTGTCGGCCGACAACCCCTTCATCCCTACCGATCTACAGACCATTCTCAACAGCCGGGCCGATCCGGACGCGGACTTCACCTTCAGCCGTCGCTTCACCGAGGTTGGGCCGCGGACGTCGGACGTCACAACCAACATCTTCCAGGGTCTGGCCGGCATTCGCGGCCCCCTTGACTCGATAGACGGCTCGTTCGAACTGTATGCTTCGTACGGCAACCTCGACACGTCCGAAACCCAGACGGGCAACGTGTCCCGCTCGGCGGTTCAGGAGTTGCTGGAGGCGGATGACGGCGGGGCTTCGCTGTGCGACGGCGGCTTCAATCCGTTCGGCTACAACTCGATCTCGTCGGACTGCGCGAGCTACATTTCCCGCACCGCCAAGAACCAGTCCTCGCTGGAGCAGCAGATCATCGAGGGCAACGTCCAAGGCCGATTGATGGCTCTGCCGGCCGGCGATCTGCGGTTCGCAGCGGGTTCGATCTATCGCGCCGAGACCTATAAGCTGACCCCTGACGAAATTCTGGCCTCGGGCGACGTGATCGGCTTCAACGCCCAGGAAGCCCTGGAGGGGTCGATCGACTCGATCGAGCTCTATGGCGAACTGGCCGTGCCTCTTCTGGCCGACCTGCCCTTCGTTCGGGCCCTGAATCTGGACCTGGGCTATCGCTACTCGGACTACAGCACGGTCGGCGGCGTTCAGAGCTATAAGGCGTCGCTGGAGTATCTGCCGATCGACTCCGTGCGGTTCCGCGGCGGTTACAACCGCGCCGTCCGCGCGCCGAACATCGATGAGCTGTTTAGCCAGCAGAACCAGGGCTTCCCGTCCATCGGATCACCCTCGGCCACATCGACCGCCGGCGACCCGTGCGATATCCGCTCGTCCTATCGTCAGGGCGAGAACGCGGCTCAGGTGCGCGCCCTCTGTATCGAACAGGGCATCCCGGCGGAGATTATCGACAGCTACACCTATACCAATAGCCAGGTAGAAGGGGTCTCGGGCGGCAACCCGGATCTGACGGAAGAAACGGCCGACACCTATACCTTCGGCCTCGTCTGGTCGCCGAAGTTCCAGTCGCCCTGGCTGGAGGGCCTGTCCGGCTCCATCGACTGGTACAGCATCGAGATCACCGACTTCATCTCGTCGGTGGGCGCCTCGACATCCATTTCCCGCTGCTTCAACGCCAACGACGCAAACCCGACCTTCAGCAACGACAACACCTTCTGTCAGGCGTTTACTCGGGATTCATCGGGCTCCATCACCGACGTCCAGTCGACCAACGCCAACCTCGCCGCTCTGAAAACCTCGGGCGTGGACCTTCAGATGGACTACCGGGCCCCGGTTCCGGTCGGCGCCCTGAACTTCAACCTGATCCTGTCCTATCTGGACTCTTACCAGGTCCAGGCCCTGCCGGGGGATGACTTCGTCGAATACGCCGGCACCATCGACAGCGGGGTCGGCACGGCCTTCGCAGAGATCAAGTCGGTGATGAGCGCCACCTACACTTGGGGCGACTACGGCCTGACGACGCGCTGGCGCTATATTGGCCAGATGGACGACGCCAACGGCGGCTCCGACCAAGCGGAGGCGACCAACTACTTCGACTTCACGGGTCGTTGGGAGGTCAATGACACGGTCTCTCTGCGCCTGGGCATCCAGAACGCTTTCGACGAGGAAGTGGAGACCTACAGCAGCCCGGTCCAGTCCGGCACGGATCCGTCGACCTATGACGTTCTGGGGCGTCGCTACACCCTGGGCCTGACGGCCAAGTTCTAGGCCGCGACTGAAGTGAGACAGAGAAGGGGCGGCGGATCTTCGGGTTCGCCGCCCCTTTTTCCTTGTACCGCTGATCCTACCTCATGATGAGCATCGTCAGTCTGGCCGGTTCGCGTGATGTGCGCGATCCTGGGCGGTCGGCCAGCGGCTATTCGTGAGCATCCTCGTGCGCTCAGCATAGTCCGCCCGAACGACTCGGAAGATTTTCTCTTGCCGCATGTGGGGCCAGCCCCTCCTTCGTCCGCCCCTTGCCGAAATCGATGAACATCTGCCGGTCGAGATGAACCAGTTGCTTCCGCTCCAATCGCACCTTGAGAATCTTCGGCGTCCCCGCCTTTGATCGCCTCGGCGCCTTCGCCATCTACTTCATGTCGTCGATATGCAGATCAATCAGTTCCCCAAAGGTCCGCAGACGCGCCGCACGCTAAGGCGTAGGCACTTCGCCGCGATCAATCCCCCCCTCGGTTTCATTGGCCCACCGCCGCGCGTCATCGCGTTTGAGGAAGGTCTCACTTATAGCG
>JBKBXN010000146.1:4339-6372 GCA_046314055.1 Brevundimonas sp.
CCTTCTGACCTAGACCCGCCATGTTCTGGACGGGAGCTTCGAATACGTCGCCATTTCGTGTGCGCTATGTGTGCACTGAGAAGCCGATAAGTCGGAAAAAACGTCGCAACACGGCGTAAAATTCGAGCGCGAACGTCACCAATAACGTTTTTGATACTACTAAAATGTCGATAAATCACGCATGTAGACTGTGCGCAGCACCGATGCTGGACAGAAAAGATACCGCAATACCTTCAACTCATTAGCAGAGCACTTGTGCAAATTTTGCACCCTCAGATTCGCCTTACCTTCTCTTTTCATTTCCACACGATGCCCCGATCTGGCGCTGAATCTTGTCCTCAAAGCATCGCCAAAGTGATACAGGTAGTATGCGCATTTGTCGGGCATCTCAGCCGATCAAAAAACGGGCTGCGGTCGGCCCGCGCTCGCAAGCGAAACCGGCTGAGGCGGTTGCCCGCTGGTCCTAAACGCCGTGACCGATCAACGTCACACCGCCAGCCCGTAGATTGATAAAGGCGCAAGACGCGCTAATAGCGTCCTCTTACCTCACACCGATCCGATCAGGCCCTTCAGGCGATAGGCGGCGACGATTCGGGCGGTCTTGGCCTGGGTGGCGTTGGCGGCGGCGGCCGTGGCTTCGCGCTCGGCGTTCAGCAGGTCGATCTGGGGTTTCAGGCCGACGCGGACTTCGTGCCGAACGCTGGTCAGGGCCTGGACTGCGGCCGCGCTCTGTTCGTCGGACGCCTTCGCCACCAGTTCGGCGGTGTGGATGTCCTGCCAGGCGGCGAGAACCTGTTCCTCCAGGCCCATGCGGGCGGCGCGCAGCCGGGCGGAGGCGGCGCGGACATCGGCGCTGGTCTCGGCGATCTTGCCGGACGTCAGGCCGCCGCTGAACAGAGTCCAGCGGCCGCGGATTCCCACGGTCGCGCTGTCGGCGCGATAGTCCGGAAAGAACTGGTCACGAACCGAGCCCGCCTCGACGAAGGCGCTGACGGTCGGCAGGCGTTCGCCGCGCGCGGCGCGGGCGGCGGCCTCGGCCGCCTCAAGATCGGCCCGCGCCTGACGCAGGGCGGGACTGCCGCCGACGGCGACCGCCATCGCCTCGTCGAATGAGCCGGGCAGAGGCGGATTGGGCGGAATCGGTTGCAGATCGACCGGCTCCAGGCCGGTCAGATTGCGGTAACGGGCGCGGGCGGACACCTGCATTCCCTCCGCACGGGCCAGGTCGGCGCGGGCCTCGGCGGCGCGTGACGCGGCCTGGGCGACATCCGTGCTCGGGGTTTCGCCGGCCCGGAAGCGCTCGCGCGCCTGTCGCTCGATTTCCAACGTCTGGGCCGCCAGTTCGCGATAGAGCCTCAGCACTTCATCGGCCGCGAGCATGTCGCCATAGGCCTGAACCACCGCCATGACGACCTGGCCCTGAACGGCGTCGCCGCCGGCGTCGGCTGCGGCCATGCCGGCGCGGGCGCGGGCGATCCCGGCCGCCGCGCGACCGCCGGTGAACAGGGGCTGTTCCAGCGTCAACTGGGCCGCCCGCGGCGTGACGTCCGCCGCCCCCAGGCCGAAGAATTCCTTAGGGTCCAGCCGGCCCTGGCCGACCGTGCCGGTGAGGCTCAGCGAGGGCGCGCGCGCTGAGCGGGCCTGCTGCAATCGGCCTTTTGCGGCGTCGGCCTCGGCGTCGGCGGCGGCGATCTCGGGCGCGTGGGCGATAGCGGCGGCGATGGCCTCGTCCAGCGTCGTCGCCTGGGCCAGACCCGGCGTGGCCAGGAACAGAGCCAAGGCCCAGGGCGCAGCGCGGCGCGGGCTCATCGGAAGGCGTTTCCCGGACGCAGGCCCAGGGCCTTGAACGCCATGGCCGCCGGGCAGAAGCCGGTGAAACCGGACTGGATCATGTTCAACCCCGCGAAGACGGTCAGGGCGATCCACCAGGGATGGACGGCGTAGGACAGGCCCACGCCCGCCAGCACGACGCATCCGGCGAAGATCACAACAGCACGATCAAGGTTCATCGGTAGGCTCCAGATTTAGAGGGA
>JBKBXN010000147.1:0-4375 GCA_046314055.1 Brevundimonas sp.
TCGACATCTATGTGGTTGATCCGCTGAACCGCCCGGTCGGCGGCGTGCCGATCAGCGGCCTGCTGCGCGCGCCCCGCAGCGCCGCTCTGGCGGACCTGATGGAGCCGATCAATGTAATCGCCGTCGATCAGGACCAGGAAGAGGTCGCCTATATCTTCGAGAAATACCACCTGATCTCGGCCCCCGTCGTGGACGCGGCCGGGCGACTGGTGGGGCAGATCACCGTCGATGACATCGTCAACATCATCCAGGAAGAGAACCGCGAGGACATCCTGCGTCTGGCCGGCGTCGCCGACGAGGATCGCGGCTCGTCCGTGTCCGAAATCGTGCGCGGCCGCGTGCCCTGGCTGGCGATCAATCTGGCGACGGCGGCCCTGGGCGCCAGCGTCATCGGCCTGTTCGAAGCCACCATCCAGCAGATCGTCGCCCTGGCGGTGCTGATGCCGATCGTCTCGGCCATCGGCGGCAACGCCGGCACCCAGGCCCTGACCGTCACCGTGCGCGCTCTGGCCACGCGCGAACTGAATTCGGCCAACGCCATGCGCACCTTCCTGCGCGAGTTGGCCGTGGGCGTCGCCAACGGCATGGTCCTGGCGCCCCTGATCGGCGTCGCCGCGGGCTTCTGGTTCCGCGACGAGGACTGGCGAATCGGCCTGGTGATCGGCGCGGCCATGATCCTGAACCTGCTGGTCGCGGCCTGTATCGGCGTGCTGACGCCGCTGACCCTGTCGAAGCTGAAGTTCGACCCCGCCGTCTCGTCCGCCGTCTTCGTCACCGCGACGACAGATTTCTTCGGCTTTCTGATCTTCCTCGGTCTCGCCACCATGGTTCTGTTGTAAATATCTGGCCCCATGTTTGCTGGCCCCATGTTTGCTGGACGGTGGGGACAAGCCGCGCCGCCGTCTCGCTTTGGGGCAACATCTGTGTCTGACACATCGAAACCGACCAAGATCTCCCGCGAGGGGGTCATTCTGATCAAGAGCTTCGAGGGCTTCCGTCCACGGGCCATTCAGCGCGCCGACGGCCGCTGGACCATCGGCTACGGGCACACCCAGTCGGCGCGTGAAGGCCTGACGGTGTCCGAAAGCGACGCAGAACTCCTGCTCCAGTACGACCTCATTCCAGTGGCGCAGACCGTCAAAGCGGTGCAAGCGCCCCTAAACCAACACCAGTTCGACGCGCTGGCCAGCTTCGCCTTCTCGGTGGGCGTAGACCGGTTCAAGACGTCCAATGTCCTGGCCCGACTGAACGCCGGCGCGCCGCTGGAGGCCGCAGACGCTCTTATGTCCTGGGTGGAAGACGCCGATGTCGTCACCCCGCCGCGCCGTCGCGCCGCCGAGCGCGCCCTGTTCGTCGCCGACCCTGAAACGCCGGCGTCCTTGGCGGACCTTCTCGCCGCCCCCCTGCCCCCCGCCACAGCCACCCTGGTGGAAAGCACGGTCGAGGCCGAGCCTAGCTCTGACGAGGCAGAGACCGAATCCACCGCGCCTGCGCCCTTCCCGGCCTTCCCGCCGTCACTCGCCATGGTCGAGACGCCCGAGGCTCCCCCGCCGATGACGCGGGAAGCCGCCGTCTCCGCCTTGCTGGGGGATGTCGAGGAGGCCGGGTCAGTTGAAGCGGTTGAGGAGAGCCCCAAGACCGAGACGTCGTCTATCCTCGAAACGCCCCCGTCGCCCTCCGAAACCAACGTCGATGGCTCGGTCGAGGCGGCGGCGTCCGACGTCACGCCCGAGGAAACGCCAGTCGAGGCTGAAGAGGGCGAATCGGTCCAGGCGGCCGATGGTGCGGTCGAACCGTCGTCGCCTGCCGCGCCCGCTCTGCCTTCACCCGGACCGGCGTCGCCGGTTATGACCAGCGCGGCGACCTTCTATTCGCCTTACGCGGTGCGCGCCCTGGGCCCGTTGTCCGGTTTCGGCATTCGCGCCCCCCGCCCGGCTCCGGCTCCGGCCCCGGCATCAGCGGCCAACGACGCCCCGCCCGCCGATCTGGTGTCTGGATCGCCGGAAACCCCGTCGGAAGAAGCAGCGGCGGATCTGCCCGCCGCCGAAATGCACGCGGAGACCAAGCCGACGCCAGAGCCTGAGGCGGGGCCCACAGAGGCGACCGCGCTCTTCGCCACATCGGACGACGCCGAACAGCAGATCGAGGTCGCCGACGAGGCGGAGCAAGACGAAGCCGCGCAGGCGATAGACGCGCCGACGTCCACGTCCCCGTTGGAGCCGACGCCCGCCGTCGTATCGAGCGAACCGCCCGTGGAAGTGCCGACCTTCGTGTCGGCCGCCCAACCGACGGTCGCGCCATTCGAAGCCGCGCCCCTGGCCCTGACGGGCGCGCCGGAGGCTCAGCCCTCGTCTACCGAGACGCGCCTGGTCTGGCCCGAAGACAACGACTTGACGCACCCTGACCAAACACCCCTCTTCGAGCAGGAGGCGACTTTGGTGGAGCAGGAAAGCGCGGCAGAGCCGTCCGCGCGTCCGACCGCCCCCTCTTTCAAGTTCGAATGGACCGAAACCCTGACCTTCCTGGTCATGGGCGGCATCGGCCTGCTGTCGTTTGGCGCTGCCATGGCGGCCTTCCGTCAGTCGTCCCAGTCGAATGGCGACACGGGCTTGATCGGCTGGCTTCTGGTGGTCATCGCCCTGGCCTGCGTCAGTGTCTCGGGCTTCAACCTGTACCAGCGCTGGGGGCGCGTCGATCGCGCCTGACAGGGGTTTTGCGAAAGCTCATGCACGATGCTAACCCTTCGCGCATGAGCATTCCCTTCGCGCCCCAATCCATGGAATTCGGCCTCGGCGAGAACGCCGACGCGATTCGCGACACGACCGCCCGCTGGGCTGCGGACCGGCTGGCGCCCCTGGCCGCCGAGATCGACGCGACGAACACGTTCCGACGCGAACTCTGGCCCGAGATGGGCGAACTGGGCCTGCACGGGATCACGGTCGAGGAAGACTACGGCGGCCTGGGCCTCGGCTACCTCGAACATGTGGTGGCGATGGAGGAGGTGTCGCGCGCCTCGGCCTCGATTGGCCTCAGCTACGGCGCGCACTCCAATCTGTGCGTCAACCAGATCCGCCGATGGGGCACGCCCGAGCAGAAGCAGAAATATTTGCCCAAGCTGATCAGCGGCGAACATGTCGGCTCCCTGGCCATGTCCGAAGCCGGCTCCGGCTCGGACGTCATGTCGATGCGCGCCCGCGCCGACAAACAGGGCGACCGCTACGTCCTGAACGGGACCAAGTTCTGGATCACCAACGCCCCCCACGCCGACACTCTGGTCGTCTACGCCAAGACCGATCCCGACGCCGGATCAAAGGGCTGCACCGCCTTTCTAATCGAAAAGGGCATGAAAGGCTTCAGCGTCTCCAAGAAGCTGGACAAGATGGGCATGCGCGGTTCGGACACCGCCGAGTTGGTGTTCGAGGACTGCGAGGTTCCCGAGGAAAACATCATGGGGCCGCTGGGCGGCGGCGCCGGCGTGCTGATGAGCGGCCTGGACTATGAGCGTGCGGTCCTTGCCGCCGGCCCCTTGGGCATCATGCAGGCCGCCTTGGACGTCGTCCTGCCCTATGTCCGCGACCGCAAGCAGTTCGGCAAGCCGATCGGCAGCTTCCAACTGATGCAGGCCAAGGTGGCGGACATGTACGTCGCTCTGAACAGCGCCCGGGCCTATGTCTATTCCGTCGCCCGAGCCTGCGACTCCGGCCTGACCACCCGTTACGACGCCGCCGGCGCCATCCTGCTGGCGTCCGAGAATGCGGTGAAGGTCACCCTTGAGGCCGTCCAGGCCCTGGGCGGCGCGGGCTACACAAAGGAGTGGCCGGTCGAACGCCTGGTCCGCGACGCCAAACTCTATGACATCGGCGCCGGCACCAACGAGATCCGGCGCTTCCTGATCGGTCGGGAACTGCTGGGAGGCTGACGGCTTCTTCCGGGCGGAAGGAGACATCCGATGCCCGCAAAATCCGCAGCCCAACAGAAGGCCGCCGGCGCAGCCCTGTCGGCAAAACGCGGCGACACGCCCAAATCCGAACTGAAGGGCGCGTCCAAGTCGATGGTCGAGTCGATGACCGAGAAACAGCTCGAAGATTTCGCCCACACCAAGCGGAAGGGCAAACCCGACCACGTGGCGAAGAAATAATCGCTTCCGGTGCGATTATTCGGCTTTGTTGCCGTTCGGTAAGTGGCGGTGAAACCTCTGTACGCCTAAATGGCGAAACTCCTCCCCCCGAGCCCCGCGCCTGATGCCCGCCCACGACAAGCCGAACGACGACCTGCGGCTCTTCTCGGACGTGATCGAGGAGCTTGGCGAAGGCGATAGTCCCAAGCTGAAGCTCGAGGAGCTGGTCGCCGCCTTCGGCGAGCGCGGCGTCGGGGC
>JBKBXN010000147.1:4385-6344 GCA_046314055.1 Brevundimonas sp.
ATCCTCTCCATGTTGGCCCTGCTGCCCTGGCCGCCGGGCGGCAAGGCGGTGTTCGCCGTTCCCATCATTCTGATGTCGCTGGAACTGGCCTTTCAGCGCAGCTCGATCTGGCTGCCGCGCTGGGCGCTACGCGCCTCCATCAGTCGCGCGGCCTATCGCACCGGGGTGTCTCGGATCATGAAGACCGTCCGCTATGTCGAGAACCTGACACAGCCGCGCATCCCGTTCCTGACCGGCGAGGTCGCCGATACGATCACCGGCCTTATCTGCGTGATCCTGGCCCTGATCATGGCCCTGCCGATCCCGTTCGGCGACGCCCTGCCCGGCATCGCCCTGGTCTTCTTCGCCCTGGGGATGATGCAGAGGGACGGAGTCGCCATTTTGTTGGGCGCGCTGTCGACCGGCGCCTGCGCCCTCTACCTCTTCCTCATCTGGCGCACCGTGTTCGAAGTGGCGCATCACGTCGCCGGCTGGTTCGGCCAGTTGTTGCACTGAAATACAAAAGGGCCGCCGCGTCGCCGCGACGGCCCTTCATTGTCTGACCGCGAACGGCCGGACCGCAACTCAGCCCGAAAGGATCAGGCCAGGCCTCCAACGAGGACCAGGGTCGCGGCCACCGCACGCGATTGATGACAATGAGACACTGGATCACCTCCTTTCGACTGTTCAACAGGGATTCGAAAGGTAAGACGTCTCAAGGCCTTGCGCCAAGAGGCTTCGCGATTTCGTGAAGTCGGCGCCCTTAGGCCGCCTGCTGCGCCCCCGGCGCCAGCCCTTGCATCATCATCCGGTTGATGTCGATCAGGTCCTGGAAGGTCTCTTCGCCACGCATGACCGCCGACGAGTGTCGATTGACGAACAGGCTCAGCGAGATGATCTGCGCCCGTACGGCCGCCGGCAGAACATTGGACGCGTCGCCGCAATCGGCGGCCAGCGTTGACCACAGACGCCTGTTCCAATCCAGCGCATCGATACGCGTGGCCAGATCCCGCTCGTCGACCGTCGAGGCCTGGACCAGCGCGCGGGTTACCTGGCCGAACAGCCGGTACTCCATATCGCGCGGGGTTTCAGCCCGCGTCGTCGCCGCTGCGTACGCCTGAAGCGACATTCAGCACCTTCTCTTCGTATTCGACAATTTTTCGGGCGGCCATCAGGGCCTTGTAGTATTCGCGCGCCAGTACATGGCGCGACGCCGAGACGCATTCGGCCAGAATGGCGGGGTTCTTCGTCGCCCCCATGAACTCGGAGATGCGCAGCGCCAGTTCGTCGTAGAACTTGGCGGCAGACGCCTCTTCCAGATACATCATCATGATCGGGAAATAGATCCGACGCGCGGGCGTCGTGACTTCCTCCGCCTGCATGATGTCCTTCTCGCGCAGCACGCTCGCGCGGTTCTGAAGGATCAGCACGCCGCGACGGTCGCCGTTCTGGACCACCGCGCCGTTCAACACGAACTTCTCGCCGGGTTTCAACGACAGCTTCAGGGCCATGGACGACCGAACTCCCCACTGACGGACCCAATGGATCATGGACCATCCCAGTGAATAGGGTCTTAAGCGAAGAGGGTTAACCATCTCTTGTCTTAAGCTGACGCTGGAACACCTAGGAGAGCGCAACGTTTCCTGTCTGCACAGGAGGCGACCATGCCGGACAATGATTATCAGGACGATCAGGAACAGTCGGAAACCTTCGACGAGACCCACATCGACGACGAAGGCGAAGGCGACATCCTGCTGGACGAAGCCGACCAGGTTTTGGACCTGACCCAGGCCGACGGCGACGCCGACGAGGATGAGTTCGACGAAGACGATATCGACCTGGACGACCAGCTTGCCTTGGACGGCGTCGAACGAGAGGCGGACGCCCTCCTGGGAGTCGACGGCGAGACCCTCAGCCAGTCGGACGCGGACAGCAACGGGGTCCAAAGCGAAGACGAAGTCGAGCTGGTCTATTCCGGCC
>JBKBXN010000148.1:0-6318 GCA_046314055.1 Brevundimonas sp.
GACGGCTGCGCACGCGGCTGTCGGCCGACACGGTCTGGGAGGAGTTCGGCGGCACCTGCGCCGCGCTGCCGATCCTCGGAGGAGCCGGCAACATCGACGACAACCTGCTGCACCTGCCGGGCGGCAGCTACCGGGCGGCCTCGATCCGCGCCTTCGATCCGGCGCGCCGACAATGGTCGATCTGGTGGCTGGACGGCCGCGACGTCGCCATCGGCCAGCCGGTCGCCTCGACGCCGTCGAACGGGGTCCAGCCGCAGCGCGACGCCTGCTGGTCATGGGTGATGACGCGCTTCGCCTTCAGGTCCACGATGGTCAGGTCGGCGTCATAGCTGACGGCCATCCGCCCCTTGTTGGCCGTGCCGAACACCCGCTGGGCGCCGGCCGAGGTCAGGTCGATGAACCGCTCCAGGCTGAGCCGCCCCTGGGCCACATGGGTCAGCATCAGGGGCACCAGGGTCTGGACCCCCGGCATGCCGGACGGCGAGGCCGGATAGGGTTTGGCCTTTTCCTCCTTGGTGTGCGGCGCATGGTCCGAGCCCAGGACGTCGGCGACGCCTTGCTGCATGCCCCACAGCCACAGCGCGTCCACATGCTCCTGCGACCGGATCGGCGGGTTCATCTGGGCATAGGCGCCCAGCCGCTCATAGGCTTCGGGGGCGGCCAGGGTCAGGTGCTGGGGGGTGATCTCGACGGTGGCGACATCCTTGTGGAAGCGCAGGAACTCCATCTCGTCCTTGGTCGTGACGTGCAGGACGTGGATGCGGGCGCCGGTCTCCTGGGCCAGGCCGACCAGGCGGCGGGTCGAGCGGATGGCGCTCTCGGCGTCGCGGACCTCTGGGTGGCTGGTCCAGTCGCCGGTGCGGGCCAGGCCGCGCCGCTCGACCAGCCGGTATTCGTCCTCGGAGTGGAAGGTGGCGCGACGGCGCACGTTCGACAGAACCTTGCGCACCCCCTCGTCGTCGGCGATCAGCAGGTCGCCGGTCGAGGCGCCCATGAAGACCTTGACCCCGCAGCAGCCCGGCAGCCGCTCCAACTCGCCCAGATAGTCTGCGTTCTCGTGCGTGCCGCCGACGTAGAAGGCGTGGTCGGTCCACATCCGGTCCTTCGCCCGCGCCAGCTTGTCGGCCATGGTGTCGGGGTCAGTGGTGTTGGGATTGGTGTTCGGCATCTCGAACACGGCGACGACCCCGCCCAGGGCGGCGGCGCGCGAGCCGGTCTCCAGGTCTTCCTTCCACTCCAGGCCCGGCTCGCGGAAATGGACCTGGGTGTCGATGACGCCGGGCAGGACGGTCAGGCCCGTCGCATCGAAGGTCTCGTCGGCCGAGGCCTGGGACAGGTCGCCGATGAAGGCGATCTTGCCGTCGATCACGCCGACGTCGGCCCGGCCACGCCCGGCGTGATTGGCCACCTCGCCGCCACGGACGATCAGGTCATAGGTCTGGGTCATGGGGCGGGCTCCGAAACGGAAAGATGTGCGCCGTGGTTCTATAGACCCGCTCATCCCCGCGAAAGCGGGGACCCAGTGCTTTCGTGAGGACACGGCCGATGGGATTGCTTGATCGCGATCACTCCAGGGCCTGGAACGCCCAAAGCACTGGGTCCCCGCTTTCGCGGGGATGAGCGGGATTAAACGAGCCTAGCCCCGTTCCTTCAGCACTCGCAGCGCCGCCTTCAGCACCCGCTCCCACGGCAGATCCATCATGTGCTGGATCGCCTGGTTCAGCCGGGGATCCAGGGTCTTGAACTCTTCGAACGAACGCGGGCCGCGCACGGAGACGCCTTTCCAAGGACCGCGCGTCGTCTCGTCCGACGGGCCGAACACCGCCACCACTGGCGCGCCCGAGGCGGTCGCCAGATGGGTCCAGATCGAGTCCGCCCCGATGTACAGCCGCGCCTTGGACAGGGCCGCCACCGTCTGGAGCCGCGTCAATTTGCCCTGAAGCTCGATCACCCGCGCGCGGGGCACGGCGTAGCGGATGGTGTGGGCCGCCTCGCGGTCGATCTCCTCGCCGACCAGCATCAGCCGCCCGCCCGCCAGGGGACCGTCGTCGGCCAGCAGCTTGGTCGCCACCTTGGCGTAGCGTTCGGCTGGCCAGCGCCGGCCCATCCATTCGACGCCGGGGCCGATGGCCAAGATCGGGCCGTCGCCGCCGCCGGTCGGGATCAAGGCCTCGACCTGGGCCATCGTCAGATCCGAGACGTGGATGCGCGGCGTCGGCGCCTCGTCCGGCTCCATCTGCAGGACGGCCGCCGCCGCCTCGACGGCGTGGAGGCCCGGCGCGTCCTTGCCGCGCACCGCCCGCTTGTGACGCCTCAGCCGGCCCGACAGGGTGGAGCCGCGCATATCAACGACCAGACCCCATTTGGTCCCGCGCACCTGGTTCCACAGGGCGATCCAGTCGAAATGACCCTCGCGCTCCAGCACCAGCAGTCGCTCCAGGCGCGGCGTATCGGCGAACAGGGGGGCGCTGGCGGCCGAACCGACGATGGTGAAGACGGCGTTCGGCAGGCTCTCGACCAGATGCGCCAGAACGCCTGAAGACAGCACGGCGTCCTCGGCGTCGGCCTCGGCGATATAGAGGATGGGAAAGCGCCCGATCATCCGTGAGCGTCATACAGGGATTCTGTTCGCGATTCACCGTCAAACGCCCGTATCCACAGGCCTGTTTCCCCTGGGGGCGCGATGGGATAGAGCCACCGCCATGAACACCGCCCCAAATCCGGCGCCCGATCCTGCCGCCCAGGCCGCCCTCGAGCGCTTCAAGGCCCAGCGCGTGACGGCCATCTACCGCCTCGACCTGATCGCTCAGGGGGCGACCATCGCCTATGAGGACGGCACGCCGGTGGACATGGCGTCGGAGAAGATGCGGCTGGAGGCCGTGGTCGCCGACATGGACCGGCGGATCGCCCGGCTGGAACGCACCGCGGGATAGATCCCCCATCGTCGGTCGAGACATGACCAAGGCTTAACTTGCCGCTCGCGTCCCGTCGTGGCCCTCCTGACCGTCGGAGGCCCCCATGTTCGCACTCGCCACGGCCCTTATGCTCGCCGCGTCAGACCCGACCTGCCTCGCGCTGGAGCGCGGCGACGGCGGCAGTCCTGTCATCCAGGCGCACGTCAACGGACGGGGGCCCTTCGCCTTCGTGCTGGACACGGCCTCCAGCGGCACCACCCTGGACGCGCCTCGCATCGCCCTGCTCCATCCCCCGCGCGAACCCGCGCCGGAGCAGGCCCAGGGCATGGGCGGGGCGATGCAGGTCGATCTCTATCGCATCGCCGCCTTCGACGCCGGACCCGTCCGGATGCGGGATTTCGTCTCGCCCGAAATCTCGCCGCCCACTTTTGAAAGTCATGACATCGCAGGCCTGGCGGGCGTCGATCTGTTCGGCGACTCCATGGCCGTGTGGAGGCCGGGCGAAGCCTGTGTGTCCGTCCGTCCCAGCGGCGCCGCCGAGACGGACTGGACCCAGGTCGAAACGGACTGGCAGCGGCCGTGGCGCATCCTGCTGCCGATCCGCATCGGCGATGCTGCGGGCTGGGCCCTGTTGGACACCGGCGCCCAGCACACCACGCTCAACCCGGCCTTCGCCGCCGCCCTGGGCCTGAAACCCGACACCCTGCCGTCAGGTGGACAGATCACCGGCATCGACGGCGCGCCGCTGGACCTGGGCCAGACCAGGATCGCGGAAGCGCAGGTCGGTCGCTGGCGTTGGCGAATGACCCCGGCGAAGGTCGGCGCCTTGCCCGTCTTCGACCGCCTCGGTCCGCCTGACGCGCCGCTGGCGGTGCTGGGCGTCGACTGGCTGGGCGACAGAGGCTTCGCCATCGACTATGGAGCACGAAAGGTCTGGCAGACGCCGGACTGAGATCCCCGGCGCAATGACCTCACTTCCCCTACTGCCCGATCGGACCTGCGGGGCCTGCGTCGAGTGCTGCCGCGTCATTCCGCTGGATCTGCCCGAACTGGCCAAACCGACCGGCGAACTGTGCGCCTATTGCGTCGAGGCGGCCGGCTGTTCCGTCCATGCGATCCGGCCGAACACCTGCCGCGTCTGGTTCTGCCTGTGGCGGGTGGTCGAGCTGTCGGATGACTGGCGGCCCGATCTCAGCGGGGTGATCGTGCGGCCCGACGGGATCGAGGACGGGGTCATCACCCTGTATGTGATCCGCCCCTCGGACTTCCTGGCCTCGGCGGACTTCTTCGCGACTGTGGCGGGCTGGATCGCCGAAGGGGTCGAGGTGGCGCTGAGCATTCCTGGTCCGGTGGGGACCTATCCGACCCGCGCCGTCGTCACCGACTGGCTGCGTCCGGCGGTGGAGGCCGGCGATCCCGCCGCCTTCCTGGCGCGGGTGCTGCGGTCGCTGGATAAGCTGGCGGAACATGATTTCCAACCCGACGGAATCACGGCGCGATATGCGGTGGTGTGACCTTCCGCCGCGCCAAATTGCCGGTCGCGGCAGCCCCAAGTAAGCGCGTTCCCCTAGAGGGCGCTTAGCCCCTCATTAGCCCTTTCCTTTGATAACAGACGATTGTTGATCGACGTCCAGAAGGGACGCGCCGTGCCTATGCAGGACTGGGACGACCTGTGTCGTCCAATATGGTTGTTCGATCCCGCCAGTCGGCGCGGCGTCTACGCCAATCCGGCGGCCCTGAAGCTGTGGGAGGCGGACAGCCTGGACGCTCTTCAGGCGAGGGGCTTCGGCCAGCTTTCCCCCGCCGCCGAGGCTCGGGTCGAAAGACTGATGCGTGAAACCGCCGACGGCGGCGCCGTCTGCGAGCAATGGACCTTCTATCCCAACGGACATCCCGTCTCGGTGTCTGCGGTGATCTCGACCTACCACCTGGAAGACGGCACGCCCGTGATGTTGCTGGAAGCCTCGCCGCTCATCGCCGATGGCGAGCAGAACCGCGCGACCGAGGCCCTGCGCCATACCTCGACGATGATCAGCCTCTTCGATACCGGAGGGGCGTCGATCTTCTCGAATCCCGCCGCCTTTGCGGCCTATGGCGCGAGTGATGGGTTTGCGGCGCGATTCGCCGAACCGGAACGCGCCCCGTCGCTGCTGGAGGCCGCTCTGGCCGGAAACGCAGTCAGCGACGTCTGCCAGGTGATCACGCGCGAAGGCTTACGTTGGCATCAGCTCGACATTCGACAGACGACCGATGCGGCGACCGGCCTCGTCGCCATCCTGCTGGACGAGCATGATGTGACGGCGCGAATACAGGCGGAACAGGCCCGCGCCGCCGCCGAGCAGAAGGCCGCCATGGCTGAGGCGCGCCAGGCCTTCCTGACCGACATGTCGCACGAGCTGCGCACCCCGCTGAACACGGTGATCGGCTTCTCGGCCCTGTTGGCGACCACAGGTCTGGACGACGAACAGGCCGCTCACGCAGCGCGCATCAACGACGCCGGCCAGAGGTTGTTGTCCGTAGTCAACGAAATGATCGAACATTCGGCGCGCGACGCCGACGAGATGGGCGAAGGGACGGTCCTGCCGGCGACGTCAGAGACCCTGCCGCCCGCCTGTTCCCTCGTGTCAGAAGAGGCATGCGTCGTCGTTCCGAAAGGGAGCGAGGGGCGGTTGGGCGGCCCTCGGGTTCTCTATGTCGATGATCATGACTGCAACCGCGCCCTGGTCGTCGCCGTGCTGGACGCTCAAGGCATCGTCTGCGCCACCGCCGAGAACGGCGCCGAGGGGCTGGAGGCGGCCCGCACGGGCGACTGGGATCTGATCCTGATGGATATCCAGATGCCGGTCATGGACGGCGTCGCCGCCACCCGCGCCATCCGCGCCCTGCCGGGGCACCGGGGGGCCGTCCCCATCGTCGCCCTGACCGCCAACACCCTGGCGGGACAGACGGCCGAATACGCCGCCGCCGGGATGGACGGCTGTATGGCCAAGCCGATCAATATCGTGGAACTGACCCACATGGTCCTGAGCTGGATCGGCAGCGACTGGCGCAGGACCGAGGCGCCCCTGATCGCCGCCGTCGCCTGATCTGCGGCCTAGGCGTCAGTCGGCCAGGACGGACTGAATGCCGGCCAGCAGGCTGGCGGCCGTGATCGGTTTGGGCACATGGCTGTCCGCGCCCGCTTCCCGCGCCTGGTCGCGGTGTTCGGCCATGGCGTTGGCGCTCAGCATGATGACGGGCGTGTGGGCGTTGGCGGCGCGTTCGGCCTCCAGCGCACGGATGGCGCGGGTCGCCGTCAGCCCGTCCATGACTGGCATTTGCATGTCCATCAGCACCAGGTCGAACCGCTCCCGTTCGAAGGCGGCGACGGCGCAGGCGCCGTCTTCCGCGATCACCAGCTCGA
>JBKBXN010000149.1:0-6269 GCA_046314055.1 Brevundimonas sp.
GTCCACATCCCCTATCACGTCACCTGGGCCCACGAACTGGCCGACGCCCCGGTAAACGAGCCCCGCTACGTCTCCCTGTCCCGCATCGACGAACTGCCGGACTGGATTGCTGCGATAGAGGCGTGACGCCCTCAGGTGTATCCCAAGAGGGCGCGCAAGCCCGGGGCGTGAAACTCGATCAGCTTCTTCTGCGCCTCCGAGATCTCGTCGGGCAGGACGACCGCGCTGGACACAGTCAGGTTCTGGCGCGCCGTTCGGCTCTGTCGTTTGTCTGCGCCGACCCTGACCCGCTCGCGCCAATCCGCGGGCACGGCCTCGAGGCCGCAATCCGCCAGCAACCGTAGGAAGAAGACCTCCGAAGCCTTGCTGTCCAGATCTTCCACCGCAGCGACGATGTCTTCGTACCGGTAGAGGACCGCCCGGGTGCCCATCCAGGCGGCGACATTATGGGTATACATGTCTTCCAGCGTCGGCGTCCGCTCGTGAATGCCGAAGATCATCATATTGATCAGTTCGTCGGCCGGTATGGCGCCGCTCTTCAGATGCGCCAGATTGGCCTGCTGAAACTCGTCGGACAGATAAAAGCGCGCACGCGCCAGCACCCAACTGTGCGGATCGCGCGCCAGGACGATATGTCTCGCGGCGCCCAGGGCGTGGACGCCGGAATCGCTGAACAGCAGATGGCCGCAGCTCATCATCGGCCGAGCCGGATCGAACAGGTGACGATGCTGGGCCAGGTTGGGAATCTGCACGAACTCGCGCCCATAGTGCTGCCCCACCGGCACGAACATCCGCAGGATGTTGCGAATAAGGTGAGTGCCGCCCTTGGGAATGCTGTTCAGGAAGAGGGGCGCCGACAGTGGCGCGGGATCAAAGCGCGCCACGTCCTCGTCCAGCGTATCCTTCATGCCCAGGATAACCGCCATATTTCACACTCTCCGCAAGACAAAAGAGGCGGCAGGTTCGAGAACCCGCCGCCCCGTCAGGACCTTATAGCCCGTTTGTCGATCAGAACGACTTGCTGATGCGGACAAAGCCGCGGCGGCCGTACATGCCTTCGGTATATTGCGATGTGAAGGCCGAGGTGCCGACGGTGCTGAATTCGCCCAAGTTCAGGGTAGTCAGTTGCGGCGGCAGTTCGTCGAACAGATTGGCTACACCTGCCAGGATCGACCAGCTTTCGGCATCATAACGAACAGAGAAGCTGTGGAAGGCCGTGAAGGGCGCATCAAGCTTCAGATAGACTTCCTGTCCGCCGACCGTGGCCGTGTCGCTGCCGTAAGAGGCGTAGTTGCCTTGGTGCCCAATCATCTGGACGGCCCAGACGCCGGTCCAGGGGCCTCGTTCGTACTGCAGGTTCAGATTGCCCACGAACTGCGGATTACCGACCTCGCCGAGGGTGTCGACGATATTGTCGGCGAAAAGAGCTTCGCGGGATTCCAACTGCCAGGTCGCCTGACCGTCGATCGAGAACCGGTCGCCCCAAGGCAGGTCGTGGGCGTAACGCGCTGTGAAATCGATGCCGCGGTTGGTCTGTTCGGCGATGTTGATGAACTTGCCGGAGATGGTGTCGATCCGGTGCGTTCCCTCGTTACGGACGAACTGGCTGCAGACAGGGTCGGTCGGGAAATTGTCCGAGAGGTAGCAGGCCGAGACGGTTCTCGAGCCCAGGCTGGTGACCTGATCCTCGATCTCGATCTCGAAATAATCGACCGCAGCGCTGAAGTTGATGAACTTCGGCGTCCAGACCAGGCCGATAACATGGGCCGTGGAGGTTTCCGGCTCAAGTTGTCCCAGGCCGCCGCCCTCAAACAGGGTCGCCGAACTGCCGGCCCCGTTGTGGGTCCCGGGCACGCCGCCGCCGGGTCCGTTCGGGTTGGCGCAGTTGTCGGCAAGACGTTGGCTGATGGTGCCCTCAGCCAGGTTCTGCTGCCAGTTGATGCAGGGATCCACGGTGCGCTGGCTGGCGAAGCTGCTCTGGTCGGCGAGATACAGTTCAAACAGGGCCGGGGCGCGGAACGAGGTTCCGGTGGTGGCGCGCATGCGGACGTCCGGCAAGAACTCCCAGTTCACGCCGACCTTGTAGGTCGATGCGCTGCCAGACGTCTCGGTGTTGGTCACCCGGCCCGACAGGCTTAGATCCAGACCGTACGCGAACGGCATATCCTTCAGGACAGGGATCGAAAGCTCGGTGAAGATCTCGGCCGTGCGCTCGGAGCCTTGCGTGATGCCGGCGCTGGAAGACCCCCAGGCGTTGGCGTTGCGCGTGATCTCGCCCGGGACGTCGTTGATTTCGTCGTGGCGAACATGGAAGCCCACAGCCGCCCCGATCGGACCCGCCGGCAGGTTGAACAACTCGCCGCCCATGAAGCCTTCGACATAGGCCTGTTCATAGACAGTGTTGCCCTTATCGACATCAAACAGGAAGGCGCGCTGTTCATCAGTCAGGTTACCGGCCAGGAAGTCGGGATCGGCCCAGTTGATGTCGATGCAGGTCCGACCGCTGACCGGCATAATCTCGCCGGCGCAGGAATCGGTGCGGTAGCTCTGGCTGTCGACGGCGTCCTGCAGGATGACGTCGGCGGTATAGTCGCCGTCCGAACGGCTGTACTGGAAGAAGACGTCCCACTTCCAGCCGTTCAGGAAGCTGCCCTGATCGACGAAGTCGCCACGGACTCCGCCGACGACGCGGGCGTAGTCGACCTGCTGGCTGGCCGAACTGTGGTTCGTGATCGGCGTGGGGCTGAGCAGATAGTCGCCGCCCCAGCTTTCGTAGCCGTAACCAGCGCCGTACGACCAGTCGCCTGCATAGGCGTAGTTCCAGAACTGGCGGTAGCCCTTGGTCGAGGACTTGCGACGGTTCAACAGGACTTCGGCATAGGCCTCGGCGTGCTCGGTCAGCTGGTATTTGCCCTCAGCGAAGACCGTGTAACGCTCCACCTCGGGGATCAGGGTCTGTTCGTCGTCAAACGGATGGTTGCCGTTCATGACCGCGGTGCTGGGGCCGTCGTAGCCGACCAGATAGAAGCCCGGAGGCGGGACCGGCACCTGACCGGCCAGGCTGCCCGGCACCGTCGGGATGTAGTTGCCCAGGTCGCCGTAATAATCATACTGGAAACGGCCCGGCAGCGAGGCGAAGGTGTTGTCATAGGCCCAGACATGGCCCCACAGCAGGTCCAGGCACGCGGGCTTGCCCGTGCGCGGATCGATCCGGTCCGCACGATTGCCTTGAGCGTCAAAGACATACTGTGCGGCGCAGCTGGTGTAGTCGCGATCACCCTGCAGTTGTTCGAACTGCTTGTAGTAGTCGCCTGAGATGCTGAAGCTGCCGCGCTCGAACGTCTTGCCGAAGGTGCCGGAGAAGTTCATCTGCTCGCCACCGCCCTCGAAGGGCGCGGTATAGTAGGCGGTCAACTCGCCGCCGTCCTGCTCGACGCCGGTAATCAGGTTCACCACACCGGCTACGGCGTCAGACCCGTAGATCGACGAGGCGCCGTCCTTCAGGATATCGACACGCGACAGGGCCGATTGCGGCAGGACGTTCAGGTCGAACGCCGAAACGCCGCCACGCGTACCGGCCGGACCGGCGCGACGACCGTTCAGCAGAACCAGGGTGCGGTTGGCGCCCAGACCGCGCAGGGAGACCGTCGCCGCGCCCGGACCGCCGTCGGTCACAAACGAGCTGGAGATTGTGGAGGTGACCTGGGGCGAGCCTGCAGCGAGGGTCGACTGCTGCAGGAGTTGCGCCGTGTCGCTGAGACCACGGGCCTGGGCGTTCTGGGCGGTCAGCACCTGCACGGGCGAAGCGCTCGTGTATTCGTTTCTCGGGATGCGAGAACCGGTGACTACGATTTCCTCTACGTCAGACGTCGCTTCACTTTGCGCACCCATGGTTTGAGCCTCCTGCGCCATGACTGGCGTCAGAGTCACAAGAGTAGCAAGGGCGCCCCCCACAAGGGCGGAAGCATTCAGTAGTCCCATCCGAAGAGTCATATCGTTCCCCAATATAATCAACCAGAGCGCTAGAGCTTAAAGCCTTTCCCGGGAAAGCGGATACCTTGATGACGCGAAATCGACGTTTTGTGGTATGGAATGTGGCGGAACTGCATCAGTTCTGAGAGCGGCTTTGAGATTCCGAAAGCTCTTGCCCCCCAGCCCCTCCCTCTCTAAACGGGCCGCTTAACCGACAACCCGACGCGAGCTCCGCATGGCGACGCCCTGCGGCGGCTACGCGCGCGCAAACTACGAAGGAAGACGTCGCCCCTTGGACGCCTCGGACATCAGTCATGACGAACGCGACGCCATGGTGCGCGCGGCGCTGGCCGAACAGGGCGACAGCGGCGTGACCCCGCGCCACACGCGGTTCTACTTCTATGGCGAAGGCGACCATGGCGACCTGAACGAGGTCGCGCGCCGCGCCGGCTTCCTGACCGGCGGCGCCGACGATTCCACCACACTCGAGACCACCATGGCGGTGGACGAGGCGTCCTTCGCGGCGACCTCCGCCATGATGCAGACCTGGGCCGCAGCGTTTCAGCTAGACTATGACGGCTGGGACTGCGCGGTCGTGACCCATTAGCGTTCAATAAGAAGAAGAGCTGGCGATGCCCAAGCGCACAGACATTAAGTCCATCCTCATCATCGGCGCCGGCCCGATCGTCATCGGCCAGGCGTGCGAGTTCGACTATTCCGGCGTCCAGGCGTGCAAGGCGCTGAAGGCGGAGGGCTATCGGGTCATTCTGGTCAACTCGAACCCCGCCACCATCATGACCGACCCCGAGGTGGCCGACGCCACCTATATCGAGCCGATCACGCCCGAGATGGTCGAGAAGATCATCGCCAAGGAACGCCCCGACGCGCTTCTGCCCACCATGGGCGGCCAGACGGCGCTGAACACGGCCCTGGCCCTGGACGCCTCGGGCGCGCTGAAGAAGTACGGCGTCGAGATGATCGGCGCGAAAGCCGACGTGATCGACAAGGCCGAGGATCGCCAGAAATTCCGTGACGCCATGGACAAGCTGGGCCTTGAAAGCCCCCGTTCCAAGGCCGCCCATTCGATGGAAGAGGCGCTGGACGGGCTGGAGTTCGTCGGCCTGCCCGCCGTCGTCCGCCCGTCTTTCACCCTGGCCGGCACCGGCGGCGGCATCGCCTTCAACCGCGAGGAGTTCGAGGAGATCGTCCTGCGCGGCCTGGACCTGTCGCCGACCACCGAGGTGCTAATCGAGGAATCGGTGCTGGGCTGGAAGGAATACGAGATGGAGGTCGTCCGCGACACGGCGGACAACTGCATCATCATCTGCTCGATCGAGAACATCGACCCGATGGGCGTCCACACGGGCGACTCCATCACCGTCGCCCCCGCCCTGACGCTGACCGACAAGGAATATCAGCGGATGCGGACCGGCTCGATCAACGTCCTGCGCGAGATCGGGGTCGAGACCGGCGGATCGAACGTCCAGTGGGCCATCAACCCCGCCGACGGCCGGATGGTGGTGATCGAGATGAACCCGCGCGTGTCGCGTTCGTCCGCCCTGGCGTCCAAGGCCACCGGCTTCCCCATCGCCAAGGTCGCCGCGCGTCTGGCCGTCGGCTACACCCTGGACGAACTGCAGAACGACATCACCCAGGTCACGCCGGCCAGCTTTGAGCCGTCGATCGACTATGTCGTCACCAAGATCCCGCGTTTCGCCTTCGAGAAATACCCCGGCTCGGAGCCCCTGCTGGGCACCTCGATGAAGTCGGTGGGCGAGGTCATGGCCATCGGCCGCACCTTCCAGGAATCGATGCAGAAGGCCCTTCGCGGGCTTGAGACCGGCCTGTCCGGCTTCGACGAGATCGAGATCGAAGGCGTCGCCGACGTCGAGGACGCCGGCGCCGCCCGCGCCGCCGTGGTCCGCGCCCTGGGCATCCCGACGCCCGACCGTATCCGCGTCATCGCCCAGGCCTTCCGCCACGGCCTGACGGTGGAAGAGGTCAACGCCGCCTGTTCCTACGAGCCCTGGTTCCTGCGCCAGATCGCCGACATCGTGCGCGAGGAAGGCCACATCCGGGTCAAGGGTCTGCCGACCGACCCGACCGAGTTCCGCCGCCTGAAGGCCAAGGGCTTCGCCGACGCCCGCCTGGCCCATCTTGTCGGGTCCACGGAAAAGGCCGTGCGCCTGGCTCGTCGCGACCTGAACGTCCGCCCGGTGTTCAAGCGGATCGACACCTGCGCGGCCGAGTTCGCCAGCGCCACCGCCTATATGTATTCGACCTATGAGACCGGCGCC
>JBKBXN010000150.1:0-6268 GCA_046314055.1 Brevundimonas sp.
AGGCCGGGCGTGTTGGGCGAGGAGATGTTGACGGTGAAATAGGAGGCGCGGCCGACCAGCCTTTGCAGGCCGGCGACATAGTCCGCCGCCTTGTCCTCCGTATCCTTGTTGGCCCCCAGATTGGCGCCGACGACCACGCCCGACGGGCGGCGATCCAGCCGGGCGGCGAACGCCTCCAGGCCTTCATTGTTGAAACCCATCCGATTGATGATCGCCCGATCCTCGGTCAGGCGGAACAGGCGGGGCTTGGGATTGCCGGGCTGAGCGCGGGGCGTGACCGAGCCGCATTCGACGAAGCCGAAGCCCAGCCGCGACAGGCCGCGCAGGGCCTCGCCGTTCTTGTCCAGACCGGCGGCCAGGCCGACGGGATTGGGCAGGGTCAGTCCCGCCAGCGTCGTGTGCAGGATGGGATCGTCGGCGGCGGGGGCAGGCAGAGGCGCGAAGGCCAGACCCTTGATGGCCAGCTGGTGGGCGGTTTCGGGGTCGAGACGGCGCAAGGCGGCGGAGCCCGCGTCGGACAGACGGACGGCGAGACTGTCGAACAGGCTCATGCCGGGTCCTCGAAAATCATCGCTCCGTCGTCGGCGACCGCAAAGGCGCGCGTGGCCGTGACGGCGGTCGCGGGCAGGGGGGCGTAGAGGTGGGGAAACAGATCGCCGCCGCGCGACGGCTCCCAGATCAGTTCATCGCCAAACCGCCGCAGATCCACGGTGAGCAGCACCAGATCGGTGCGACCGGCGTAGTGGCGGCGCGCGGTTTCGACCAGTTGTTCGCCGGTCGACATATGGATGTAGCCGTCCGCCAGATCGACGGCGGAGCCCTCGTAACGGCCCTCGGTCAGGGCGGCGCGCCATTCGTCGGCGGCGATGATCTTGTAGGCGGTGTCGGTCATGCGGCGCCACTCAGACCGCGTGGAGTGATGAAGCCTTCATAGGCGCACCGGCCGGCGACATCGACGGTGAACAGGGCGGCGGCTCCGGTCGGGAATCCTCCGCTCAGGCGTTCGAGGATGGCCGGAGAGGCGGCGCTCTCGCTAAGATATTCGCCGGCCAGAACATGGACGCCCGGATTATGGGCCAGGACCAGCAGGCAACCGGCCTGGTCCTCGTTGTCCTCGACGAAGCGGCGCAGCACTTCGGACGGCGCGTTGTAGAGGCGGGGCTCGTCGCGCACCTCGACGTCGCCGAGGGCGTCGTGCATCTGCTC
Organism: Brevundimonas sp.; assembly: GCA_046314055.1. GTDB lineage: Bacteria > Pseudomonadota > Alphaproteobacteria > Caulobacterales > Caulobacteraceae > Brevundimonas. The sequence continues at coordinate 1,207 of JBKBXN010000150.1, forward strand.
CCAGGTCTGGCGCGTGCGCACGGCCGAGGACACCAGGGCCAGGTCGGGCTTCAGCCCGCGCTCGGCCAGGGCTTTGCCCATCAGCAGGGCTTCGCCGCGTCCCACGGCGGACAAGGCGCGGGTTTCATCGCCGCCGGACGGGCTGGAGCCCTCGGCCTGGGCGTGTCGCATGAGGATCAGTCGGTGCATGGGCTTCGCCATAAGGCCGTTCGAGTTCGACGACCAGATGGGTCGGGCTCAACTCCCCGTCAGCGTGGCCATTCCGGGGTGACGGAGGCGGCCGGTTGGGGCGTCAGGGCCGGCTTGGCGGGAACCCGCTGGGCGTGGCCGCTGGGGCGGATGCGGGCATAGGCCTGACGCGAGGCCTCCAGCAGGATCAGTCCAGCCGTCCCCGGTGCGACCCGGCGTCCGATCTGTTCGAAACCATCGGCGAGAGGCAACAGCGGCGTCCACGGCGGGACATACAGGGTCTGGGACCAGGCCGCCGGCTCCAGTCCCGCCTCGCGCACCAGCCGCTCCAGCTGGCCCCTTGTGAAGGGGCGGCCGTGGCCGAAGGGGGTGTTTTCGGCCCGCGCCCACAGGCCGCCGCGCGCCGCCGCCGCCAGGATGATGCGGCCGGTGGGGGCCAGGGCGCGCACGGCCTCCAGCAGCAGGGCGGCGGGATCGTCGGCCTCTTCCAGGGCGTGGACCAGCAGGATGCGGTCGAACGAACCGGCGGCGAAGGGCAGGCGGCGGTCGTCCACCAGAAGGGTGCGGTTGCGCCCCACGCTGGGCCAGTGTTCGACGCCCTGGCCCCCCGGCATGGCCGCGACGATGCGCCGCGCGCCGACGAAGGCGTCTAGCCAAGGCGTGGCGTAGCCTATGCCCAGCACGTCGCAGTCGGGCGTCTCGCCCCAGGCGTCGTCCAGCCGCCGCGCCAGAAGACGCCGCACCAGCGCCCCGGTCGGTTCGCCGTAGAAGGTTCGAAGCTCGTCGATGCTGCGCCGCATGGATCCACCATAGGCCGGGTCGGGGCCGCCTGCTAGAACGCGGTCATGACCCTGGATGTTCACCTGTTTCCGTGCCGCAGCGACAACTACGGCTTCCTGATCCGCGATACCGCCACCGGCGTCGTGGCCACGGTCGATACGCCCGATGCGGCGCGGATCCTGGAAGAGCTGGAGACCTTGGGCTGGGGGAAACTCGACCTGATCCTGAACACCCACTGGCACCCCGACCATACCGAGGGCAATGAACGGCTGAAGGCCGAAACCGGCTGCGAAATCGTGGGGCCGGAAGAAGTGCGCCGCGTCGCTCCGCTGGACCGGGTGGTCGCGGACGGCGACGGGGTCATGGTCGGCGAGACCCGGTTCGAGGTCACGGCCACGCCCGGACACACCCTGGGCCATGTGGTGTTCCGCTCGGTCGAGGATCAGCTGGCCTTCGTCGGCGACACCCTGTTCGCCCTGGGCTGCGGGCGGCTGTTCGAGGGGACGCCGGAGCAGATGTGGGCCAGTCTTCAGACCCTGGCCGCCTGGCCAGAGGCGACCGTAATCTGGTGCGCCCATGAATATACGGCCTCGAACGCCCGCTTCACCCTGAGCCTGGACGACCGGCCCGAGACCAGGGCCCATGCCGATGTGATCTTTGCAGCGCGGGAGCGGGGCGAGCCGACCGTGCCGACGACCATAGGCGCCGAGCTGCGGTTCAATCCGTTTCTGACGGCGACCGATGCGGCTCAGTTCGCCGCGCGTCGGGCGGCGAAGGACGGTTTCAGCGGCTGAGGACGTCGTCGGCGACCGCGCGAACGATCAGGGCCGAGGACGGCCGGCCGGCCACGCCGGCGCGGGGCATGATCACGATACGCAGGACGCCGCGAGAGAAAGTCGCCTGGGGCCCCCGACCCTGATCGGCGATCTCGATGCGGCGGATCTTGTCGGCCTCGCGCCGCAGGGTCGGCGAGCGGGACATGCGGGCGATGGCGTCCACAGCGGTCGACAGGGCGTCGGCGGCGACGGCTTCCGAGCCCGGCTGGATATCCACATCGACGACCACCAGCCGGCCCAGGGCGCGGCTGGCCCGGTCGCTCTGGCGAATGATGTAGTTCCACAGCTGAACCGCCGTCAGGCCTGGCGCCAGCAGCGGCGCGGCCTGACCCGACGCCGAGACCGGCGACCCTTGGGGCGCGCTGGTGGTGTACAGGGTCATGCGGCCGTCGGACGTGACGCGCAGCACCTGGTCGCCGTTGTCGTTGCGATAGACGATGTCGCCGCGCGGGGCGGGGGTGGCGCGCAGCACCCAGATCTCGGTCGATCGGTCGAAACGAAGCAGGGGGCGCGACCCCGTCACATCCAGCACGAACCCCTGGCCCGTGCCCGAGACATAGCGGGCCGACGGTTCCAGGTCACGGCGTGACTGGGCGTGGGAGTCCGACGGCAGGACGGCGGGCGCGGCGACGGACAGGCCGAGGCCCACGACGGCCGCGAACGCCATCGCGGTCACGCGAGGCGATTTTTTCGCCCAAGCCGTTTCCGTCAACTTCATGAGACTGTGGATGAAACCGTCACGCGGCGGATTTTGGGCGAAGCCCGTTCACCCGACCAGGTATTGGCCGCCGTTCAACGAGAGTGTGCAGCCTGTGACATATCCGGCACGCTCTCCGACCAGCCAGGAGACCATGTCGGCGATCTCCTCGCCCTTGCCCAGGCGGCCGACCGGGATCTGGGCGACGATGGATTCCAGCACCTTGGGGTCCATGGCGCCGACCATTTCGGTGTCGATATAGCCGGGGGCGATACAGTTGACCGTTACGCCCTTCTTGGCGTTTTCAAGCGCCAGCGCCTTGGTGAAGCCGATCATCCCGGCCTTGGCGGCGGAATAGTTGGTCTGACCCACCTGGCCCTTCTGACCGTTGATCGAGGAGATGTTGACGATCCGGCCGTGGCCGCGCTCGCGCATGCCGTTGATGACCTGTCGGGTCGTGTTGAAGACGCTGTCCATGTTCACCCGGATCACGTCCGACCACTGGTCATGGCTCATCTTGTGGAAGAAGCCGTCGCGGGTGATGCCGGCGTTGTTGACCAGGATGTCGACTGGACCCAGCTGGGCCTCGACCTCGGCCACCGCGCGGGCGCAGTCGTCGAAGCTGCCGACATTGCCCTTCACCACCATACAGCCCAGGGCCTGGGCCGTGGCGAAGGCGGCTTCGTCATTGCCGGAGTAGCCGGCGGCGACGCGAATCCCGTCCTCCGTCAGGCGCTGCACGATCGCCTTGCCGATTCCCCGGGTCCCGCCGGTTACGAACGCCACGCGCATCGCTGTTTCCTTGTCCCTTGAAGCCCGTCTGATGCGAGCCGTCCCCGAGAGGTTTAACTACGTCTCGGTTGCAGGCAAAGCCCGATTTCCGTCGCGGAAACCGGGCTTGATGTCGCGGGATCAGGCCGCCAGCTTCTCCATGTCGATGACGAAGCGGTAGCGGACGTCGGATTTCAGCATCCGCTCATAGGCTTCGTTGATCTGGTCGGGGGCGATGGTCTCGATCTCGCAGGCGATGCCATGCTCGGCGCAGAAGTTCAGCATCTCCTGGGTTTCGGCGATGCCGCCGATCAGCGAGCCGGCGATGCGGCGACGACGCCACAGCAGGGGCACGGCATAGACCGGCAGACCCTCGGTGGTCAGGCCCAGCATGACCATGGTGCCGTCGCGGGCCAGCAACTGGACCTGGCTGGAGATCTCATGCGTGGCCGAGACGGTGTTGATGATCAGATCGAAGCTCTCGGCCGCAGCCTTCATCGCCGCCTTGTCCGAGTTGATCAGGAAATGTTTGGCGCCCATCCGCTCGGCGTCGGCCTTCTTGCGGTCCGAGGTGGACAGGACCGTGACCTCGGCGCCCATGGCCGCCGCCAGCTTGACCGCCATATGGCCCAGACCGCCCAGGCCGATGACCGCCACCTTGGACCCCGGTCCGACCTTCCACTCCTTCAGCGGCGAATAGGTGGTGACGCCGGCGCACAGCAGCGGGGCGGCGGCGTCGAGCGGCAGGCTGTCGGGGATGGACAGGACGAAATGCTGATCGACCGTGATGTGATCGGAATAGCCGCCCTGGGTGATGGTCTCGGCCGTGCCGCCCTTCCTGTCCTTGGCGCCATAGGTGCCGGTGAAACCGGGCACGCAATACTGCTCCAGCCCTTCCTGGCACGACGAACATTCGCGGCAGCTGTCGACCATACAGCCGACGCCGACACGGTCGCCTTCCTTGAAGCGGGTGACGTTGGCGCCGACGGCCGCCACCACGCCGGCGATTTCGTGACCGGGGACCAGGGGATAGGGGGCCGGCCCGGTCTCGCTGCGGGCCATATGCAGGTCGGAGTGGCAGATGCCGCTGAACTTGATGTCGATCAGGACGTCGTCCGGGCCGGGGTCGCGCCGTTCGAAGCTGTAGGGCGTCAGGGGCTTGTCGGCGGCGGTCGCGGCGAAGGCGCGTGTGGCGATCGGCATGGGGAAGTCCTTAGGGCTTTGGGCAGGCTTGGGAGCGTAGGGGGCAGATGTGGCCCGAGACGACCGGCCGCAAGGCGGGCGGTGCTATTTCAACTGGGCGATCAGCGCCTGGGCCGCCGCCGGGTTCCGCACCTTGGCCCCCGAGATGAAATAGGCGAAAACCGCGCCGCGTTTGGCCCAGGCGCGGGCCTGATCGGCGACGGCGGACAGTTCCGCGGCAGTCATGCCGGTGGGCTCGTCCTCGCGGCTGGACATCAGCCGGGCGTAGGTAAAATCGGCGGTCGCCTCGTCGATCTGGGGCCAGGTCGGCTCCTCGTCATCGACGGCGTAGACGATGGCGACGCCGTATTTGCGGGCCAGGTCGTAGAATTGTTCAGTGGCGAAGGTCGGGTTGCGGACCTCCAGGGCGTGACGCAGGCGCAGGCCGTCCTTCTCCTGGGGCAACAGTTTCAGGAAGCCCTCGAAATCCTCGGGGTCGAACTTCTTGGTGCCCATGAACTGCCAGTTGATCGGGCCAAGCTTGTCGCCCAGTTCGGTCAGCCCCTGGGACAGGAACCGGTCGAAACTCTCGCCGCCGTCCGACAGG
>JBKBXN010000151.1:0-6260 GCA_046314055.1 Brevundimonas sp.
CGCCGACCGCTTCGTAGAAGGCGATGGACCGGCTCAGGTCGGCGACGGGCAGATTGATGAAAATCAGCTGGGTCATACGTCTGTCCTCTCCCTATGTTTGCTAACCGTGCCGCGTGAGATTAGAACAGTCAACCATGAAGTTAGAAAAAGTAACCATCAAGTCCGGCCGCCGGTATCACGACGCCTGCGGGGCGGCGCACGGACTGGATCTGGTGGGCGAGCGTTGGGCGCTTCTGGTGGTGCGCGAACTAATGATGGGCCCGCGCCGGTTCGGTGAGCTGAGAAAGGACCTCTGCGGCCTGTCCGCCAATGTGCTGACCCAGCGGCTGGAGGGGCTGGAGGCGTCGGGCGTGGTGCGTCGTCGCAAGCTGCCGCCGCCGGCCTCGGTTCAGGTCTATGAGCTGACGGACTGGGGATATGAGATCGAACCGATCTTCATGGTTCTTGGCCGCTGGGCCGCACGGTCGCCGGCGCATGATCCGACGCTGCCGATCAGCGCGGTCTCGATCATGCTGTCGTTCAAGACGATGTTCGACGCTGGTCGAGCCGGTAAGGCCGCCATGGCGCTCGGCTTCGTCTTCGACGACGAGAGTTTCCGGGTGACGGTGTCCGAGGGCGGGCTTCAGGCGCAACGCGGCGAGATCGCGGGCGTGGACGTGACGGTGACGACCCGGCCGCCGCTGCTCGCCGCCGCTGTCTACGGCAAGGTTCCGCTCTCGACCCTGGCGGCGGACATGACGATTGACGGAGACCAGAGCGTGTTCGAGCGGTTCATCGACTTCTTCCACCTCCCGGAAAAAGCGACGGAAAGCGTGGCCTTAGCAAGGTTTGGTAACACCTGAGCCTTAGCACGAGCTTCTCAGGTTGCTTTGGAGGCGGACGTGTTCAAGTCCTTGTCTATTTCCATCAAACTCATGATCGCCCTGGGCGCCATGATGAGCGCCTGTGGTGTGGCGACCCTGGTGGTCCTGTTCAGTCTGGTCTCGCTGCAGCGATCGGACGACGCTGAACGATCGGCCACCCAGATCAGCCGGGCCGCCGACCTGATCCTGGCCACGGCCGTGGAACAGCAGAACGCCATGCGCTCCTATGTGGCGACCGGCGAGCCGGAATCCCTGACGAAATACAAGGAGTCGAAGGCGGCCTTCGATCAGGCTGTCCAGGCCCTGAAGACAAGCGATGCCGACGGCGTCGACGCCGGTCAGCTGAATGCGATGACGGCGTCGGCCGCGGCATTCAACCAGCAGTCCCAGGCCCTGATGGACCTGGCCCGCGATCCGGCCCTACGGCCGCAGGCGTTGGCCCAGCTGACTGGAACGGCGCGTCTGACCGATGTTCGCGCCGCCGTGAAGTCGATCGACGATCTGACGCAAGGCGTCCTGACCCGCAAGAACGCCGAGAAACGCACGGCCTTCAACAGCGGTTACGCCGCCCTGGTGGTCGGCGGGGTGCTGGCCCTGTTGGTTGCGGCGGCCATGACCCTGTGGCTCGTGCGGGCGCTCAGCCAGCCTATCGTGGCCATGACCCGCGCCATGGATCAACTCGCCGCCGGCGACCTGAAGGTCGCCATTCCCGCCCAGGGCCGCGGCGACGAGATCGGCCGGATGGCCGCCTCGGTCGGCACCTTCCGCGACAATGCGGTCGAGAAGATCCGGCTGGAGGCCGAGACCCAGTCGCAGCGTTCCATCAGCGAAGCCGAGCATCGCGCCAATGAAGCCGAGAAGGCGCGTATCGCCGAAGAGGATCGTGTCGCCTTGACGGCCCTGGGCCAGGGTCTTGCGGCCATGTCGAACGGCGATCTGACCCACCGGTTCACGGTCGAGGTCGCCCCGCGCGCCGAACAGCTGAAGTCGGACTTCAACGCCGCCATCGCCCAACTGCAGCAGGCCGTGTCGGTCGTGGTCGGCAATGTGGCCAGCATCCGTTCGGGCGCCGGCGAGATTTCCCAGGCCGCCGACGATCTGTCGCGTCGCACCGAACAACAGGCCGCCAGCCTGGAAGAGACCGCCGCCGCCCTGGACGAAATCACGGCCACGGTGAAAAAGACCGCATCGGGCGCCCGTCAGGCTTCGGACGTGGTCCAGGCCGCCAAGGGAGACGCCGAGACCTCGGGCGTCATCGTCCGCGATGCGGTTTCGGCCATGCAGGCGATCGAATCCTCGTCCAGCCAGATCAACCAGATCATCGGCGTGATCGACGAGATCGCCTTCCAGACCAATCTGCTGGCCCTGAACGCCGGGGTCGAGGCGGCGCGAGCCGGCGAGGCCGGTCGCGGCTTTGCGGTGGTGGCGTCGGAAGTGCGGGCCCTGGCCCAGCGTTCGGCGGAAGCGGCCAAGGAGATCAAGACCCTGATCTCGACCTCGACGGCCCAGGTCGGGTCGGGCGTGAAACTGGTCGGTCAGACCGGCGAGGCCCTGCAACGGATCGTGGACCGGGTGGCCGAGATCGACGGCCTGGTTTCGGAAATCGCCGCCTCGGCCCAGGAACAGGCCGTCGGCCTGGCCGAGGTCAATACCGCGGTGAACCAGATGGACCAGGTCACCCAGCAAAACGCCGCCATGGTCGAGCAATCGACCGCCGCCAGTCATTCGCTGTCGCAGGAGGCGGAGTCGCTTCAGGCCTCGGTGGCCCAGTTCAGGGTCGGGACGAGCGGCGTCAGGCCGGCCGCCGCGCCCGCTCCGGTGCGCGCGTCGCCGGCCCGCCCGATGGTTCAGGCGCTGAAGACCCTGGGTCGCGGCGGCGCGGCGCCCAAGCCTGAGGCCGAGCCTGAGGGTTGGGAAGAGTTCTGACGTCGGCGGGGCGCCGGTCTGTCGACAATGAACGTCGGTATATGTAGTTTGCCCTAAGGCCCCGTTTACATTTCGTCCCGATCCGGGACGCCACAATCACGCAGGCTTCAGACTTCATCCCTCTGTCGCCCCGGGGAACTTCGTCGTCCATCCTTCCGGGGCCGCATGTCCAGTGGAGCGCCTGAGGCCGGGTTCATCCGTGAACCCTGTCTGTGCTGTGGCGCCTGGAGATGGCTGTGAACAAGATTCTGTCCGACACCAAGGTCGCGGTGAAGATCATCGTGCCCCTGATCCTGCTGGCCCTGGTGGGGCTGGGGGGCGCCGCCTACAGCGCCTGGGAGATGAAGAAGATCGACGCCGATTACAGCCGGCTGGCCGATGTGGAGAACGTCGCCCTGGTGAGGATGATCCGGGTGAACCGGACCCTTCAGGGCCTGGGCTATGACGCCTACAAGGTCTTCGCCTATGACGGCGCCTCGGCCGAGGCGCGCGAGGCGGCCGATCAGGCGAAGGAAAAGATTCAGACGATCGAGACCTTGCTCGGCGAGGCGGAATCCATTGCCCCGCACTGGAAGGACGAGATCGAGGGCTTCCGCGCCCCCTTGAACGAAATCCGCACCCTGGCCGGCCGGTCTGACGAGCTCGGCCTCGTCAATGACAAGGCGGCGGAGCGGGTTCTGCTGACTCAGCTCGACGCCAAGATGGCCGATCTGGTCCCCAAGTTGACCGCCTTCACCAACGCCAAGGTCGAACTGACCGCCGAGGAGTCGGCCCAGCTCTCGCAGAGCGTCAATGCGGCGGCGCTGAAGACCCTGATCGCCATCGGCCTGGCGACCGTCGCCGCCCTGGCCGCCGGCCTGGTCGTGGCCCGGTCCATCGTCGGGGCCCTGACCGGCATGGGCGAGCGGATGGGGCGGCTGTCCGGCGGCGACACCACGATCGACGTGCCCCACGCTCAACGCAAGGACGAGCTGGGCAAGATGGGCGTCGCCCTGATCGCTTTCCGCGACGCCGCCGTCGAGAAGATGCAGCTGGAAGCCGAGGGCGCGGTCCTGCGCAACCAGTCGGACGAGGAGCGGGCCCGCAACCAGCGCGCCGCCGAGGCCCTGGCCCGCGAGCAGGCGACCGTGGTCGCGGCCCTGGGCGAGGGTCTGGAACATCTGACGCGCGGCGACCTGACCTACAGCATCACCCAGGATTTCCCCGGCGACTACGCCAAGCTGAAGTCGGACTTCAACGCCGCCATCGCCCAGCTGCAGCAGGCCATGGGCGTGGTGCTGGGCAATGTCGCCGGCATCCGCTCGGGCGCCGGCGAGATCTCGCAGGCCGCCGAAGACCTGTCGCGCCGCACCGAACAGCAGGCGGCCAGCCTGGAAGAGACGGCGGCGGCCCTGGACGAGATCACGGCGACGGTGAACAAGACCGCCTCGGGCGCGCGCCAGGCCTCGGACGTGGTTCAGTCGGCCAAGGGCGACGCCGAAACCTCGGGCGTCATCGTCCGCGACGCCGTCCAGGCCATGCAGGCCATCGAGGGCTCCTCGGCCCAGATCAACCAGATCATCGGCGTGATCGACGAGATCGCCTTCCAGACCAATCTTCTGGCCCTGAACGCCGGGGTCGAGGCGGCGCGGGCGGGCGAGGCCGGTCGCGGCTTCGCAGTGGTCGCGTCGGAAGTGCGGGCCTTGGCCCAGCGGTCGGCGGACTCGGCGCGCGAGATCAAGACCCTGATCTCGACCAGCAGCACCCAGGTCAAGAGCGGGGTCGTGCTGGTGCGCGAATCCGGCGAGGCCCTGGCCGGGATCGCCGTGCGCATCAACGACATCACCCATCTGATGGGCGAAATCCGCGCCTCGACCCAGGAACAGGCCCTGGCCCTGGCCGAGGTCAATACGGCCGTCAACGAGATGGATCAGGTCACACAACAGAATGCGGCGATGGTCGAGGAATCGACCGCCGCCAGCCTGAGCCTGAGCCGAGAGGCGTCGGACCTGACCCAACTGGTGGGCCGGTTCCAGGTCAGCGAAGGCGGCGGCGACCGTGCGCCGGCTCCGCTCCGCGAAGCCCATGCCCGGATCGCGGCCTTCGCGGCCGACCATGCCCCGCGCAAGGCGGCTTTCTAGCCGCCCAGTCTATCATTGACGGCGCGGGCGAAGCCGGCGCCGTCGGCGGGGTCGTGGTCCAGATAGAAGTCGGGCTCGATCAGTTCGGCCTCCATCAGCACCCAGGCGCCGGCGTCGTCGCGCGCCAGGTCGATGCGGGCGTAGAGCAGCGGCTCGTCTATGGCGGCCAGCACCTGTTCGGCCAGGGCCAGGGCCGCGTCGTCCGGCGTTACGGCCGTGTAGAGGCCGCCGAACTGGATCTGGATGCGGAAGTCGCCGGGGACCGGCCGCTTGTTGACCGCATGGCTGAACCGGCCGCCGAAGAAGAGCAGCGAGGTCTCGCCCTCGGTCTCGATCGATTTCAGATAGGGCTGGATCATGGCCGGGCCTTGCGGCGCGTCGGTCAGGGGCTGTCCGGGCGTCAGGCGCAGGGTGCGAAAGGCGCCGGCGGACACCGTCGGCTTGACGATCAGGGTCTGGACGCCGGTCTGGACGCCGGTTTCGGCGAAGGCGGCGTCCACCTGGTCCTGGGTGATCGCCTCGCTCCAGCGGGTGGGCGGAATGGGCACGCCCTTGTCGGCGAGGCGGGCCAGATAGGTCTTGTCCGAGTTCCAGCCCAGCACCGTCGCCGGATTGGCGACCGGCAGGCCGGCCCCGGTCCAGGTCGCGCAGGCCTTCAGCCAGCGGGCGTGGTCGCGGTGATAGCCCCAGGCGATGACCGGCAGGATCAGGTCATAGGCCGCCAGGGCCGAAGCGTCGTCGACATGGTCGGTCCAGGGCGTGGCGACCACCGTGGCGCCCGCGCCCTCCAGTGTCGCCTTCAGCCGCTCCAGCACGCTGGGCCAGCGGCCGACATAGGTCTTGTCGGCGGGGTCAGGGGTCAGGACGGCGATCTGGGTCATGACGCCTGCCTATCGCACTGCGCCGGCACATATAAGGGCTTCCTTATATGTTTTCGGGTGACGTTCGGGTCTTCAACCGTTAAGGCGCGACCATGACCCAGAACACCGCCCAATATGACGTCTGCGCTGTCGGCAACGCCATCGTCGACGTGCTCAGCCCCTGCGACGCCGCCTTCCTGACGGCTCAGGACCTGGCCCCCAATTCCATGCAGCTGGTCGACGCCGAGCGCAGCGCCGCCCTGTATGAGGCCATGGCGCCCGGCGTCGAGGCCTCGGGCGGTTCGGCCGGCAACACCGTGGCGGGCGTCGGCTCGTTCGGCGGTCGCGCCGCCTATATCGGCAAGGTGGCCGACGATACGCTGGGCGAGGTGTTCAGCCACGACATCCGCGCCGCCGGCGTGCATTTCGCCACCCCGGTCCTGACCGGTGGGGCCGAGCAGGGCTTCGGCACCGGCCGCTGCCTGATCAAC
>JBKBXN010000152.1:0-6255 GCA_046314055.1 Brevundimonas sp.
TCCAGCCCTTGATCTCGGACACGGCCTCGGGCGGGGCGTCGTACAGGGTCATCAGGTCCAGGTCGGACCCGGCCGTCATCTCGCGCGAGCCAGCCTTGCCCAGGGCCACCACCGCCACCGCGCCGGGGAAGCCGCCGCCCAGCCGTTCGGTCTCGGCCAGGGCCGCCGGGGACAGGGTGCGCATGGCGGCGTCGGCCAGGGCGGCGTAGGCGCGGCCCGCCGCCTCGGGTCCCGCCCGGCCGGTCATGGCGTGGATGCCGATGCGGAACATCTGTTCGCGGTGCAGGCGGCGCACGGCGTTCATGGCGCCCTCGAAATCCTCCGTCTCGCCGGCCTCGCGCTGGATCTGTTCGGTCAGGCCGGTCTCGTCCGACAGATCGGCGAGGAAACGGGCGTCCAGCACCCCGTCCAGGGCCGCCGGTTGACGTCCCAGGGTGCGGGCCAGGCGCGGGGCGAAGGCCATGACGCCCAGCACCATTTCAAACAGCTTGGGCTGGTTCAGGAACAGGGCCTGGACCTGGACCCCCGCCGCCAGGCCCGAGAAGAAGACGGCGAACCGGCGGAAGGCGTCGTCGGGCGCGCCGGACCGGGCCAGGGCCTCCAGCAGGCGGGGCGCCAGCCGGGTGAACAGCTCACGCCCCCGCTCCGTCCGGGTCGCCGGGATGCGGCCGTGGTGCCAGGACCGGATGGTGTCGGCCACCGACGGCGCCTCGGAAAACCCCATGCGGCGCAGAGTCTCAAGCGTCTCGGGGTCGTTCTCGACCCCGGTGAAGACCAGGCTGCCGTAGCTGGAATCCAGCTCCTCGCCGCCCTCGAACAGTTCGCCGTAGCGGGTGTTGACCCGGACCAGCAGGGCCTCGACATGGGCGTCGAAGGCGGCAAGGTCGGTCCATCCAGCCAAGGCGGCGACGGCGGCGCGGGCCTGGGCGTCCTCGGGCAGGCGGTGGGTCTGCTCGTCGTCCAGCATCTGGACCCGATGCTCCAGGCCGCGCAGTTCGACATAGGCGGCGGACATCTCCTGGGCGACGGCGGCGGGGATGTGGTCGGCCTGGGCCAGGGCGGTCAGGGCGTCGAGGGTGCGCGTGGCGCGCAATTCGGGGTCGCGGCCGGCCAGGATCAGCTGCTGGGTCTGGGCGTAGAATTCGATCTCGCGGATGCCGCCCCGGCCCAGTTTCAGATTGGCGCCGGCGGCCTGCAGCCCCTCGCCGGTCTTGTGGACGTGGATCTGGCGTTTGATGGCCTGGATGTCGAGGACGGCGGCGTAGTCCAGGCTGCGTCGCCAGACGAAGGGGCGCAGCGCCTTGACGAACCGGGCGGCGGCGCGCGGGTCGCCCAGCACCGGTCGCGCCTTGATGAAGGCCGCCCGCTCCCAGTTCTGGCCGACGCTCTCGTAATAGGCCAGGGCCATCGGCCCGGCGACCACCGGCGGGGTCGAGGACGGGTCGGGCCGCAGCCGCAGATCGACGCGGAAGACATAGCCGTCGGCGGTGCGTTCGGTCAGCAGGGTGGCGATCCCCTTGCCGACACGATTGGCGAAATCCTGCATCTCCTCGCCCTCGCGCAGGGCCAGGCCCATCAGGCGCGGCTCGAAGAAGAGCGAGATGTCGATGTCGGACGAATAGTTCAGCTCGTTCGCGCCATGCTTGCCCATGGCCAGGCCGAACAGGCCGGGAATAGGCCCGCGTGCATCGTCCGGCGCGGAGATCAGCCGCCCCCGCGCGCGCTGTTCGGCGGCGACGGCGCGCAGGGCGGCGCGGCAGGCGGCGTCGGCGAAGCTGGAAAGCGCGCCGGTGACCTGATCCAGATCCCAGACCCCGCCCAGATCGGCCAGGGCCGTCAGCAGGTGCAGATCGGCCTTCAGCACCCGCAACGGGGCGCGCACATCATCGGGTTCGGCGTCCAGGGCGTCGGTGTCGGCGAGGATGCGGATCAGTCCCGAGGTCGGGTTGGTCTCCAGCAACCGACGCAGATGGGCGGGGCGGCGACGCATCAGGCCGGCGAGATAGGGCGAGGCGCCGGCCACAGGCGCCAGGGCGGGCCAGGCGGCGTCCAGGGTGTCGCGCCAGCCGTCGACGTCGGCGGCCTGAGTCAGGGTTTCCAACAGGCGGTCGGCGGCGGCGGGGTTGGCGACGGGACCTGCGGGGGTCAGGACCTGAAATAGGGGTTGGGGCGTGGGATCGGGCATTCAACTTATCCGCTCATCCCCGCGAAAGCGGGGACCCAGTGCTTTCGCTCGGCACAGCCGTTGGACCACGATCCCGACACGCGCCACAAGCCTGATCGCCCAAAGAACTGGGTCCCCGCTTTCGCGGGGATGAGCGGAATTATCTAGTTCTGGCTCGCCGGCGGCAGCACCAGGGCCACCCGCAGGCCTGGTCCGAAGCCGTCATAGGCGCCGGGGCCTTCGTCCAGCACCACCCGGCCGCCGTGGGCCTCGGCCACAGCCGTCACCAGCGACAGGCCCAGGCCGGAGCCGGGCTCGGTGCGGCTGTTGTCCAGGCGGACGAAGCGCTGGACGACGCGTTCGCGGTCCTCTTCCGGCACGCCGGGGCCGGTGTCGGTGACGGAATATTCGATCTCGCCCGACGACCGCCGACGCGCCCTCAGCTTCACCGCCCCGCCCGCGGGGGTGTATTTGATGGCGTTGTCGATCAGATTGGCCAGGGCCTGGGCCAGGAAGGGCTGGTTGCCCTCGATCATCAGGCCGGTCTCGACCTCGGACGAGAAGTCGATCGACTTGTCCTCGGCCGCCGGTTCGTAAAGCTCGGCCATGTCGGCGGCCAGTTCGGCGGCGTCCATGATCTTGGGGTCCGGCGCGCCGCCGGCTTGCAGCCGGGCGATGGCCAGGACGGTGTTGAAGGTCTTCAGCAGGTGATCGGCCTCGTCCAGGGCGATGCCCAGGGCGTCGACCCCGTCGATCTTGCCCGCCTCAGCGTCGATCAGGGCCACCTCCAGCTTGGCCCGCATCCGCGTCAGGGGCGAACGCAGGTCGTGGGCGATGGCGTCGCCAGCGTGGCGGATCGAGGCCATCGACCCCTCCAGCCGATCTAGCATGGTGTTCAGCCCCTGGCCCAGTTCGTCCAGCTCGTCGCCGGTGTGGCGGATGACGGCGCGCTGCTTCAGGTCGCCGTCCTGCACCGCCTGGACGACGCGGTTCAGCCCGCCCATGGCGCTTTCGACCCGGCGGCTGATGTAAAGACCGCCCGCCAAGCCCAGCAGCATGACCAGACCCATGGCGCCCCACAGGGCCTGGGTCAGGCGCGACAGATATTCCTCGATCCCGCCGATGTCCTCGCCGACGAACAGGGTGTCGCCGCCCGCCAGGGGCATGATCACCCCGATGGAGCGTCGGGTCTCGACCCGGCCGTCGGGATCGGTGTCGGTCAGGCGGAAGGTGCTCCACTCGCCCTGGCCCGCCTGCGGCGCCTCTTCCAGATCGAAGGGCATGACGGACAGGTTGCCGGTGACGATCTGCCCGTCCGGCCCGGTCAGTAGATACAGATAGGGCCCGCCCCGGATGGTCCGTTCGACCAGGGCCTGGTTCAGGGCGTCGATCCCGCGCGTGCGGTGGACGGCGGTCAGGGCCTCCAGCTCGGTCTCCACATCCGTCCGCGCCCGCGCCTGGGCCTCCGACGCCGAGGCGAAATAGACATAGGCCAGGATCGCCCCCGCCGCCGCCACGAACAGGGCCAGGAACAGCAGCGTCAGCCGGAAGGGCGTGCGGCGAAGGAGGGAGGGAAGGCGCATGGGTTAAGAGGGCTCTCCCTCCCCCTGCGGGGGAGGGAGACTAGCTCAGGCCTCCAACCGATAGCCGGCGCCGCGCACGGTCTGGAGCATCGCACGGTCGAAGCCCTTGTCGATCTTGGAGCGCAGGCGGCTGATGTGGACGTCGATGACATTGGTCTGGGGGTCGAAATGATATTCCCACACCTTCTCCAGCAGCATGGTGCGGGTCACCGACTGGCCGGCGTGACGCATCAGGAACTCCAGCAGCTGGAACTCGCGCGGCTGGAGGTCGATCTCGGTCGTTCCGCGATGGACGGTGCGGGCGATCAGGTTCATCTCCAGGTCGCCGACCTTCAGCACGGTCTGGACCCCGCCGGTCTCGCGACGGCGCGACAGGGCCTCGACCCGGGCGATCAGTTCGGCGAAGGCGTAAGGCTTGACCAGATAGTCGTCGGCGCCGGCCTTCAGGCCCGTGACCCGGTCCTCGACCTCGCCCAGGGCCGACAGGAACAGGACCGGAGTCTGGTCCCCGCCCTTGCGGACGGTTTCCACCATGCCGACGCCGTCGAGGCGCGGCATCATCCGGTCGACCACATAGACGTCATAGCCGCCCTTCTGGGTCTCCAGCAGGCCGAAGGCCCCGTCCACGGCGTGGGTTACATCATGCCCCGCTTCGGACAGCCCCCGCACCATGGCCGTCGCCGCCTCTGCGTCGTCTTCGACCACCAAAATCCGCATGGAACCCCTCCCGGAATCAAAATCGCCGCCGATGGTAGCGCATCGGCGGCGATTCAGTGAGTTACGGCTTAGTCAGCTTTCTTAAGCTCGAGGACATAGGGCACATTCCCCGCGCCCCGCGCCCAAATCAGCAGATAGGCGCCCGGCCGGCCCGACGCCCTGACGGCGTTGACGGCGTTCCGGAACTCCTCGACCGTGCGGACGGGGGTGTTCTGGACCTGCTGGATCACCACGCCCTGCGACAGCCGCGGATCAACGCCGTTGGCGACGCCTGTCACCGCCAGCCCTTCGACTGATGCGGGCGCGCCAAGTCGCTGACGCAGCGCCGGTGTCAGCGGCGCGACGGTGAGGCCTTCGACCGTGGCCGAGGCGCCGGGCGTCGCACTCGGCGCCTCGCCGCCGCTCCCGCCGCCTTCCTGGCCGTTCAGCTCCGTCTCCGAAGGACGCTTGGTCGAGCGGGCCGTGATGGTCTGACGGCGACCGTCGCGCAGCACTTCCATCCGCAGGACGTCGCCCGGCTTGGCCGAACCGACCATACGCGTCAGCTTGGTCGAGGTGTCGATCGTCTCGCCATTGAGGGACACAATCAGATCGCTGAACCGCAAGCCGGCGCGATCCGCCGGGCCGTCCGCCGTAACGTTGGAGACCAGAGCGCCCTTCTGATTTTCCGGCAAGCCCAAAGCCGCCAGTTCTTCAGCGGTGGGGGTGCTGATCTGAACGCCCAGATAGCCTCGTTCGATCGCCTCGCCGCGCATCAATTGCGTGGTGATCCGCTTGGCCGTTTCGGCCGGAATGGCGAAGCCGATGCCGACCGATGAGCCCGTGGGCGAAAGGATCGCGGAGTTCACGCCTATAACCCGGCCGTGGATGTCGAAGGTCGGGCCGCCCGAATTGCCCCGGTTGATGGCGGCGTCGATCTGAAGGAAGTCGGTATAGGGGCTTTCGCGTCCACCGATGTCGCGCGCCTTGGCCGAAACAATGCCGGCGGTCGCCGTGCCGCCCAGGCCGAACGGGTTGCCGATGGCGATGACCCAGTCGCCGACGCGCGGATCAGCCGTCTCTTCAAAGCTGACGTATTTGAAGTTGTCGCCATCGACCTTGATCACCGCCAAGTCGGTGGCCTCGTCACGCCCGATCAGTCGCGCCGGCAGTTCGCGGCCGTCCGACATCTTGACCTTGATCTCGGTGGCGTCGGCGACGACGTGGTTGTTGGTGACGATGAAGCCGTCCTGGGAGATGAAGAAGCCGGAACCGGCGCCCTGGGTCGTCTGGGGCTCGGCCTCTTCGCCTTCGCCGCCCCGGCCCTGGGGCGGGACGAACTGGAACGGCAGGCCGGGGATCTGGAAGGCGCCGCCCTGGGGCTGATCGACCTTGACCGTCACGTCGATCTGAACGACGGCGGGGGCGACCTGCTCGAAGATGTTGGCGAAGCTGTTGGGCGCGCCGGGCGGGGGCGAGAAGCTGTCGCCGTTGGCCGGGACGGGCGTGATCCGGTTCACCGCCTGGGGGTCGGCATGGGCGCCGGGCCAGTTGATGACCCCGCCCGCAGTCGCCGCCGCCGCGAGGGTGAGGCCGGCCGCGGCCCCGAGAATGAACTCTTTACGCTTCAGCATCGTGGTCCTTGCGATCCTTTGTCGGGGCGAAACCGCCTCGTCTTCGCGATTGATATAGGCCGAACGGCCCTGGCGCCAATTCCGGCGTTCGATGGATGATCTCGACTAGCGCCCGTCGTGAGGCGAGGTTGCGTCCAGATCGCGGCGAAGCTTCTCATTTCGGAGAACTTCGTCCAGC